>JBCCQJ010000013.1:0-32449 GCA_039024395.1 Bacteroidota bacterium | reverse complement strand
CAGCACCACGTCGTAGGGCTGGCGGCGGACCGCGTCGAGGGCCTCGATGCCGTTGGCGGCGACGTCGGCGCGGTGGCCGAGGCGTTCGAGGAGCCGGAGGGCCACCTTCTGGTTGACCGCGTTGTCCTCGGCCACCAGGATGCGCAGCGGGGCCGCCTCGGGGGGCACCGGCTCGCCGGACGACGCGCGCGGCATCGGGCGCGGGCGCGACACCCACGCAGCCTCAGTCTCGGGGGCGTCGACGGCCTCGCCGAAGATGCCGATCAGCGTGTCGTAGAGCTGCGACGGCTTGGTCGGCTTGTAGAGCACCGTGTGGACCCCCGCCGCGCGGGCGTCGGCGCGGAACGACGCGTCCCGGTGGATCGACGTCAGCATGACGACCGCGGGCGCAGGCTCTCGCGTCCGGAGGGCCTCGGCCACCTCGATGCCATCCATCCCTGGCATCTGCATGTCGAGCAACACCAGGTCGAACGGCGCGCCCGCAGCGACGGCCCGGTCGGCCGCCTCGAGCCCCTCCGGGCCAGACGTGGCCGCCTCGGGGCGCATCCGCCAGCGCTCCGACAGGCGAGTCAGAATCTCGCGGTTGACCTCGTTGTCGTCGATCACGAGCACGCGGCGCCCTTCGAGCGCGGGCTGATCGGGGCGGAGGAAGACGCGCCTCTCGCTCGGCGCCACCTCGGCGGCGACCGAGAACCGGAACGTCGAGCCGACGCCGGGCACGCTCTCGACCTCGATCTCGCCGCCCATCATCGAGACGAGGCGCTGGCAGATCGTGAGGCCGAGGCCCGTGCCGCCGAACTGGCGCGTCGTCGAGGCATCGGCCTGCGAGAAGCTCTGGAAGACCAGGTCGAGCTTGTCGGCCGCGATTCCGATGCCGGTGTCTTCAACCGCGAACGCGAGCGTCGTCCGGTGGCCCACCTCGGGGTCGGGCGGGCGGGCGTGGACGCGGACGCAGACCGAGCCGGTCTCGGTGAACTTGACCGCGTTCGAGAGCAGGTTGACGAGCACCTGCCGCACCCGCGTGACATCGCCCACAACCGAGGCGGGCACGCCGTCTTCGACCAGGTAGGCCAGTTCGATGCCCTTCTCGGATGCGCGCTGAGTGACAAGGTCAAGCGCCTCCTCGACGCACTGGCGCACGTCGAAGGGCTGGGCCTCCAGGTCCAGCATCCCGGCCTCGATCTTCGAGAAGTCGAGGATGTCGTTGATGATCGTCAAGAGGGCATCGCCCGAGGTGCGAATCGTCTCGACGAACTCGCGCTGCTCTCCGTCGAGATCGGTGCCGAGCAGGAGTGACGTCATGCCGACGACGCCATTCATGGGCGTGCGGATCTCGTGGCTCATGTTGGCCAGGAACTCCGACTTGGCCCGCGTCGCCGCCTCGGCGGCCTCCTTGGCGTCGACAAGCGCCACCTCCGCCGCCTTTTGCTTGGTGATGTCGCGCGCCGTCCCGACGAGGCCGATGACCTCGCCGTGCAGATCGCGCAGGGGCACCTTCGTCGTCTGCAGCAGGCGCGGCGACCCATCGATCACGAACGACTCCTGGTGATCGAGAAGCGGCTCGCCAGTCTCGATCACGCGCATGTCCTCGGCGTAGTAGCGCGCCGCCAGTTCAGGGTCGCCAACGGCTTCGGCCTCGGTTCGACCGACCAGTTCGTCGGGGTCGTTGAAGCCGAAGCCACGCGCATTGGCGAGGTTGCGAAGCACGGAGCGCCCTTCGCAGTCTTTCACAAAGATGAAATCCGGGATGGTGTCGATGACCGTCCGCAGAAGGCGCTCCTTTCGCGCGGCCTCTTCTACCGAGGCGGAGAAATCACGGACGGCCTGAATGCGCAGGACGCCACCGCCCAGCGCTGAGACAGAGATCACCGCGATGTAGCTGAGGAAGGGGATGCGCGGCATCTCCACCCCATCGGCTCCGAGCACGAACGCCGCGACGATCAAGAAAAGACTGGCCACCCCGATCGCCGCTCGTCGCTCGCTCGGGGCATACAGGCCGATGGCGAACGAGCACACGACATGAGATGCCATCAACCCCGTTGCCCATTCACCGTCCAAGCCATTCCGCGTGCAGACCCACGAGAAGTACGCCGTGACGGCACTCACTACCAGCGCCACCGTAATGTCGATCCGCCTGCGGACGAGCTCGCTGACGTACGTCAAGACCAGAACGCCGCAACACACCCCCGTAATGGCCAAACGGCCCCACAAGGGATCATAGGCCTCTGGATCGTAGATCTGGTAGATCCACCAAAACACCATCACGGAGACAGCCCCAACGCCCATCATCAGACGGTACGCGCGAAGGGGCGAGGAATCGGGGGTGGCGGACACGACGGGCCTGCTGCGGGACACGGCGCTGTATCGTCGGGTCGAAGCCAATCAATAAGCACGGAGGCAGCCCCTTGTTCGTCCTCCATGGTTCCAGGCAACGGGCTTCTATTCCTTAGCCCAATAACGGCTGACATCCTGACAGATCTCCGCCTCGCGGCACGGCGTTCGCTCGCCCCGAGGCGACTCCATCCAGACCCCGAGGCGGCGCTCGCCGCATGCACGCATGAACCTCCAGAAACTGACCGTCAAGGCACAGGAGGCCGTCCAGGCAGCCCTCGAGATCGCCCAGTCGACGAACCACCAGGGCGTCGAGCCGGCTCACCTCTTGAAGGCCTTCCTCCAGGATGAGGGTGGCCTCGCGCGGACCCTCCTCTCCCGCCTCGGGGCCAACGCCGAGACGCTCGCGGCGCTCACCGACCGCGCCCTCGAGAAGCTCCCGACCGTGACCGGCGCGAGCGTGTCCGGACAGTACGTCGGCCAGGACCTCAGCAAGGCGTTCGATGCGGCGCTGAAGGAGGCCGAGGCGCTGGGCGACGAGTACGTCGCGACCGAGCACCTGCTGATGGCACTCGCCGCGGGCGACGGCCCGGTCGCGAACGCGCTCCAGAGCCAGGGCGTGACGAAGGATGCCCTCCTCGGGGTGCTCCAGCAGGTCCGCGGCGGGCAGCGCGTGCAGGACCCCTACGCCGAGTCGAAGTACGACGCCCTCAACCGCTACGCGCGCGACCTCAACGAGGCGGCGCGCAAGGGCAAGATCGACCCCGTCATCGGGCGCGACGACGAGATCCGGCGCGTCCTCCAGATCCTCTCGCGGCGCACCAAGAACAACCCCGTCCTGGTCGGCGAGCCGGGCGTGGGCAAGACGGCCATCGCAGAGGGGCTCGCGATCCGCATCGTCGAAGGCGACGTGCCCGAGGGACTCCAGTCGAAGCGGATCCTGGCGCTCGACATGGGCGCGCTGATTGCCGGCGCCAAGTACCGCGGCGAGTTCGAGGACCGGCTGAAGGCGGTCGTCAAGGACGTGTCTGAGTCCGACGGCGACGTGATCCTGTTCATCGACGAGATCCACACGCTCGTGGGCGCCGGCGGCGGCGAGGGCGCGATGGACGCGGCCAACATCCTCAAGCCGGCCCTCGCGCGCGGCGAGCTGCGGGCGGTCGGCGCGACGACGCTCGACGAGTACCAGAAGTACTTCTAGAAGGACATGGCGCTCGCGCGCCGCTTCCAGATGGTGCTCGTGGCCGAGCCGTCGGTCGAGGACACCGTCGCGATCCTGCGTGGCATCAAGGACCGCTACGAGGTGCACCACGGCGTCCGCATCACCGACGGCGCGATCGTGGCCGCGGCCGAGCTGTCGGACCGCTACGTCACCAACCGCTTCCTCCCGGACAAAGCCATCGACCTCATCGACGAGGCGGCGAGCCGGCTCCGCATCGAGATCGACTCGACGCCTGAGGAGCTGGACTCGGTCGAGCGCGAGATCCGGACCCAGGAGATCGCCCGCGAGGCGGTCAAACGCGAGAGCGACGACGCGCAGGTGGCCGCGATCACCGAGCGGCTGGCCAACCTCGCGGAGGAGCGTGATCGGCTCCGCGCGAAGTGGGAGCAGGAGCGCGACCTGGTCACGACCATCAAGGAGTCGAAAGCCCAGATCGACGCGCTCAAAACCGAGGCGGCCGACCTCGAGCGCCAGGGCGAGTTCGGCCGCGTGGCCGAGATCCGCTACGGCGAGATCCCGACGCTCGACGAGGCCATCACCGAGGCGACCGACCGCCTCGGGGAGGTTCAGCAGCACGGCGCGATGCTCAAGGAGGAGGTCGACGCCGAAGACATCGCCGACGTCATCTCGCGCGCAACCGGCATCCCGGTGAGCAAGATGCTCGAGACCGAGCGCGAGAAGCTGCTCCACCTCGAAGACGAGATCGAGAAGCGGGTCGTGGGTCAACCCGAGGCGGTCGAGGCGGTCGCGAACGCCGTCCGGCGGAGCCGCGCCGGCCTCCAGGAGGCCCAGCGGCCGCTGGGCAGCTTCATCTTCCTCGGCACGACGGGCGTGGGCAAGACGGAGCTGGCGAAGGCCCTCGCCGAGCAGCTCTTCGATGACGAGGGCGCCCTGGTCCGCATCGACATGTCGGAGTACCAGGAGCGCCACACGGCCTCCCGCCTCGTGGGCGCGCCTCCGGGCTACGTGGGCTACGACGAGGGCGGCCAGCTCACCGAGGCGGTCCGCCGCCGGCCCTACAGCGTGGTGCTGCTCGACGAGTTCGAGAAGGCCCACCCCGAGGTCTCCAACGTGCTCCTCCAGGTGCTCGACGACGGCCGCCTGACCGACTCGAAGGGCCGCGTGGTCGACTTCTCGAACACGATCGTCATCATGACCTCCAACCTAGGCTCGGAGATCATCAGCCAGCGCCTCGACGGCGGCCGCGAAGTCTCCGAGGCGGAGATGGACCGGATCCGCGACGAGCTGCTGCTGCTGCTGCGGCAGACGCTCCGCCCCGAGCTGCTCAACCGGATCGACGAGACGGTCGTCTTCCGTCCGCTCGGCCGCGACCAGATCCGCCGGATCGTCGAGATCCTCTTCGACCGGACGCGCCGGATGGCCCAGAAGAGCCACGGCCTGAAGTTGGTGCTGACCGACGCGGCCAAAGACGCGCTCGCGGCCGAGGGCTTCGACGCCGCCTTCGGCGCGCGCCCCTTGAAGCGGGTGCTCCAGCGGCAGGTCGCCAACCGCCTCGCGGAGCAGATCCTGGGCGGCTTCGTGGCCGACGGCGACGCGGTCGTGATCGACGCGGCACCCGGCGGAGGCGTCACGCTCTCGACCGTCCCGGCCGGCGAGGCCGTCCCCGAGGCTGCACCCGCCTCGGAGCCCTCCGGCGACGGCGGCCCCGAGGCGGACGTGCCCATGGCGCCGGCGGGCGAGGCGTAGGCGGTCGCGTGCGTCCGTACGTTGAGAGCGTCCCTTGTGTCCGATGCCCGCGATCTCCTTTTTCTACGGCCTCGTCGTCTACCTCTACTACTACGACGAGGGTCAGCACCACGAGCCCCACGTCCACGTGAGGTATCAGGATGAGGAGGTTGTCCTCCGCATCCCAGACGGCGAGGTCCTCGATGGCTCGCTCCCGCGCCGCAAGCTGAAGCTGGCGCAAGCGTGGATGGAGATCCATGCCGAAGAGCTGGAGGCCAACTGGGCGCTCGCGGTCAAGGGCGAGCCCGTGTTCAAGATCGACCCCCTCCGCTGATGGCCCGCCACACGATCATCGAGGCGCGCCCGACCGGCGACGGCATCCTCTACGTCTGGTTCGCCTCGGGGGAGGAGCGGGTGTTCGATACCCGCCCGTACCAGCGGAGCGCCTTCTTCCATCGCCTCGGGGATCCGGCCTACTTCTGCCAGGTCCGCGTCGAGGCGGGCACCGTGACGTGGCCGGACGGACACGACTTCGATCCGGGCACGGTCTACGCCCGAAGCGTGCGCCCTCCCGGAGACGGCGGCCCCGAGGCGGACGTGCCGATGGCGCCGGCGGGCGAGGCGTAAAAAGCCCTTTCTGATGGCTTGAGGCCGTGCTTCCGGGGAGGAGGCGCGGCCTCATGCTTGACAGGCTCCCGAGCAGATCCTATTCTCCCAACAGATCCGTTGGCAACAGATTCGTTGGGATGGAAACACTTCGCCAGACGCAAGGCAACTGGGTCTCCGGCCCCGATCGCTTCTACAACCGGGCTCACGAACTCCGGCGCTTCCTCGAGATCCTGACTGGGGGCGGCCACGTCCACCTGACAGCCCAGCGCCGGATCGGAAAGACGAGCCTCATGCGCGAGGCCGCCCGCCGCCTCGGGGACCGCTATTCCTGTGTCTTCGTCGATGTCGAAGATGCCGCCTCGGCAGAGGACTTCGTCGCCGCACTCGCCGCGCAACTGTGGGCGGACCGAAAGCTGCTGGCGAAGGTCGGCCAGGTGTTCCGGAACGTCCTGGAGAAGACCTCCGAGGCGGTCGAGTCGCTGCAAGTGGACGAGATCGCCATCACCATCCGGGAGGGGCTGCTTCGCGGAACGTGGCGCGAGAAAGCCGACCGGCTGATGGACGAGATTGCGGAGGCCGAACCGCCCGTCATCCTGTTCCTCGACGAGGTGCCGGTGATGGTCGACCGGATGCTCTCGGGGCCGAACCACGAGGTCACTCCAGAAGGCCGGGCGGCGGTCGATGCGTTCATGTCGTGGCTCCGCCGCGCGACCCAGCGGCACCAGGGCAAGATCCGGGTGGTCGTCACCGGCTCCATCGGGTTCGAGCCGATTCTCCGGCGCGTGGGGCTGAGTGCGACGATCAACCACCTGGCACCGTTCGACCTGGAGCCGTGGCCGGCGAAAACCGCCATCGGATGCCTCCGAGCGCTCGGCAACCACTACGGGCTGACGTTCGCCGATGGAGCGGCGGAACGGATGACGGAGCGCCTCGGATCGTGCATCCCACACCACGTCCAGGTGTTCTTCGGCCACGTCCGCGATGTCGTCGAGCGGGACGAGCGAGACGTCTGCACCGTCGAGGACGTGGAGGCGGCCTATCGCAAGCGGATGCTCGGGCCACGGGGGCATGTTGAACTGAGCACGTACGAGGAGCGCCTCTCGCGGGTGCTCCCCAAGGACGTGCTCGCACTCGCCATCGACCTGCTCACCGAGGCGGCGGTGACGGGCACACTCCACGGAAGCACCGTGCCGGTCTTCCTGCGTGACCACGACCTCGCGGGCGCCGAAGGCGAGGCGAGCGCTCGTTCCGTCCTCGACGTGCTGGAGCACGATGGGTACCTGACGCGCGACGGCGCCAGCTACGCGTTCGAGTCGTCGCTCCTCCGCGACTGGTGGCGGCGGCGCCACGGAGACACCTTCACCCCCGCCTCGGGACGCTGATGGACCTCACGATGAAGTACAACCCGGCGTTTCTCGACGACGAGACGCTGATCCGCACGTTCGTTGTTCGGCACCGGGAGTTCGACGCCGTCGTGGAAGTCGTTCGCGAGAACACGGGCGAGGCGAACCAGCACGTCCTCGTGATCGGGCCTCGGGGGAGCGGCAAGTCGACGCTCGTGCTCCGGGCGGCGGCCGAGATCCGGCGTGACGAGGCGTTAGCGGCGCAATGGTACCCGGTGGTGTTCGGCGAGGAGAGCTACGGCGTCACGAACGCGGGCGAGTTCTGGCTCGAAGCACTCTTTCAGATCGCCGAGCAGACAGGCGAGGCGCGCTGGCACGAGGCGCACGCCGAGTTGCAGCAGGAGCCCGATGCGGTCCGCCTCCGGGGCCGCGCCCTCGCCCAGCTCATGGACTTCGCCGACGAGCGAGGCGTGCGGCTCCTCCTCGTGGTCGAGAACCTGCATCAACTGGTGGGCAGCCAGATGGACGACGACGACGAGACGTGGGCGCTCCGCAAGACGCTCCAGACCGAGCCTCGGCTGATGCTCCTCGGAACCGCCACGCAGCGGTTCGACCAGATCGACGACGAGAAGCAGGCGCTCTACGAGTTCTTCCGCATCGTTCACCTCGACCCGCTCGACTCGCTCGACGAGATCGCCGACCTGTGGGCATTGGCGGGGTCCACCGACACGCCGCGCGCGTACTTCCGGCCGGTCGAGATTCTGACGGGCGGCAACCCGCGCCTCATCCGCATCCTCTCCGAGTTCGCCGCCCGGACCTCGTTCCGGGAGCTGATGGAGAACCTCGTCCACCTCATCGACGAGCACACGGAGTACTTCAAGCACCACCTCGACAAGCTGGCGCCGAAGGAGCGAAAGGTGTTCGTGGCGCTGGCTGACCGTTGGGACCCAGGCACGGCCCGCGACATCGCCGAGGCAGCGCGGATGAACGTGAGCCTCGCCAGCGCCCAGCTCAAGCGGTTGGAAGAGCGCGGGGCGGTTCGCGTGATCGACCAGCGCGGACGAACGAAGGTGTACCAGGTCGCCGAACGGCTCTACAACATCTACCACCTGATGCGGCGGCGCGGGCAGGCCTCGGCACGCGTCCGAGGAGCCGTCCGGTTCATGGTGCGCTACTACGAGGGAGAGCGGTTGGTACCCGCCGTGCAAGCCCTTGTCCGCGAAGCCTGTGGCCTCGCCCCCGAGCATCGGCGAGATCACTATCTCGCTTACGGCGAGCTGCTAAATCTAGCGGAGCCGGAACTACGAGCACGCATTGTTGCAGAGACATGGGCGGACCTAAACAAGTTATCCGACTTACCCAATGAATTAAATCATAGGGTAGAGCATGAGACAAATCCATATATGACTTACTCGCTGGAGTCTCTACTTGAAATCGACCTGACAACCCTCTCGCTCCCTGAGACACTTCAACGGGAAATTGCATTGATCGAACGTTTTAAAGAGTCTCCATCCTTCCACCTCTTGACGTCCTTACTCGCATCACAAGACCAGATTGCCTCAATTATTCCCAGCTCACCAGATGCACACTACAACCGTGGCGTCACTCTCTCAAAGCTCCGTCGATACGAGGAGGCAATTGATGCATACGATCGAGCTCTCCATCTCTATCCAAACCATGTAGATGCTCTCTACAACAAGAGCGTTCTTCTCAATGACATCGACCGCAACGAGGAGGCTCTCGCTGCCTACGACCGAGCGCTCAGCCTGCGACCAGACGATCCGGACGCCCACAACAACAGGGGAGTAGCTCTGGCACACCTCAACAACTTTGAGAACGCGCTTATCGCATTCAAGCATTCCCTTCAGCTTCGACCAAACGACCCAGGCACGTATAACAACTGGGTCAAGGCACTAGTTCACCTAGGCCGTTTTGACGAAGCAATAGAATCCCTATCTATGATGCCTAAAAACACCAAATTATCAAGCACCCCTGGACTTCCATACATCAGTGTACAACTCGCTGCCCACGGTCAAACTGCCGATCTGCTCAACCGCCTAGCTGACTCGCCTCTCGCCCCAGACATTGAGCCGCTCCTCGTCGCCCTCCGCATGGACCTCGGCGAGACGGTCGACGTGGCCCAGGAGATCGAGGAGGTCGCCAAGGACATCCTGGCCGACATCGAGGCGTTCCGCGCCACGCACCCCGAGGCGGAGAAAGAGGAATGACTCCACGCCCGCCTCGGGGCCTGCCGGCGGCGACACCCCCGAGGCGGCGCTACCCCTCCGTCCACACCGCGAGCTCGTTCCCGCTCGGGTCGCGGAAATGGAATCGCCGGCCGCCTGGAAAATCGAACGGCGGCGTCGAGATCGTCCCGCCCGCCGCCTCGACGGCCGCGAGGCTCGCGTCGAGATCGTCCGAGTACAGGATCACGAGCGGGCCGCCGTCGCCTCGGGGCTCGCCCTGCTCGATGCCGCCCTGCTCGCGGCCCTCGCCCTGGATGCCCGCGTACGTCGGGCCGTAGTCGGTGAACTGCCAGCCGAACGCCTCGGTGTAAAACCGCTTCGCCTCGGGGAGGTCGCGGACGGTAAACTCGATGTAGTCGATGACGTGATGACGGGGCATGGGTGCGGGGAGAGGATGCATCAACCTACGCGGCCCCGGGTGCCACCCCTCCGGCACCCCGAGGCGGCGCGCTACAGGCTCGTCCGCTCGCGGAACCGCTGGGCCTGCCGCCGCGACAGCTCGACCGCCTCGCCGCCGTCGAGCACGGCCCGGAGCGTCCCCCCGAACCAGTCCTCCAGGGTCGTCACACGCGCCAGGTTGACGAGGTGCTTGCGGCTGGCGCGGAAGAAGACGGCGGGGTCGAGTCGCGCCTCGAGCTGGTTGAGCGACCGGAGCACGAGCGGCGTCTCGCGCCCGACGTAGAGCCGCACGTAGTTGCCCTCCGACTCGAACAGCCGCACGTCGCCGAGGCGGACGAAGTGGAGCCGCTCGCCGTCCTTGACGAACACGCGGTCGTCGACCCCGAGGCGGCGCACCGCGTCCTCCACCGCCTCGGAGGCTGCCGCCTCGGGGATGTCATCCGGCGCAGCGGTTTCGGGCACGTCGAGGCGGGCGACAGCGGCGGCGAGGCGGGCCGGCGCGACGGGCTTGACGAGGTAGTCGACGGCCGAGACCTCGAACGCCCGCAGCGCGTGCTCGTCGTAGGCGGTCACGAAGACGACCGCTGGCGGCACGGCGTCGAGGCTCGCGAGCAGGTCGAACCCGGTCTCGCCCGGCATCTGGACGTCCAGGAACAGCACGTCGGGCGGGGTGCCCGCCTCGGCGAGGGCGTCGAGGAGGGCGCGGGCGCGGGGCGCGTCCGCCGCCTCGCCCACGACCTCCACCTCGGGGTGCGCCTCGAGGAGGCGCCGCAGCTCGACGCGCGCGAGGCGCTCGTCGTCGACCAGGACGGCCCGGAGCATCGCGCGGCTCATGCGTCGGTGGGCACGGCGAGGGGGACCAGGATCTCGGCGCGGACGGTGTTCGGCGTGGCCTGGCGGACGACCAGGGCGGCGCGGTCGCCGCCGAGGCGCCGCAGCCGCTCGGCCGCGTTCGCGAGCCCGACCCCGCTCTCGGGCTCCGCCTCAGCGTCGAGCACGCCGGGGCTCTCGACCACGATGCGCACGCCGCCCGCCTCGGCGCGGGCCTCGACGCGGAGCGCCCCGCCCTCGGGCGTCCGTCCGATGCCGTGCTTGATGCCGTTCTCGACCAGCGTCTGCACCACCATCGGCGGCACCGGCGCGGCGAGCGCCTCGGGGTCGGCGCGGACCTCCGCCCCGAGGCGGTGCTCGAACCGGAGCCCCTCGAGCGCCAGGTAGCGCCGCACCGTCGCGATCTCGTCGCCCAGGGGGACAGTCTCGCGCCGGCCGGCGGCGAGGGCGTAGCGGAGCAGGTCGGACAGCTCGGTCACGGCGTCGCGGGCGCGGTCGGGGTCCTCGGCGATCAGCGCGCGGACCGTGTTGAGGCTGTTGAACAGGAAGTGCGGGTTGACCTGCGCCTGGAGCGCCCGCAGCTCGGCCCCGCGGGCCACGGCCTCCAGCCGCCACCGCTCGGCCTCGGCCTGCGCGCGCTCGCGCTCGGCCTCGCGCCACCGCCCCACGAGGTGGACGCCCGCGTAGAGGCCCGACCAGATCAGCAGCAGGGCCGTCCAGTTGACCGTCGCCCCGAGGAACGACAGCAGGAGCGGCGGGGCATCCTGCTCGACCGGAAACGCGGCAAACACGGCCGAGACCGCCGCCAGCGCCACGACGGCCATCGCGACTGCGGTGACGAGGCTTCCCGCCGCCATCCGCACCGCCAGCGCCGCCACCGACCGCTCCAGCCACCCGAGGCGGAGGATGACCGCGCGGAAGGCGTGCGTCGCCCCGAGGCCGATCGCGCTCGCCCCGACGCTCAGCCCCAGGCCGCTCGCGCTCGGGCCGTTGGAGAGCGACCCGAGCAGCAGGTTGACGGCCGCGTAGACGCTCCAGCCGGAGAGCTGGCAGATCCAGTAGGCTCGGGAGGCACGCATGGGACGAGGGGATGACCGCCTCGGGGACCGTCGCGGCCCCGAGGCAAGGAGGAGCCGTGGGAGGCGAGATGCAGGAGGGTACAGGGTACGGGGTACAGGGGTCGATGCGCTGATCGAGGACCGTACCTGGTGCCTCGTACCAACCCGAGGGGCGCTCTAGCGCTGCGCCTGCGTCACGTCCTCCCCCATGAACCGGCGGACGTGCCCTTCGAGGGCGTCGGGCTGATCGAGTTGGATGAAGTGGCGCGCGTCCGGCACGGCGACGATCCGCACGTCATCGAGCGGCGCGTACTCCGCCTCGTACATCGCATGGACCTGCTCCGCAGTGCGCGGCGGGTAGCCCGCTCCGGCGGCGAGGACGAGCGTCGGGACGGTCATGCTCGCAAGGTCGTCGCGAAGGTCCGTCGTCCACATGTCGTAGAACGCCTGCGCGACGGTCGGGATGTCCGAGGCGGCGTGGAGGTCCACGTACGCGGCGGCGCTGTCCGGGCTCATGATCATGCCCTGGAGGGCCATCTGCTGCTGGATGCGGAACTGCTCGGGCGTCGAGAGCGCCATCATCTGCTTCATCGGCCCGCCCTGTGCGGCGGCCGTCGCCTCGGTCGCGGTGGAGTCCATCATGACGGCGAGGAACGGCAGCGCGTCGACCACGACGACGTGCGAGACCGCCTCGGGGGCGGCGAGGCCGACGCGGAGCGCGGTGAACCCGCCCAGGCTGTGGCCCACGACGGCCGCGGGCGCGTCGAGGCCGCGGACGTACGCCGCGAGGTCGTCGCGGACCGCGTCGAGGAAGCCGTCCTGGGTGCTGGCCGCGACGGGCGCCTCGCCCGCGAAGCCGGCCAGCGTGACGACGTGGAGCGTGTGGTCGGCCCCGAGGCGGGCGACGGTGCCGTCCCAGATCGCGCCGCCGCTCGCGAGGCCGGGCACGAGGATCACGTCGGGTCCGGAGCCGGTCACCTCGACGGCGAAGGTGCGGTCGGCAGGCTGCGCGCTCGCAGAAAGGGCCGTCACGACGGCGACCAGAATCGCGAGGAGGCTCGTGGCGGCAGCGCGGCGGGGGCAGAACAGAATGGGCATGGGGCTGTGCGGAGGGTGGATGCTCCATGAAACGGCCTGGACGCCCGCACAGACAGCGATTTGGGATGAGCGGTCGGTCTCCGGGATGAGCGGCGGCCCGCCTCCACCCCCGGCCCTCCAACCATTCGCGATCCGGCGCGTTGGCCCTGCATGGCTTCCACCGACGACTTCGACGACGACGCCTGGGACGCTCCGCCGGAGGGCCTCATTCGCGGCCTCATGGAGCGGCATGGGCTCTCGCGCGACCAGGCGGTCCGGCGCGTGGGCCTCGACCCCGAGGTGGTCTCCGAGCGCGCGGCCGACCTCGGCCTCGTGGCCTTCCGGTCGCTGCCCGACGGCGCGCGCTTCCGCCTCCACGGCACCCTGTTCTACAAGCGGCTCCCCCGGATCGCCCGCGGCACCCGCCGCGTCGTCGACCCCAAGTACGACTACGACGTGAAGCGGCCGCACCGGCTCCGGCGCCCCAACGCGCGCTCGGTGGAGCCCGTGACAGGACTGCGGCACCGGCTCGCGTACCTCCGCCCCGAGCACGCCGTGGAGCCGATGCCCGGCCGAGGCCCCTGACCCCACCTCGGAGCAGAGGACGACGGACGACGGACCGAGCGTCGTGGCACCGAGGCGGGTGGTAGGGTACTCCGGCGTCCCGTTCGCCCCGAAGCAAGAGCGCCAGCCTACTTTCGCGCGGCAGCCTGCTACGGATTCCATGCCTCGCGTCCTGTGTCTTCTCGCCTTCGTTGCATCCCCAGAGGTCCTCGCACAAGGAGCAGGTGTTGACTTTGTGGAGCGGCTCGCGCCCCCGGTCGGGCTGGAGGACGGAAGCCGCTTTGGCATCGACAGCACCGTTGACGGGGATTGGGCCGCCGTCGGAGCTTCGGGGCAGTACATAGAGGGGCATGCAGGAGCGGGCGTCGTCTTTGTGTTCCACCGAAGCGATGGGGCGTGGGCGCTCCACAGTCGTCTCGTGGGGTCGGAGCCCGGCCCGAACCGTCGTTTCGGGAACGGAGTCGCTATCGATGGGGAGCGGCTCGCCGTCAGCGCTCCAGGATCCCGCGGCACTGTCCCAGGTTCGGTCTACGTGTTCGAGTTGGAGGACGAGGTCTGGGCCGAGGTCGCACGCATTGAAGTGGACGGCAGCGCTTCCTTTGGAGAGACCGTCGCCCTCAGTGGCGACCGCCTGCTTGTCGGAGATCCGTTCGTCGCAGAGTCTGTGGGGCGCGTGTACGTCGTCGACCGCCTCGGGGGTCGATGGGCGATTGCTGACACCCTTGCCGGTGACGGCTCCACGTTCTCGTTCTTTGGTCGCGGCCTCGGCCTCGACGGAGACCGCGCGGCCATTGTCGATGGCGGCTTGGGGTCCTCCGAGATCCTCCGCTTCTACGAGCGGCAGGGCGGCGGGTGGTCTGAGGTCGCTCGAGACACATTCCAGCTCCAGCGATCCCTCCCGCACGTTGCGGCTGGCGGAGGCCGATTCGCACTCGGCCTGAGTGGGGAGCAGAATCCGGCGACGGTTCTCACATACGACTGGCACGGGGCCACCCCGTCTGCACCAGACACCCTGCGTATGGAGGTTGAGAACCTCAACTACCCGCTTCTCGACAGCGTCGATATCGCCGAGGATCTCGTCGTGGTGCACGCAGGCATAGCTGGTCCACGTCCCGACGTCACCCTCGCTTTCCGCCCATCCGCGGACACCTGGACGAGCCAGTTGATCCCGGCCGCCCCGGACCAGCGACTGGGAGAGGTGCGCCTTGCAACTGATGGCGTCAGCGTGATCCGGAGCGACCACCTCGCCCGTTCTGACGGAAGCGTGCAGCCCTACACAGGCGTCGCGTTCATCTCAGAGCCCGATGCGACCGGCAAACTGTGGATCACATCGCCTCTCCTTGTGCCTACGGGCACGCATCGGACCGGCGCCCGCCTCGGGGCCATCGTGGCCGTCGATGGGCCGCGAATGGCGACGGGTGCGCCTGGCGAGAACGCCGTCTGGGTGTACGAGACCGACGCCTCGGGGCGGGTCGCACGCACGGACCGGCTCTCGCTTGGCCGCTCCACCCCAACCGCTCTCGCTATGGACGGACCGTGGCTGCTAGTCGGCGCTGCTGAGAACAACGAGGTACTCGCGTTCATTCAAACCTCCACAGGGTGGGAGTCCCGCCCTCGGCTGAGTGGGCTGGAGAGCTTCGGGTCGGCGGTAGCCGTCAGCGGCCGGCGCGCCCTCGTGGGGGCTCCGTTCGAAGGGTCCGGTCAGGCAACAGTGTTCGAGGAGGTCGATGGGCGCTGGACCTCCATCGGCGCACTCATGGCGCGCGCGGACGATGTCCGGTTCGGAAGCGCCGTTGCCCTCGACGGAGCACGGGCGGCGGTGTCGGCCCAGACCCGACGCTCGGACGGGGGCTTCGGGACGGTAGCCGTGTTCGAGTGGAGCGGAGCCCGCTGGAACCCGGTCGGAGACCTCACGCCTACCTCAACGGGCTTGTTTGGAGCGACGGTGGCAATCGACGGCGGCCGCGTGATCGCCGGTGCGCCGCAGTACCAGTCTCCCTTCTCCACGGAGGCGGTCGCGGAGTACCGAGGCCTCCGCCCCCTTTTCGTCGACGGGCTCGAAAACCCAGAAAGGCGCTCCCTGTTCGGCGTCAGCCTCGCCCTCGACGGAGACCGTCTGCTCGTCGGTGCACCCCTCGACGACGACCAGGGCTCCGGCACCGGAGCCGCCTACCTATTCGAGCACGACGGCCTTGCGTGGTCTGCAGCACAACCGGTTTACGCGCCCACGCCCCGCCTCGGTGCCCGGTTCGGAAGCGCCGTTGGCCTCTGGGGACGGCGACTGGTGATCGGGGCGCCAGGCGAGGATCTCGACGCCCCCGAGGCGGGCGCGGCCTACGTCTACGCGTCGTCGTTTTCCACGCCGAGTGACCGCAGCGAAGACCGCCACTTCGTCGTGCGCCCGCCGTTCCCGAACCCGGCGCAGAGCCTCGCGCGGCTCTCTCTCGACGTGCCCAAGCCCGGTACCCTCCTTGTAGACGTGTACGATGCCCTCGGGCGACGCGTGCAGACGGTTTTCTCCGGCGAGGCAGTCGGGGCGCTGCATCTCGATGTGGACACGTCGGGGCTCGCAGCCGGCTTGTATCTCGTCCGAACCGTGTGGGGTGGAAGCGCCCGCACCCACACACTCATCGTGGCCCGGTAGCCTCACGCCTCGGAGGGCACCGAGGCGGCCTCAGTTGGCGAACAGCGTCGGCCCGTCGCCCTCGACCACCGTCACGTCCTGCACCGCGAACCAGCCCTCACCCTCGGCGCCGGCCGAGTTGGTGTACGGCACGTCGTTGCCCTCGGCGTCGCGCCCCGGCGCGATGTCGACCACGTAGACGAGGTCCTTCTGGATGTCGCGCCCCTCGGCGTCCTGCCCCACCGTCACGCCCGGCGAGACGTCGGCCACGCGGCCCTCGATGGTGCCCAGCACGACGCCCTCGCGCGTGTAGAGGTGGACGCGGACGCGCTTGCCGACGAGGCGGTAGTCAGGGCTCGACACGGAGAAGCACCGGGTGGACGCCCCCGCTACGCCAATTTCGCCCCGAGGCTCCCGCCCCGAGGCGGCGCCAGAAGGGTCTGGGGAGCCTTTCGGGGAACGGATGATCCGTGCCGACCGCCATCTTACGTGATGGAAGAAACCGCCTGCACTCGACATGCCCTGTCTCTCCCTCTGCCCGCCTCGGGGTCGGGTCCTGCTCGCCCTCGCCCTGGCCGCGCTCACAGCCGCCCCTGCCGCCGCCCAGTGGCCCACGACCGAGTGGGTCGTCGAGGAGGACATCGACCCCGACGGGGTCGCCATGAAACTGTTCGGGTGGGGCGGCGCCGAGCTCGCCCGGCAGACCGGGCCGTGGTTCGACCGCGAGATCGTCGCCGACAAGCACACCGGCATGCTCCAGGCTGCGAGCCGGTGGTTCGAGTCGCTCGGGTTCGCCGCGCCCTACCAGATGACCGAAGGTGGAGGCCGGGCCGCCGGAGCCGGCGAGGCGTACCTGGCCTACCTCAAGCCCGACGAGAGCGACATCGGCTCGGTCCACACGTTCCCCTCCGGCAAGATGGCGCTCACGTCGCACCCCGGGTTCCTGCGGCCCGACAGCCCGATGTGGACCCTCATGGAGGCGTCGGCCATCCACGAGCTGTTCCACGGCATCCAGGGCTCGACGCCGGGGATGCCCTCGACCGAGACGCCGATCCCAAACTGCGAGTCCCCCGGCGTGGCCGGGCGGGACTGGCTCATCGAGGGGTCGGCGGCGGCGGTCCAGATCGCCTGGATCGAGGGGCAGAGCGGGCGCTACGTCCACCCGTTCGTGGCGCCGGGCCGCGCGGCGTGGGTGCGGACGTTCGACCAGCCGCTGCACCGGCCATCGGTCCCCGTTCGGTATCGGTCGGGCCCGGCCCGCGACGCCGAGCGCGCGGCGGGCCGCTCGTGGATGTGCAGCTACGGCACGTGGTACTTCTGGTACGCCGCCGGCGAGATGCTCGCCCAGCGCGACCACGAGCGCGTCGCCTACCTCCGCTACATCTTCGCGCCGGGGCGGTCGTGGTCGGGCGTCGGCCTCGAGGCGGTCGACGAGGGCCTCCGCGAGGCCGCGCAGGCGTTCGGCTCCATCACGCCGTATCAGGACGGTCTCTACGACCTCTACCCCGAGTTCGTGGCCCAGTACCTGACCGAGGACGAATTCTACGAGACCCTGGAGGAGGTCAACCTCGGGGCGCCCGACCTGTTCGAGACGACCGACGCCTCCGGGGGGCCGCTCGAGCCGGTCAGCATGCGGGGGTGGAAGGTGCGCGTGGCGCTCCCCGAGATCTCGGGGAGCCAGCCCTACGCCGTCCGGTTCACCGTCGACGCGCCCACCGAGGCGGGGCGCGACGCCCTCCACCTGATCGTCGACCAGGACGTAATCGGCCGGCCCGTCGACCCGACGGCGCCCTATGCCCACGTCGCGTACGTCGACGCGGCCGACGGCGAGGCGGAGTTCCTGGTGCGCGTCGCCAACGTGGCCGAGGACGTGACCGCGACGACCGACGCCGCGTTCTCGCTGCGCGTCGAGGTGGACGGCTTCTACGGCAGCGACGTCGCGCAGGGCGTCGGCGGCGAGCTTCCGCCCGGCTTCGCCGTCAACGGCCCCGAGCCGTGGGCCTGCCGGGGCGGGGCCGGCGCGCGGGCCATCTTCGACCTCATGACGCCCGACGAGGTGGGCCGCGATGTCGAGCGCGCCCTGCCCGAGTTTGCGCAGGACATGGAGGACATGATGGACAACATGGAGATCGCCCTCCAGCGGGCCGAGCGGATGGGCCGCGCCTCGGGGATGTCGCGCGAGCAGATCGAGCAGATGCGCGAGCAGGCCCGAGCGGCCCTGGCCGAGGCGCAGAGCGAGAGCGGCGGCGAGGTCGCCCAGGCGGCAGCGGACGTCCGCAGCCAGCGGACCACGCTTCTGGCGTCCACCTTCGTGGGGGTCGAGGTCGGGTCGGAGTGCCAGGTGACGCTGGCCGCGACGCTGAGGGGCCGCGAGGGCGGCGCCCAGATCATCCCCGGCGCCGTCGACCCGGATCGCTACCCCGAAGACGAAGAGCCCGGCTTCGCCCTCATGGTCTACCCCGCGGCGATGCTCTCGCTCATGCGCACGGCCGGGGGCATCAGCCCCAGCGACGCCGCGGCCCAGGCGGCGCAGTTGGAGGACGCGATGGGCGGCTGGGAGGTCTGCACGATGACCGCCGCCGACCGTCGCGACGCCCGCGAGTCGGCCGGCGACTGCCCGCCGGTGCTCTGCACGACCGGCCAGCTCGTGCTCGAGGAGGCCGCGCAGGGGCGGATCGCCGGCTCGTTCCAGTTCGAGGTGCTCCGCTGGCCCGAGGCGTCGACCGGGCGGTGCCGCCTCCCCGAGGCGCGCCAGACCGTGAGCGGGCACTTCAACGTGGCCTCGACCGACGACGGCTTCGACGACAATAGCCTGGGCGGCTTCGGCCTGGGGGCGTCGGCGGGGCTGACCGTGCCCGGCGCCCCCATCCTCACCTTCGACGACGACGACTGATTCCACCTCGGAGCGTCCACCTCGGGGCGCCTGCCTCGGGGCATCTCCGAGGCGGCGTGATCCCTTCCGAGCTAGAATTACGTGATGACCCTGAACCCGACCTCTCCGACCATGACCCTGCACCCCCACCGCCTCCTCCTCCTCGCCCTGGTCGCCCTCCTCGGGGGCTCGCAGGTGGCCGAGGCCCAGATCTGGCGCCGCGCCCGCGACGCCGCCCGCCGCGGCGCCGAGCGCGCCGTCGAGCGCCAGGCCGAAGAGCGCGCCCGCCGCGCCACCGACGCCGTCATCGAGTGCGTCATGGGCGACCGCGCCTGCGCCGAGGAGGCCGAGGCCAACGGCCAGGAGGTGACCTACGTCGACGAAAACGGCAACCCGGCCGCGTCCGGCGCCTCGGGCACCGCCGCCTCGGGGACGAGCGCCGCCGCCTCACCCACCGCGCGGCCGGGTGAGGGTGCGTGGGCCAACTACGACTTCGTGCCCGGCGAGCGCCCGCTCTTCGTCGAGGACTTCGAGCGCGACTACGTGGGCAACGTGCCCGGCCGGATCGACTTCCACAGCGGCCTGATCGAGGTCGTGAGCGAGGACGGCAACCAGATGCTCCGCTTCAGCGACGCCGCCGCCTTCGCGATCCCCCTCCCCGAAGACCTGCCGGAGCGGTTCACGATCGAGTTCGACCTCTACCACGGCGACAACTGGACCTACACCACCCTCGGCACCGGTCCGCTCGACAATCCGGACCGGGAATACAGCGTCTTCCACGGCGACATGCGCAACCACTCCGGGGCCGAATTCCGCGTCGGCAGCTTCTTCCAAACCGGCGTGCAGTCGGACAACGGCGGCTCTACGCTCGTCAACCAGGCCGCTCACGAGGAGGCGATGGTGCCCGTCCGCATCGCCGTCGACGGGTCGTACGTGAAGATGTACATCGGCGAGAGGCGCGTGGCGAACGTCCCCAACGCCGACGTCCAGCGGACGAACCGGATTCTGTGGACCGCCGGCGGCGAGATCGGCCCGGTGGACGACGACCGCGTCGGGCCGCTCCTCGTCGACAACATCCGTGTGGCCGCCGGCGGGCGCCAGATCCTCTACGAGGCGCTCCTGGCCGACGGCCGCGTCGCCACCCACGGCGTCCTCTTCGACACCGGCAGCGCCCGCATCCGCCCCGAGTCGACGCCGACGCTCCAGGACCTCGCCCGCACGCTCCAGCAGCACGGCGACCTCCGGCTCCGCATCGAGGGCCACACCGACAACACCGGCTCGGCCGACACCAACCAGCGCCTCAGCCAGGAGCGCGCCGAGGCGGTCCGCACGTGGCTGATCGGCGAGGGCATCGACGGCTCCCGCCTCGAGGCGGCCGGGCTCGGCCAGACCCAGCCGGCGACCGGCAACGACACGCCGGAGGGCCGCCAGCAGAACCGCCGCGTCGAACTGGTCCGCCTCTAGCCCGCGGTTCCCGATGTGCGCGGGCGTGGCCCTCGGGTCGCGCCCGCGCGCTGTCTCTCCCGCCTCGGGGACGCCGAGGCGGCTGGATGTCCCTTGCCTCAACCCTGCCATGCCTACCCGTTTTCTGATCCTCGCCGGCCTCCTCGTGGCCGGCCCCGCCCTCGCCCAGGACTACACCCTCCGCCTCGACGCCGACGAGGTCGACCGCGAGGGCATCTCGTTCGTCAACCTCGTCCGCGGCCTCCACCCGCTCGCCGTTGGCGCCGACGGCCCGCAGGAGGTCGTCCTCTTCAGCGCCGTCGTCGCCGACGACGAGATCCACGCCGTCGGCCGCTCGCGTTTCATCGCGGCGCCCGTCAGGGAGGCCGGTCGCGGCGTCACGATCGAGGGCGAGCGCCTCGGAGGCGAGTATCTCGAGCGGCGGCGCGAGACGCCCCTCGCCGGCGACCTCTTCGTGCCGGTCAACCTCATCGGCGGCGAGAACGAGATCCCCGGCGGCGACCAGTTCTTCCCCGGCGAGATGTTCTTCCCCGGCGAGATGTTCTTTCCGGGGGACATGTTCTTCCCCGGTGACATCTTCGACACGGCGCGGCAGGAGCTGTCGGCCGTCCCGGCCAGCCGCTTCGAGGGTGGTGTGATCGAGACGTCGCCGCGCGGCTTCGACGAGGACGCCCTCATCGAGGCGACCCGGAGCATGGACCCCGAGGCGTACGAGGCCGGCGAGCCGTTCCTGGTGTTCTTCGTCGCCCCGGCCGACGGCGGCGCCGCCTCGGGGGCGGTCGGCCTCATGCGGAAACGCCCCGGTCAGGTCGGGCCATGACGACGTACCGCCGGGCGGCCCCGTCCTCGGACCCATAGAGCCGCACCCCCTCCGCGCCGTCGCTCCGCTCGGGGCGGCGGCGCGCGTCGTTCAGGGCCTCTCCTCTCCGAGGCGGTCAGCACCGAGGCGGTCGGCGTGCGCCAGGACGTAGCGGGCGACGGCGCGCCCGAGGTCCAGCCCGGCGTCGTTGTCGAACCGGTAGTGGACGCCGCCCCACAGCCGCGACTCGGCCATCTCCCAGGCAGCGTGCCCGATCTCATCCGCCGCCTCGGGGAGCGCTGCGGCGAGGACCGTCTCGGCCGCCCCCGCCGTGCAGGCATGCCCCGAGGGGTAGGCCGGGAAGTTGGGGAGGGCGACGCCCCACGGCCGCGTGATCGACGGGTCGACCTGCTCGGGGCGGATCAGCCAGTAGTGGTACTTGGCCTCCCAGCAGGCGATGATGCCGTCGTAGATCGACACCTGGAGGGCGGCCAGCACCGCGGCCGCCTCGGGGTCGGCCGTGCCGTCGCGTGCGAGCAGGGTCGCGGCCCGGCGCGTCCACTCGGTCGCCCCGTGGACGCGCGCCCAGAAGCGCGCCCGGCGCCGCTGCTCCATCGTCCGCGTCTCGGTCGCCTCCCGGACCTCGTCCAGCGCCGCCCGGAACGCCTCGGAGCCCACGGCCGGCGGCGGGGGCGGTCGGAAGCGGTCGGCCCGGTCCAGCACCCACGGCCGGTAGCCGGGCACGGCCGCGCCCTCGGGCTCGGTGTTCGGGTAGGGCCGCCAGACGTCCGGTCCCTCGGGGACCGTGCCCGTCCACGTCGGGTCGTCGTCGGGCGCGGCGGCGAGGCGGGCGAGCGTGGCGTGGCGGCCGGCCGCGAGACCGGAGGTGTCGGCGAGCGCCTGCACCTCGGCATCGAGGCGGGCGGCGACGCGCTGCCGGAGCGCCGCCTCGGGGAGGAGCGCGTCGAGCGCCGCCGCCGACGCTCCAATAACAGCGGCCTCCCCGAGGCGGGCGGCGTCGTGCTGCGCGAGTGCGAGGAGCGGCCACAAGCGGCCGGCGGGAGGCAACGAACGGAGGATCCGCAGGCCGGTGCTGTCGCCCCGGGCTGCCTCGGCGCGGGCTTGCGTGCGGAGGTCGGAGGCCTCCGCCCACACGTCGAGGGCGAACGCCGTCCACCGCACCGAGGCGGCGGTGTCGGGCGGGGACGCCGCGACGGGGAGGGCGACGAGGAGCGCGAGGAGGCCGACGACGGGGCGCATGACGGCAGAGGGCTTTCCCTATCCACGCAAGGGCGGCCGTCGCGGGCTCATCCGGGCCCCGAGGCGGGCGTCAGGACGACTCGGTGCGGCGCAGCAGCGCCTCGGCGTCGGCCAGACGCTCGGGGGCATCGGGCCGGTCGGTCGCCTCGATCAGACGCTTCGCCCGCTCCAGCAGCGGACGCGCCTCGTCGAACGCCTCGCGCTCGACGAGACCACGGCCCACTTCCAGCGCCCCGTACCCGATCATGAAGTGGTCGGCCGGGAACGTCGCCTCGAACGTCGCCAGCGCCTGTCGAAGCGCCGCCTCCGCCTCGGGGCCACGGCCGACGCGTGCGTAGATCCGGCCGAGGTTGTAGCGGAACGATCCCGTTGTGGCGTGGTCCGGCCCGAAGGTGGCCTCGCTGAGCGTCACGGCCTCCTCGTAGCGCGCGAGCGCCTGCGCGGTCCGCCCGAGGCGGTCTTCGAGCGTGGCCACGTTGTTGAGGCCGGTCGCCACCTCGGGGTGGTCGTCGCCCTGCGCGCGGCGGCGGCGGTCGAGCGCCTCGGTGAGCACCTCGACGGCACGGGCGTTGCGCCCGGCGCGGGCGTGCACGACGCCGATGTTGTTGAGCGTCGTGATCGCCTCGGGGTGGTCGGCCCCGACGCTCGCCTGCTGGATCGAGAGGGCCTCGTCGTAGGCCGCAAGCGCCTCGTCGAAGCGTCCGTCCAACTCCAGGACCTGCCCGAGATCCGTAAGTGAGACTGCGAGGTCGGGGTGGCGGTCGCCCACGACGCCGCGCATGCGTGCCACGCCACGGCGGGCGCTCGCCTCGGCCTCGTCGGTCTCCCCGAGGCGGGCCAGCACGCGCCCCAGGTTGCCCTCGGTGTAGGCCGCCTCGATGGGGTTGGGGGCGGGGAGCGACGCCCGAACCTGGGTCGCTCGCCGGTACGCGTCGGCGGCGGCAGCCAGTTCGCCGCCCCCTTCGAGGGCCAATCCGAGGTTGCTGTGGCGGAACGCCGTCGCCTCCGAGGGGGCCTCGCCCCCGACGGCAAGCGCACGACGGCAGGCGGCCTCGGCCGCCGCGTAGTCGCCCTGCTCGTGGAGGGCCAGGCAGAGGTCGCTGAGTGTGTTGGCGAAGCGGAACGCGTCGGGCGCGGCGGCCGCCTCGTGGCGGGCGACGGCCTCTTCGAGGACGGACACGGCCCCGTCGGCGTCGCCGCCGCGCTGGAGGGCGACGCCGAGGTTGCTCAGCGTCAGCGTGAGGTCCTCCGGCGCGGCGCGCCCGTCCCGCCGGGCGGCGATGGCGCGGCGGAGCAGCGTCGCGGCGCGGTCGTAGTCGCCGAGGTTGCCGTAGACGTTGCCGAGCGCGTGGAGGAGGCGGGCCTGGACGGCGGGCTCGGCGCCGAGCGTGTCGACGAGGGCGAGGCCGCGGCCCAGGATGTCGTAGGCGTTGAGCGTGTCGCCGCGCGCCTGGTTGGGGTCGCTCGTCCCGAAGACGTCCACGAGAAGGTCCGTCGCGCGGTCGGCGGCTCGGGCCTCGGCCTCGGCGCGGTCGCGGGCCTCCGAGGCGACCGACGCCTGCCACAAGGCCGCCCCCAGCCCGCCCAGCAGCCCGACCAGCGCGAGGGCGGCCAGCGCCACCCCGCCTCGGTGACGCCGCACGAACTTGCCCACGCGGTAGCCGACCGACTCGGGCCGCGCCTCGACCGGCAGCCCGTCGAGGTGGCGCTGCACGTCCCGGCCGAGTGCCGCCGCGCCCTCGTAGCGGCGCTCGGGCTCCTTGCGGAGCGCCTTGAGCACGATCCGGTCGAGGTCGCCCTGGAGGCGCCGCCGCAGGCGCGTCGGCTCGGTCGCGCGTGCGGCGGCCGTGCCGGCAGGGTCCGCCTCGGAGGTCGGGGTCAGGACCGCCGTCGAGGGCTGCGTGGGCTCGGCGTGCAGGATGGCCTGCTGGACCGCCTCGCGGCGGCGGTTCGTGAGGCGGTACGGCCGGGTGCCCGTGAGCAGCTCGTAGAGCAGCACGCCGAGGGCGTAGACGTCGGTCGCCGTCGTCACCTCCTCGCCCCGCACCTGCTCCGGCGCCGCGTACGCCGGCGTGTGCGGCGCCGCGCCGGTCTGGGTCAGCTCGATGTCGGTGTCGAGGAGCTTGGCCACCCCGAAGTCGAGCAGCTTCACGCGGGGGGAAGAGGGAAGAGAGAAGGGGGAAGGGGCATTTCCCCCTTGCCCCTTCCCGCTGGCCCCTTCTCCCGAGTCGCCGGAGGCGACGAGCACGTTCGACGGCTTGAGGTCGCGGTGGACCACGAGGCGGCCGTGCGCGAACTGCACCGCCTCGCAGACCTGCCGGAAGAGCCCGAGCCGCGCCTCGACCCCGAGGCGGTGCCGGTCGCAGTAGGCCGTGATCGGCTCGCCCTCGACCAGCTCCATCGCCAGGAACGGGTGGCAGCGGTCGTCGATGCCGCCGTCGTAGAGGCGCCCGATGGCCGGGTGGTCGAGGCGGGCCAGGATCTGCCGCTCGGCGAGGAACCGCCGCACGTCGCCGCCGCGGGCGTCGCGGAGCACCTTGAGCGCCACCTCGCGCTCGAAGGCCCCGTCGGCGCGCTCGGCGCGGTAGACGGTGCCCATGCCGCCCTCGCCGAGGCGGCCGGTGATCCGGTACGGCCCCACGCGGTCGCCCTCGGCGAGAGGGGCCGTGCCCGAGAGCGACCGCGCGACGTCGGCGAAGTAGGCGCCCGCCTCGGCGTCGGCGTCGAGCAGCGCGCGCACCTCGTCGGCGAGCGCGGCGTCGCCGCCGGCCTCGCGGTCGACAAACGCCTCGCGGTCGGGCGCGGGCAGGCCAAGGGCCTCCTCGAAGAGGGCCTCGACGCGCGTCCAGCGGGTCGGGTCGGACGTCACGATGGCCCCGCCCCGAGGCGGCCGGCGAGCGCCTGGGCCTGCCGGGCCTTGTCGTGCTCCGGCCCGAACGCCTCGCGGAGCTGCGGCAGGAGGCGCGCGGCGAGGGGGCGCGCCGCCTCGGGGCGCCCGACCGCGTCGAGGTGTGCCGCCAGCCGAAGCTCGGCCGAGAGCGTCGTCGAGTGGTCCTCGCCGAGGACGCGCCCGAACGCGCGGACCGCCTCGCCCATGACGCCGAGGCCGCGCTCGACGTCGCCGCTGAGGAGCGTCGCCTCCCCGAGGAGGAGCAGGCTGTTGCCGACCGCCGTGTGGTCCTCGCCAAAGTGCTCGCGGCGGATGGCCAGCGCCTCGCGGTAGAGCGGCTCGGCCTCGGCCGCGCGCGCCTGCGACTGGAGGGCCCACCCGATGTGGCTCAGGCTCTGCGCCACGTGCGGGTGCGAGTCGCCGAGACGCTCGCGGCGGATGGCCAGCGCCTCGCGGTGGATGGCCGCCGCCGCCTCGAAGTCGGACTGCGCGACGAGCGCCGCCCCGTAGTCGGTCAGCGCCTGCGCCGTGTGGACGTGCCGGCCGAGCGTCGCGCGCCGTTCGGCGACGACCTGCTCCAGCAGCGGGACCGCCTCGGCATGGCGCCCGGTGAGGGTGTAGAGCGCGGCGAGGGCGTTGCGCGTCGAGGCGACGTCGGTCGGCGTCGCCTCGGGCGCGGCCTCGCGGATGGCGAGCGCCTCGCGGACGAGCGGGATCGCCGCCTGGGGGGCGCCCTGCGCGCGCAGCAGAAGGCCCTGGCCCTCGATGCTCGCCGCCGCGGCGTTGGTCGTCCGCCCCGAGGCGGCCTCCTCGATGGCGAGGGCGCGGGCGTAGAGCGAGTCGGCCCCGTCGTAGTCGCCGCGCACGAAGCACAGCCATGCGAGGTGGTTGAGGCTCTCGACGACTGACGGGTCGGCCTCGCCGAAGAGCGAGCGCCGCAGGTCGAGCGCCCGGCGGATCAGCCGCTCGGCGTCGTCGAAGCGGGCGTAGGTCTGGTAGATCTGGCCCACGTGGTCGTAGAGCTGGGCCTGCACGGCGGGGTCGCCCACGAGGCCGGCGTCGATCCGCTCGACGGCCTGGTCGAGGACCGCCTCGGGGTCGGCGCGCCCGCCGCTGGCGCGCGTCGGGTCGAACTCCCCGAGGAGGTCGACCATGAACGCCGACGCGCGCTCGGCGCGGTCGCGCTCGACGGCGGCCACCTGCCCCTGCCACAGCGCCACCCCGAGGCCCACCACGAGGGCCGACAGCCCCACCGAGGCGGCCGCCACGGCGCCCCGGTGGCGCCGGACGAACTTGCCCATGCGGTACCCCACCGACTCGGGCCGCGCCTCGACCGGCAGCCCGTCGAGGTGCCGCTCGATGTCGCGGCCGAACGCCTCGGGCGAGCGGTACCGCGCCGGCGGCTCCTTGCGGAGCGCCTTGAGGAGGATCTGGTCGAGGTCGCCAGCGAGGCGTCTCGCAAGGCGCTCCGACGGGGCCGGGAGCGTGAGCGTCGGCGGGTCGGACTCGGTGGGTGCGCTGACGGCCGTGCTCGGGCGCGTGGGCTCGGTCTCGAGGATGGCCCGCTCGAAGGCGGCCCGCTCGTCGGCGGCGCGGTAGGGGCGTCGGCCCGTGAGCAGCTCGTAGAGCAGCACGCCGAGGGCGTAGACGTCGGTCGCCGTTGTCACCTCCTCGCCCCGCACCTGCTCCGGCGCCGCGTACGCCGGCGTCCGGGGCACGCTGCCGCCGACGGTCAGGTCGGGGTCGTCGAGGACCTTCGCGATGCCGAAGTCGAGCAGCTTCACGCGCGGCGCGCCGTCGTCGCCCTCGGCCACCATCACGTTGGACGGCTTGAGGTCGCGGTGGACCACGAGGCGGCTGTGGGCGAACTGCACCGCCTCGCACACCTGCTGGAACAGCCGGAGCCGGTCGTCCACGTCCAGCTCGTGCGTGTCGGCGTACGTCGTGATCGGCTGGCCCTCGACCAGCTCCATCGCGAAGTACGGGCGGCCGTCGGAGGTCACGCCGCCGTCGTAGAGCCGGGCGATGGACGGGTGGTCGAGACGGGCGAGCGTCTGGCGCTCGGCCAGGAACCGCCGCACGTCGCCGCCCCCGGTGCGGAACACCTTCAGCGCGACCTCGCGCTCGAACGCCCCGTCGACGCGGCGCGCGCGGTAGACGGTGCCCATGCCGCCGGCCCCGAGGCGGTCGAGCACGCGGTACGGGCCGGTCAGCTCGCCCGCGTCGAGCACGTCGCGCGGGGTGACGGCCTGCGCCACCCGGTCGAAGAAGGCGCCCGCCTCGATGTCGGCGTCGAGCAAGGCGCGCACCTCCTCGGCGATCGTCGGGTCGTCGAGCGTCTCGCGGACGAGAAACGCGTCGCGGTCGCGCCGCGCAAGGTCGAGGGCACGCTCGAAGAGCGCCTCAACGCGGGGCCAGCGGTCGTCGTCGTGGGGGTCCATCGTCTCCATCACGGGAATCCGCCGCGCGGGGGATCACAGAGACGCCGCAGGGGCGTCCGGCGCGTCGGACTCGGCGAGGGCGCGGTAGAGCCACGCCTGCGCAAGCCGCCAGTCGCGCTTGACGGTCGCCGTCGAGACGCGGAGCGCCGCCGCCGTCTCCTCGACGCTCATCTCGCCGAAGAACCGGCATTCGACCACCCGGGCCTTGCGCCCGTCGAGCACCTCGAGGCGGTCGAGCGCCCGGTCGAGCGCGAGCACGTGCTGGTCGGGCGAGCCGCTGGCCGTGCCGACGAGCGTGTCGGAGAGGTCGACCCGGTCGAGGTTGCCGCCCCGCTTGACCGCCCCCTGCTTGCGCGCGTGGTCGACCAGCACGTGGCGCATGGCCTTCGCCGCGACCCCGAGGAAGTGGCTCCGCCCCTCGAAGTCGAGGTTGGCGCCCTCGTCGGCGAGGCGGATGTACGCCTCGTGGACGAGCGCCGTCGTGTTGAGGGTCTGCATCGACGGGCCGCGCCGGACCGCGTGCGCCAGCTTGCGCAGCTCGTCGTAGACGACCGGGAACAGACGATCCAGCGCCTCGTCGTCGCCGCCTCGGAGCGCGTCCAGCAGGCGCTCGACCTCGGACGAGGCAGAGGAGCGGGAGTCAGACATCAAACGGTGGTGGGCGAGCCGCTCGAAAGGTACGCGCGGAAGCCCCCTGCTGCCGCTCCGGAGCCGCCGCAACCGCGCGCGTGCCCGCGGGGTTTGACCCGTCGACACGACTCCAGCGCCATGCACCCCGACCCGTCCACGCCCGACGCCCACCGCTACCGCTCGGCCGACAGCGAGACCCCGCCCGAACAGGAGCAGAACGCAACGCCCACGATGGACACCGACCGCGACGCCGCGCCAGCCGCCACCGAGGTGGACGACGGCGCCCGCGTCGCCGAGGCCGGCCACGCCTACGTCGGGCGGATGATGAGCGACGACCTCAAGAGCCACCCGCGGCTGCTCGACGGCGATGCGGCCGTCGACGACAGCCCGGCCGCGCCCGAGGACGACTGATGCGACCGCCTCGGGGGGAGGATTGTGAATTGCACCGCCGCGTTGACACGTTTCGCCCCTCGACTACGTAGTAAGAGACAAAGGGAGGTCGCCGCAACGAAGTGTTCCTGAGCAGCGACCTGGGCGCGGGGGCCGTGGTGGGACCCCGCGCCCTCCCCTTTTGGGGCCGCCCTTTCGGGAGCCGGCGTCGCGGCGGGTATCTTGAGCCGCCACGAACGGCGCCCCACGCCCCCGCATGTACCTCAGCCGGCTCGACCTCCACGGGTTCAAGAGCTTCGCTCAGAAGACGAGCGTCGACTTCTCGCCCGGCGTGACGGCGATCGTGGGGCCGAACGGCTGCGGCAAGTCCAACGTGATCGACGCCGTGCGGTGGGTGCTCGGCGAGCAGCGCGCGCGGCTGCTGCGGAGCGAGTCGATGGGCGGCGTCATCTTCAACGGCGCCTCGGGGACGCGCGCGCTCGGCATGGCCGAGGTCTCGCTGACGGTCGAGAACACGCGCGGCGTCCTCCCCACCGAGTACGCGGAGGTCACCGTCACCCGGCGGCTCTTCCGCTCCGGCGACTCGGAGTACCTCCTCAACGGGACGACCTGCCGCCTCCGCGACATCCTCGACCTGTTCATGGACACCGGCATGGGCGCCGGCGCCTACTCGGTGATCGAGCTGTCGATGGTCGAGGACATCCTCTCCGACAACGCCGACGACCGCCGGCGCCTCTTCGAGGAAGCGGCTGGCATCACGAAGTACAAGCGTCGACGCGCCCAGGCTCTCCGCCGCCTCGACGCCACGCGCGCCGACCTCACGCGCCTCGACGACATCATCGAGGAGGTCGAAAAGCAGGTCCGGTCGCTGTCGCGGCAGGCGCAGAAGGCGGCCCGGCACGAGCGCCTCGCGACGCGCCTCCGCCGCCTCGAGCTGTCGATGGCCGCCCACGACCTCGCCAGGCTCCAGGACGAGCGCGAGCAGATCGAGGCGGCGCTGAAGGTCCGCGGCACCGAGGCGGAGGGGCTCGCTGCCCAGATCGCCACGGGTGAGGCCGCCCTCGAAGACGCGCGGACGACCCTCATCCGCCTCGAGGGCGAGATGGGCACGGCAGCTCGGGCACTCCAGGCTCACGCCGAGACCGTGCAGGCGCTCGAGGCCGAGATCCGCGTCGGGGCCGAGCGGCGAGAGGCCCAGCGGCGTGCCCTGGCGCGGATCGACAAGGAGCGCGAGGCCGACGCCGCCCGCCTTGTGGCCGTCGAGGCCGAAGCGGCCGAGGCCGACGCCCGCATCGCGGCCGCCGAGGCCGAGGCGGAGCGCGCCGAGGCCCGCCTCGGGGAGGCCGAGACGATCCGCGACGAGACGCGCGCCGCGGCCGACGCGAAACGACACGACCTCGACGCGGCGCGCCAGGCGCACGCCGAGGCGCAGGCGGCGCTCCGCCAGGCCGAGAGCGCCCGCGACCGCGCTCGTGACCGCCGCGCGTTCCTGACCGCCGAACGCGAGCGCGTCGAGGCCGAGCGCAACGCCCTCGCCGCCTCGGAGACCGAGACCGACGACGCCCCCGAGGCGGCCCTCGCCGAGGCGGAGGCCGCCCTCGCCGACGCTCAGGCCCGCCTCGACGCCGCGCAGCAGGCCCGCGACGCCGCCCGCGACGCCGCCGAGGCAGCCGAGGCCGCTCGCCAGGCCGCTCGCCTGGCCCGCGACACGGCGCGCGCAGAAGTCGCCCTCCTCGAGTCGCTCGTCGACCTGGGCACCGACGGCGCCGTCGCCTTTCTCGCCGCCCATCCCGACGTCGACGCGCCGACCGTCGCCGAGGTGGTCGCCGCCGACGCGGCCGACCGGCTCGCCCTCGACGCCGCCCTCGGCGCCTGGGCCGACACGCTGGTCGTGCCGACCGAAGACGACGCCGACGCCGCCATCGGACGGCTCCGCGCGGCCGAGAAGGGCCGGGCCACGTTCCTCGTGCTCGACCGCCTCGGGGCGCCGAGCGAGGTCTCACCCACGCCGCCTGGCACAACGCCACTGCTCGACCTCGCGCGTCCGGCCCACAAACGCTACGCTCCCCTCCTCCGGTCGCTCTTTGCCAACACGTTCGTCGCCGAGTCGCTCGTCGCCGCGCGCGACCTCCGGGGCCGGTTCCCTGCCGCTCGGTTCGTGACGCGCGAGGGTGCATGGACCGACGCCCGCGGCGCCGTCCGGGGCGGGAGCGCCCAGCCGTCCGCGACCGCCGACCGCCTCGGGGCCGCCGAGCGGCACGCGCAGGCCGCCGAGACGCTGGCCGCGGCGGAGGACGCCCTCGCCGAAGCCGAAGCCGTGGCTGAGACGGCACGCGCCACACGCTCCGGGGCGGACGCGACACGCACCGAGGCGGAGGACGCCCGCGACGCCGCCCGCGACGTGCGCGACGAGGCCCGCACCGCCGTCGCTCGTGCGCAGGCCCGCACCGCCGCCCGCGACGAGCAGGCCGTCCGCCTCGACGCCCGCCTCGGCTCGCTCGCCGCCGACCTGGGCGCGCTCGACGACGACGACACGCTCGATGGCGTCGTCTCGGACCGGGCCGGCGCCGTGGCCGGCACCGAGGCGGCCCGCCAGACAACGGAGGCCTCGTTCCAGTCCGCCGACCGCGCCCGCGCCGAGGCGGAGGGCGCTTGGAGCGACGCCCGCCTGGCGCAGGCCCGCACGCAGCTCGCCGCCCAGGCCGCCCGCGAGGCCCGCGCCCGCGCCGAGCGGTCGCGCGACGAGATCGCGGCCCGACAGGCCGCCCGCGACGACGAGCAGGCGCGCCTCCAGGCCGACCTCGACGCCGCCTCGGGGACCGAGGCCGACGCCCAGGGCCGCCTCGACGCCATGCGCGGCGAGACCGACGCCCTCGTGACGGCCGCCGCCGAGGCCGAGACGGCCGTGCTCCAGGGCCGCGCGGCCATCGCCGACGCCGAGACGGCGCTCCGCGAGGTCCGGTCGAGCCGCGAGACCGCGCAGACGGCGCGCGCCGAGGCCGACCGCCGGCTCGCCGAGATCGCGACCCGCCAGGAGACGACCCTGGAGCGCCTCGCCGAGGAGCACAGCGCCGACCTCGACGAGGCAACCGCCGAGCTGGACCGCCTCCAGGCCGAGGAGCTGTTCCAGCCCGACACGGCGCGCATCGAGATCCCCAGCCTCCGCCAGAAGATCCGCGACCTCGGCGCCGTCAACGCGCTCGCGCTCGAGAGCTACGAGGAGGAGAAGACGCGCCTCGCGTTCCTGCACGAGCAGCGGGCCGACCTCCAGGGCGCCGAGGACACGCTCCTCGACACGATCCGCGAGATCAACGAGACCGCGCGGCGGCGCTTCGACGAGACGTTCGGGCAGGTCCGCGAGGCGTTCCGGACGCTCTTCAACGACCTGTTCGGCGGCGACGCCCAGGCCGACATCGCCCTCGACGGCGACGACCCGCTGGAGGCGCCGGTCTCGATCACAGCGCGGCCGAAGGGCAAGCGGCCCGTCTCGCTGACGCAGCTCTCGGGCGGCGAGAAGACGCTCACGGCGACGGCCCTGCTGTTCGCGATCTACCTCGTCAAGCCCTCCCCGTTCTGCATCCTCGACGAGGTCGACGCACCGCTCGACGACGCCAACGTGGGCCGCTTCATGAACCTGATCCGCTCGTTCGCCGACTCGACGCAGTTCATCCTCGTCACCCACAACAAGCTGACGATGGAGGCCGCCGACCGGAT
>JBCCQJ010000012.1:0-32488 GCA_039024395.1 Bacteroidota bacterium | reverse complement strand
TAGACAGAATCCGTGATCTACGACACCGCCCGCCCCGCTACCTCAAAGAGCCAAAGTCCAGCTGAGAGGGCGTTGAGGATTCATCAGATCGGGCTTTGCGCGGCTGCGCCGGCACCACCGCCGCGTCGCGCTGCATCGCGCCCGCCCCATTCGGGCGGGGCACGCCCTGGCGTCGTCTGCTTCGCGCTCCTTCCGGAGGCCCGGCTCGCTCGCGCACGCCCACGATCTAAAAACCTCAACGCCCTCTGAACCCGGCGCGCGTGCCGTGACCGGGGCCGTCCGCGCACGGCGGATCGGGAGCAGACCTTGAGGTTGAGACACGGCGTGCCGATACTGAGGCGGGTTTTCCGCATCTCTGTGCCCGTTGTCGCCCCCCCCTCGCCGGCCTCTCGCTCCCGCCTCGGTGCAGGCGATCCGAGTGCGCTCGGCGACGCCCTCCACGCCTTCGCCGCCGAGCTGATGCCGCTCCGGCGGTGCATCACCGGCGACGGCCTCCGCCAGACGCTCCTCCGCATTGGCGACGAGGTGCCGCTGCGCATCACCGAGGTGGCCTCGGGGACGACGGTGCTCGACTGGACGATCCCGCAGGAGTGGCGCGTCAAGGAAGCCTACGTCGCCACGGCCGACGGCGAGCGCGTGATTGACTGGGAGGACCACCCGCTCCACCTGGTCCAGTACAGCGTGCCCGCGCGCGACCGGATGCCGCTCTGGGCACTCCGCTCGCACCTCCACACGCTCCCCGACCAGCCCGGCCTCATCCCGTACCGGACGAGCTACTACACCCCTGCGTGGGGCTTCTGCCTCCGCCAGAACGACCTCGACCAGCTCGCCGAGCGCGTCGGCGAGAGCGGCGAGCTGGAGGTGGTGGTCGACACCGAGCTGTTCGACGGCAGCCTCACCTACGGCGAGGTCGTGGTCCCCGGCGAGACGCCGTCGGACATCCTGCTCTCGGCCCACGCCTGCCACCCGGGCCTCGCCAACGACAACGTGTCGTCGATGGCCGTCGCGACCGCCGTCGCCCGGCGCCTCCTCGACGGGCCGACGCCCCGGCACACGGTCCGCATTCTGTTTGCGCCCGGCACGATCGGAGCACTGGCCTGGCTCGACCGCTCGCACGACCGCCTCGGGAACGTCCGCGCGGGGCTCGTGCTCGCCAACCTCGGCGACGCGGGCGGCTTCACGTACAAGCGCACCCGCGCGGGCACGCTCGACGGCCCGCTCGCCGTCGACCGCGCGGTGGAGGTCGCCCTGCGCGACCGCGGCGTCGACGTGCGCCCGTTCGAGCCGACGGGCTACGACGAGCGCCAGTTCGGGAGCCCCGGCTTCGACCTGCCCGTTGGGCGGCTGACGCGGACGCCCCACGGCGAATACCCGGAGTACCACACCTCCGGCGACGACCTCGCCTTCATCCACCCCGAAGCTCTCGCCGAGGCGGTCGAGGCCGTCACCGACGTGATCTCGGTCCTCGACCGGGATGGCGTCTACCGGAATCTCCAGCCCTTCGGCGAGCCGCAGCTCGGCCGGCGCGGGCTCTACGCCCCGATGGGCGGCGCGCCCGACCCCGAGGCGCAGCGGGCGCTCCGGTGGGTGCTCAACCTCTCCGACGGGCGCTTCTCGCTGCTCGACATCGCCGAGCGGTCCGGCCTGCCGTTCGCGACCGTCCGCACCGCCGCCGACCGCCTCGTGGAGGCGAACCTCCTCGGGGCCGCCTAGAGCTTGTCATAGACTCGATGGAGGCGGAGCCACACCCTTCAAAACCAACGTCATTCCCGCGAAGGCGGGACCCGACAGGACGGCGCAGCCAATCCATACGGCCTCTCCACCTCGCTCGGACGCTGCATGGATCCCGGATCGGAGTCCGGGATGACTCGGTGAGAGGGGAGGAGCGGGCCGACCGCCGATTCCGCTCTGTTTTGGGCGGTCCAGTTCATGACAACCTCTGGAGTCGGAAGGGCAGTGTTTCAGTACATCCGTGGGTCGGTAATGCCTTTCCCTGAACGCAGTGACCGGTTCTTGCGAGGCGCATGGACCGTTCCTCAGTGCAAACCACTAGCATGAACGGCTCGCTCCCCAACGACGACCGCTACCGCCGGAGCCGCGCCCACCAGGCGCGTGCGCACCGCCTCGTGCCCGGCGGCGCCCACACGTACGCCAAGGGCGACGACCAGATGCCCGAGTGGATGCCTGTCGTGATCGACCGCGGCGAGGGCGCCCACGTGTGGGATCTTGACGGCAACCGCTACATCGAGTACGGGCAGGGGCTCCGGGCGGTCACGCTCGGGCACGCCGAGCCCCGGGTGAATGCTGCGGCCTCGGCGTGGCTCGCACGCGGCGCCAACTTCTCGCGCCCGGCGCGCATCGAGGCCGAGGCCGCCGAGGCGTTCCTCGACTGCATCGCGGGCGCCGACATGGTCAAGTTCTGCAAGGACGGCTCGACGGCGACCACGGCGGCCATCAAGCTGGCGCGCGCCGCCACCGGCCGCGACCTGGTGGCGCTCTGCGCCGACCACCCGTTCCTGTCGCAGGACGACTGGTTCATCGGCACGACGCCGCTCGACGCGGGCGTCCCCGAGGCGGTCAAGCGCCTCGCACGCACGTTCCCCTACGGCGACGTCGACGCGCTCGCAGACCTCCTGGACGCGCACCGGGGCGAGGTCGCGTGCGTGATCCTGGAGCCGGTCCGCGGGCCGGGCGACCCGGGCGACTACCTCCGGGCCGTCGCCGAGGTGTGCCGCGCGCACGACGTCGTGTTCGTGCTCGACGAGATGATCACCGGCTTCCGGTGGTCCGACCGCGGCGCGCAGGGCCTCTTCGGCGTCACGCCCGACCTGTCGACGTTCGGCAAGGCGCTCGGCAACGGCCACTCGGTGAGCGCCCTCGCCGGCCGGCGCGACCTGATGGAGCGCGGCGGGTTCGCGACCGACGACCGCCGCGTGTTCCTGCTCTCGGCCACGCACGGCGCCGAGACGCACAGCCTCGCCGCGGCCGTCGAGACGATGCGGATCGGCACCGAGGAGGACGTCGCGGGCCAGCTCATGGCGCAGGGCGCGCGTCTCCGCCTCGGGGTCGAGCAGGCGGTGCGGGCCGCCGGCGTCGAGGGCTTCGTGGGGACCGCCGGGCGCGACTGCAACCTCGTCTTCTTTACCCGCGACCCGGACGGCGCGCCGTCGCAGCCGTACCGGACGCTCCTCCTCCAGGAGCTGACGCGCCGAGGCGTCCTCGCCCCGTCGTTCGTCATCACGACCGCCCACACCGACGACGTAGTCGACGAGACCGTTGACCGCCTCGGGGAAGCGCTTGCGGTGTACGCGCAGGCCCTCGACGCTGGCACGACGGACGGCGTCCTGATCGGCCGCCCCGTCCAGCCCGTCTTTCGCCCGTTCGCGGGGACCGTCTGGTCCGATCTTTCGGCTGCCCTCCTCGATTCGGCCGCCCCGACCCCATGAAAGTCGTCCTCTTCTGCGGTGGCGAGGGCATGCGCATTCGCGACGCCTCGGGGCCGGCGCTGCCGAAGCCGATGGTCGAGATCGGGTACCGGCCGATCCTGTGGCACCTGATGAAGTACTACGCCCACTTCGGGCACAAGGACTTCATCCTCTGCCTCGGCCACGGCGCCGACGCCATCAAGCGCTACTTCGTCGACTACGACGAGACGGTCTCGAACGACTTCGTGCTGTCGAACGGCACGCAGGTGGACCTCCTCCGGACGGATCTCCACGACTGGACGATCACGTTCGTCGACACGGGCCTCGACGCCTGCGTCGGCGAGCGGCTCGTGGCCGTACGGCCGTTCCTGGGCGACGACGAGTGGTTCCTGGCCAACTACGCCGACGGCGTCACCGACGTGCCGCTCGACCAAGTGATCGACTTCGCCCAGCAGAGCGGGCGGGCAGCCACCTTCCTCGGGGTGCGGCCCAACTACACGAGCCACGTCATCCGCACCGATGCCGAGGGCGGCGTGACCGACGTCGCGCACGTCACCGAGGTGGGGCTCCGGATCAACGGCGGCTTCTTTGTGATGCACCAGCGCTTCTTCGACTACATCCGCGACGGCGAGGACATCATGGGGCCGCCCGCCCACCGGATGGTCGCCGACGGCCAGCTCGGGTGCTTCTCGTACGGCGGCTTCTGGGCGTGCATGGACACGTTCAAGGAGAAGCGCCTGCTGGAGGACATCCACAAGTCGGGCGCGGCGCCGTGGGAGGTGTGGCTCGACCGCGCCGCCTCGGGGGACGGGCAATTCGGCGAGCCGATGTCCCGCCGGGAGGTGTAGATCGAAATGCAGGAGGGTACGGCGTACGAGGTACGGGGTACACGAGCGCCGCGGGCGCCTCGACCCGTACCTCGTCCCCGGTACCGTGTACCGACCCGAAGGGGGCTCTAGATGTTCGACCTCGACCCCGTCCTGGGGCAGCATCCCGACCGGCCGCTCCGCCTCGTGGCGATGGGCGCCCATGCCGACGACCTCGAGATCGGGGCGGGCGGGACGCTCCTCCGGCTCCTCGCCGAGCGCCCCCACACCGAGGTGGTCTGGGCCGTGTTCTCCGCCTCGGAGGCGCGTGCTGCAGAAGCGCGGGCCGCGGCCGACGCCCTCCTCGCCGATGCGGCCTCGGCGCGCGTCCATGTCGCGTCGTTCCGCGACGGCTTCTTTCCCACCGAGGCGGAGGCGATCAAGCGGTTTGCGCAGCGCGAGCTGGAGGCGGTCCGCCCGCACCTCGTCCTCACGCACCGCCTCGACGACGCGCACCAGGACCACCGGGTCGTGGCCGAGCTGGCATGGCAGACGTTCCGGGACGCCACCGTCGCAGCGTACGAGATCCCGAAGTGGGACGGCGACCTCGGCCCGCCGAACGCCTACGTCGTGCTCGACGACGAGACGCTCGCGCGCAAGGTGGAGCTGCTGTGCCAGCACTTCCCGAGCCAGCACGGCAAGGCGTGGTACGACGCCGAGACCTTCCGCGGGCTCGCCCGGATCCGCGGCGTCGAGGCCGGCGCGCGCTACGCCGAGGCGTTCCACTGCCGCAAGCTGGTGTGGTAGGCCGCGCCCTCCTCGGGGCTATCGCCCTTACGGGCATCACCGGGTGCGAAGTGCGGCCCGCCTCGGTGGCTGCCGCCTCGGTGACGACGTCCCCTTCTGCGACGGCCATGGCCTGCGACCTCCCGCGGGTCCGCGCCGACGGCGCCTGCCTCGACCCCGAGGCGGCCTACACGGCGCCTGGTGGCACGGCGTACGTCGTCGACCCGAGCCACCCCGAGGCGTCCGACGACGGGCCGGGCACGGCCGAGCGTCCCTGGCGGACGATCGCGCGCGCCGCGCGAACGGGAGCGCTTCAGCCTGGCGACGCCGTCTTGATCCGCGAGGGCGTCTACCGCGAGGCGGTTCGGCCGCGGACGGGCGGCACCGGGCCAGATGCCCGGGTCACCTACGCCGCCTACCCCGGCGAGACCGTCGTCGTGACCGGCGCCGACGTGACGACCGACCGATGGCGCCGCCTCGGGGATGGCACGTGGGCCCTCGTGTGGACCGGCCCGGCCCTGCTGACCTACACCGAGGACGACGTCTTCCGCCGCGAGATGGTGGTCGCAGATGGAGACGTCCTCCGACCCGTCTTTCGGCGCGAGGATCTTGTGCCCGGCACGTTCTGGGCGGAGGGTCCGCCCGAGGCGCCGCGCCGCCTCGTGGCCCGATTCCCGGGCGACGTGCCTCCCTCCGAGGCGGGTCCGGTCGAGGTCGCCACACGGACCGTCCTCTTCGCCCCGACGGGGGAGGACGTGTACGCCGCGTGCGGCGACGCCAGCACGCCCGGGTGGCTGCGCGTCGTCGGCCTCGCGTTTCGGCACGCGACCAACCGCGCGCAGTGGGGCGCCGTCTGCGCCGGCCGCGAGGGGGCTCTGTTCGAGGACGTGCGCGTCGAGTGGACGAACGGCCTCGGCCTCGACACCTCGGGGCGCGGCCACGTCTTCCTCCGCACCGAGGCGGACCTCAACGGGCAGATGGGGTGGGGCGGCGCCTGCACCGATTGCCTGGTCGAGGACGGCTCGGCGGTCGGCAACAACTGGAAGGGCTACGATCCGTTCTGGGAGGCCGGCGGTGGAAAGTGGGTGCGCAGCTCAGGAACGGTGATCCGGCGGCACCTTGCGGCCTACAACGGCGGCCCCGGCATCTGGCTCGACATCGACAACCAGGACAACACCGTCGAGGGCGCCCTCGTGGTCGGCAACGAGGTGGCGGGCGTGATGCTGGAGCTGCGCACGACGGGGACGCTCGTGCAGCACAACGTGATCGCGCGGACGCGCCAGCGGGCGTGGAGCGGGACCGGCGTGCTGTCCCAGGCGGCGAGCCGAAACCTCGTCCTCCACAACACGGTCGTCGACAACGACGGCACCGGCGTGTGGCTCCGCCTCGACCCCGAGCGCCGGGCGCCGGACGTGGGCTCGCTCGTCGTCGGCAACCGCCTCGGGGGCAACACGACCCGCGCCGACGAGGCGCGCGAGATCCAGGTCGAGGCCGCCTCGGTGGAGACGCTTCGGTCGCTTGTCCTCGGCGGAAACCTCTACCGCTCGGTCGACGGGGACGGCGTGCTGCGGTCGACCTTCTTCCTCCGCACCGAGAGCGGGGAGGCCGAGTACCGGGGCGACGACCTCGGCGTGTGGCAGCGCCGCCTCGGGGGAGACCACGGCTCGGTGTGGGACGGCGGCGACCGGCGGCGATCCGTCCCCGAGGCGGTCGCGTTCTGGTCTGGCGGGGCGCCCGGCACAGACCCCAGCCTCACCGAGGCGGCCGGTGCCGACCGAGCGCGGGCGCGACACGGCGGAGACTGGCAGGCCGTCCGCCCGCCCGCGATGCCCCCATGGTTCGGCGGCTCAGGGCATACACGGCCGTAGGGCGTCGCCCTTGCAATCCGCAACGCAATTGTAATTAAGTGGGGTCGTGCAGCGGGGTTGATTCTTGTCGAGCGGTCAACTAGGCTACGCAGACCGATGGAGATCGCTCGACCCCAGGCTCTTCCGCAGTCCCAGCAGCAGGCCATCGCATGGTCCAAGGGGCGGAGCTACGCCGTGCAGGTGGTCCGCAACGTGGTGCCGCTGCTGGCCGCGGAGGGGCTCGCGCTGTCGGCGTCTCTGCTGCTCGCCTCGGGGATGCGACAGGCCCTTGCTGGCGAGCCGAGCGGGTACATCGGATACGGATGGGGCGTTGTCCCGATGTACGTCGCCATCGCGTGGGGCGCGCGGCTGATCCCCGGCTGGGGCCTCGGGGCCGTCGAGGAGTTTCGGCGCGTCGTGCTGACCCTCCTCGGGGCGTTCGCCCTGACGGCGACGGGGCTCTGGCTGGCCCACGTCAACGTCGGGAGCGTCGTGTCGAGTCGCCTCACCCTCATCGCCGGAGGCGCCGTCGCCCTCCTCCTGGTTCCCATGGCGCGGTGGGGCATCAAGAGCGCGATGACGCGCCGGGACCTCTGGGGGGTGCCGGCGGTCGTGTATGGGGCCGGGGTGGCGGGCGCGCGGATCGTGCGGCAGCTCCAGGAGGAGCGGGGCATCGGCTACCGGCCGGCCGCCGTCTTCAACGACGACCTCGACGCCTGGGGCGGCTACCTCGACACCATCCCCATCGTCGGCGACACGTCGCAGATCGACGCCGAGGCGCCCGTCGCCTTCCTGGCCCTCCCCGAGTCCGAGAGCAACCGTCAGATCGACCTGCTCGAGGGGCCGCTCGCCGGCTACCGGACGGTCGTCATCATCCCCGATTTGTTCGACGCGCCGAGCCTCTGGGTGACGCCGCGCGACTTCGCCGGTGTGCTGGGACTCGAGCTGACGTCGACCCTCACCCGGTGGGTGCCGCGCCTGCTCAAGCGGACGGGCGAGCTTCTCGTGGTGCTCCCCCTCGCGCTGGTCTGGGGGCCTCTCGTGGCCGCGCTCGCCGCGCTGGTCTGGCTCGAAGACCGGGCGTGGCCCTTCTACGCACAGTCTCGCGTCGGGCAGGACGGACGGACGATTCGCACGTGGAAGCTCCGCACGATGGTCCCCGAGGCGGACGCCGTCCTCGACCGCGCCCTCGACGCCGACCCGGCGCTGAAAGCCGAGTGGGACGCCCACTTCAAGCTCGAACACGACCCCCGCATCACGCGCATCGGCCGTGTGCTCCGCCGGACGAGCCTCGACGAGCTGCCTCAGCTCTTCAACGTCCTCGTGGGGGACATGAGCCTGGTCGGGCCGAGGCCATTGCCGGAGTACCACCACCGGGAGCTGCCCGCGCGCGTCCGCGTGCTCCGCGAGCGCGTCCGCCCCGGAATCACGGGGCTCTGGCAGGTGAGCGGCCGCAGCGACAGCGGCAACGTCGGGATGGAGCGCTGGGACCCGTACTACGTCCGCAACTGGTCGCCGTGGCTCGACGCGGTGATTCTGGTGCGGACTCTGCGCGTTGTCATTCGCGGCTCCGGGGCGTACTAGAGTCAGTGGGGCAGTGGTTCAGTGTGCCAGTGGGTCAGATATGCCCTTTTCTCGAACGCTGTGACGAGTTCCGGCGAGATGCGTGCACCGCACCTCAGCGCAATTTCCTCTAGAGCCCCCTTCGGGTGGGTACGAGGTACCCGGTACTCGGTACGGCTTTCCCCCGACGCTTCGCGTCCTGTACCTCATACCGAGTACCCTGTACCCATCGGTGATTCGCTCCAGAGCAGATTGCAGGCTGGTGCGTGGGTGGTACCTGGCCCAGGGAGCGTCGCCAACGGCCGTTCCCTCCACTCCTCCGAGAGACCCGAAGGGCGCGCTGGGCTCGAATCAGGAGGCGACACCCCTCTTGGTTTCAGAATCCAGGAGCGCCGCCTCGGGGCTAGGTTCGGGGGTACACCACTTGTGCCTCGACCAACGAGCTCTGTCATCCTGACCGCGCAGCGACGGCGCAGCCAACGCAGTGAAGGATCCGGGCGCCCACGGCCAGGGCCGCAGCCGCCGGTTGCGACGGCCGCCACGCCGCGCGGAGATCCTTCGTCGCTGCGCTCCTCAGGATGACCACGTGAGCTGGTCGCAGTGCTAAAGTGGATTGCGCTGAGGTGCGGTACACCCATCTCGCCGAACCTCGTCACAGCGATCAGGGGAAGGGCATGTCTGACCCACTGACGCACTGAACCACTGCTCCACTGACTCTAGCCCGTGCCTCCGCGCGCCGCGTCGCCCGCGTCCGCCCACGGCTGAGACGCACGATGCAGCGCATCCGCCACGCCGCTCGCCTCGCCGTCGACGGGGAGACCGAGACGTTCTATCCCGAGGCGGTCCGGAAGTCGCTCGTGCGCCGCCTCGGGGACCACGCCCTCCACCTGGTGCGCTTCGGCGAGGTCGACACGTCGTACTACGTGTTCGCGAGCGACCTCGTCTCGAACCCGAGGCCCATTCCGTACCCGGAGTTCCGGCGCATCCGGGACCTGCGGAACGCCGTCCCGACGCAGGGGGGCTACACCTACGTCTGTCTGCTCCGGGACAAATACCTGTTCGGGTTGCTCGCGCGCTCGCTTGGGTACGCGACGCCGCGAACGATCGCTCGGCTCCACCGCGACCACATCGACTGGACGGACCACCGGGGGCGCCGGGCGTTCGAGTCCTTAGGGGACGAGGACCTCGACGGCTTCGCAAAGCGGCTCAGCGGCGAAGGGGGAAAGGGGGCGTTCTCCCTTCGTGTGCGCGACGGGGCGGTCGACATCGACGGTGCTCCCACCGACCTCGAGGCGGTCCAGAGGCGCCTCGACCGACCGTTTCTGTTGCAGGAGCGCGTCGCGCAACACCCTGCTCTGGCCCGGCTCCACCCGGCCTCGCTCAACACGTTCCGCATCATGACGGTCCTGGAGGGCGGTGTGGCGCGCCCCTTCGCGACGATCCTCCGCATCGGGGTCCGGAACGCGGTGCAGGACAACGCCTCCTCCGGTGGAGTCTCGGTCTGGGTCGACCGCGACACATGCCAGACCCAAGGGCGGGGATTCGTGCGCCGCGCCGACGTGGGTTGGATCGAGACCCACCCCGATACGGACGTGGCGCTCGATGGCATCGAGGTCCCGTTTGTCGAGACGTGCATCGAGGTGGCGTGCCGCTTCCACGAAGACCTGCCCCAGTTCTACACGCTCGGGTGGGACCTCGCCATGTCGCCCACGGAGCCGGTCGTGATCGAGTGCAACGACAACTGGGGCGCCCGCATCCTGGCGCCCGTGATGCCCGACTTCTGGGGCCAGTTCCGGGCGCTCTACGACCTCGACGCCTGACCTCTGGGCGGGCGGGCCAGGGACAGGCTCACGACGCCTCGGGGCCTGGATCCTCCGAGGTGGCCGGCAGAGGCGGGCCGAGGAGACCCTGCACGGCCGCCTCGAGGCCCTCGACCTCCTCGATGCCGATCTCGCCGTCGCCGCGCCACGCGATTCGGCCGTCGCGTGTCACCAGCACCGGGTACACGCCCGAGGCAGACGGAATCTCGAGGGCCTTCCGGAACGCCTTGGGCTCGGCGAAGATGGGGACGGTCCGCTCGCGCTCGCGCTCGTCGCCGATTTGCCCGCGGATGCCGACCGTCCCCAGCTCGCCGAGGAACTTGAGCGCTTTGTTCACGACCGGCACCTCCCACACGGCGAACCGCTCGCCATGCGCCGCCGCGAGGCGGTCTCCGAGGCGCGCCCACTGGTCGGCGAGCGGGTCGAGGTCGTCGCGGAACGACACGACGAGCAGCGTCGCGTCCGCCGGGAGATCGCCGGGCAGCGTGAGGTCGGTGCCGTCGAGGCGGCGCCCTCGGACCTCGGGGAAGTGCGTCGGCGGGTCGGCGCGGGAGAAGAGGCCCATCGGAGCGTGTGTGAGCGGGCAGGAGTGAGGGGGCCAACAGGGTACGGCCCCGAGGCGATGCGGGGTGCCCGTCGGCCGCCCTGGGGGCGGTGGCGTTCCCCGAGGCGGACTCAAACCGAGCGCGGGCCGCACCGGCGGACTCTTTGCCCTCGCCCGTTTGCCCGGCGCCCAGGACGCCGTAAGCGACTGTTTTTCTAGCTTCGACCGCATGATCGGCCTGCTCACCCGTCCGCGAGCCACCGCCCGCGCCGCCTCGTGGCGGGTCCGGCGCGTGGCGCGCAAGCTGGCCGAGGCCACCGACATGGCCCGATCGGCCGACGTCCGCACGTTTCACCCCGAGGCAGATCGCAAGGGGACGCTCAAGATCCTACGGGAACAGATCTATTTTCTGTTGCGCGACAACGAGGTGGAGTCGTTCTACTACCACGTCGGACGAGATCGGAAAGGCGTCCGCCCCAACGACTTTCTGACGTACGCCCAGTTCCGGAGCCTGCGGGACGGTCGCAACCTGCGGCCGGTGAGCGGGGGCTACACCTACGCCTGCATCTTCCGCGACAAGCTGGTGTTCGACCGGCTTGCCTCGGCCCTCGGGCACCCCACGCCACGGACGGTCGCGGTGATCGAGCCGGCGGGCGTCACGTGGATCGGGCAGCGAGAGACCGAGCCCCTGGACGCGATCCTGGGCCGAGACCTCGACGGCTTCTGCAAGCCCATCGGTGGCATCTCGGGGCGGGGCACGATGGCCGTCCGCATCGAGGCGGGCGCGGTCTCCATCGACGATGAGCCGGCGATGCTCGGCGACTTGCGCGACCGCCTCGACGGCCGTTCGCTGCTCCAGGAGCGCGTGGTTCAGCACGAGGCCTTCGCCCGGCTCAACCCGACGTCGCTCAACACGCTCCGCATCGTGACGGTGCTCGACGAGGGCGCCGCGCGGGTGTTCAACGCGCACGTCCGGATGGGGCGTGGCGGGCGCGTCACCGACAACGCCAACGGCGGCGGGATCGTGGTCGACGTCGACCCCGCCTCGGGGCGGGCCAAGAGCGACGGCCTGGTGTGGGTGGGCGCCGAGCGGTGGGTGCCGGCGCATCCCGAGACGGGTGTTGTCTTCGCGGATCTCGTGCTGCCGCGCGTCCCCGAGGCGGTCGACCTGGCGTGCCGGTTCCACGAGGACCTGCCGCACGTGCACACGGTCGGGTGGGACGTCGCGATGACGCCCGACGGGCCGCTGGTGGTCGAGGCGAACGACAACTGGGGCGGCGGCATGATGTCGGCCTTCGACCCCGAGTACGTGCGGGCGTTCGCGCGGCTCTTCGAGGCCGAGGGCGTGTAGCCGCCTCGGGGCGCTCCACGAAAACCGCCCCGCCGCCTCGGGGGCAGCGGGGCGCGACAACGGCCGCCTCGGTGCCCCGAGGCGGTGCGGCGCTAGTCGTCGTAGTTGTCGATCTGCGCGCGCTGGAGGCCGCCCGAGAAGTCGATGTAGCAGGTCTTGGTCTCGGTGTAGAAGTCGTAGACCTCCCAGCCGCCCTCGCGGTGGCCGTTGCCGGTCGCCTTGACGCCGCCGAAGCTCATGTGCGCCTCGGCGCCGATGGTGGGGCCGTTGACGTAGGTGATGCCGGCGTCGATGTCGCGGAGCGCGCGGAAGGCGCGGGCGATGTCCTGCGTGTAGACGGCCGACGAGAGCCCGTACGCCACGTCGTTGGCCACCTCGATGGCCTCGTCGAACGATGACACCTTGATGACGGACAGGACCGGCCCGAAGATCTCCTCGCGGGCGACCCGCATGTCGCGCGTGACGCCGGTGAAGAGCGTCGGCTGGAAGAAGAAGCCGTCGTCGAGGCCGTCCCCCGAGGCGGGCGCGCCGCCGAAGGCGATGGTCGCGCCGTCGGCGCGGGCGACGTCCATGTACGACGTCACCTTGTCGAGGGCCTTCTGGTTGATGAGCGGCCCCATCTCGGTGGCGTCGTCGTTGCCGTAGCCGAGGCGGAGGGCGGTCGCCTTCTCGGTGATGCGCCGCACCAGCTCGTCGTGGACGTCCTCGTGCACGATCAGCCGCGAGGTGGCCGTGCAGCGCTGGCCCGTCGTGCCGTAGGCGCCCCAGAGGAGGCCCTCCATCGCCAGGTCGAGGTCGGCGTCCTCCATCACGATCGCCGGGTTCTTGCCGCCCATCTCGAGGCTCACGCGGGCGTGGCGCTTCGCTGCGTCGGCGGCGATCGTGGCGCCCGTCTCCGACGAGCCCGTGAACGAGATCGCGGCCACCGCGGGGTGGTCGACGATGTGCTGCCCCGTGGCGCCGGCGCCCTGGACCAGGTTGACGACGCCCGCCGGCACGCCGGCGTCCTCCATAACCGGCACCAGCAGGCGCCCCGAGTTGGGCGCGTCCTCGGACGGCTTGAACACGACCGTGTTGCCGCTCAGGATGGCCGGGAACATCTTCCACGTCGGCACGGCGACGGGGAAGTTCCAGGCCGTGATGAGGCCGCACACGCCGATCGGGCGCCGCACGGTCATGTTGAACTTGTTGTTCATCTCCGACGGCACCGTGTGGCCGAAGAGCTGGCGGCCCATCGTCATCGCGTAGTAGGCCGTGTCGATGGCCTCCTGCACGTCGCCCTTGGTCTCGAAGAACGGCTTGCCCATCTCGCGCGTCATCTCGCGCGCGATCTCGGCCTTGCGCTCGGTCAGCAGGTCGCCAACGCGCTTGAGGATCTCGCCCCGCTTCGGCGCCGGCATCAGGCGCCACGTCTCGAACGCGGCCTCGGCCGCCTCGACGGCCGCTGCGACGTCCTCCGCCCCCGAGGCGGGGAAGTGGCCGATGAGGTCGGACCGGCGGGCCGGGTTGCGGCTCTCGAACGTCTCGCCCGAGGCGGCGTCGACCCACTGGCCGTTGATGTAGTTCTGGTACGTCGGGGCGTCGGGCATTCGAAGGCGGGAGGGGAGGTCAGAGGAAGGGCCGGAAGGTACCGAGCGCTCCGTGACGCCCCAGTGAAGCAGGGCCGCCTCGGGGCGGTGCCCGAGCGCCCTCCGGGTCGTGGAGAGGAACAGAGGGCACGCGTTGCGTGCGGAAGGATGGAGGGCCGACCACCGACGGGCTCATGGAGCGTCGTGCCATCCTCACGCCAACCTGCGGTCTGCTCCAGAGCACAGTGCAGGAGGGTACGCGGTACGAGGTACGGGGTACACGAGCGCGGAAGTCGCCTCAGGCTGTACCTCGTACCGTCTACCAAGCCAACGGGGGCTGGTGAGGTGCTGTCCTTCCACCAATCGGCCTACCAATCGGCTGTCCGCTCCTGAGGACGGTACGCTTACTCGGGCGGTTGGGCGAGCGGGCGGAGGGCGGGGTAGACGACTGCGGCGATGAGCGCCGGGACGTAGAACATCATCAGCCGCCAGAGTGCGGTCGTGATGACCAGCATCGAGGCGGGCACGAAGGGCGCGTGGAGGAGCAGGAAGGCCGCCTCGGTGGCGCCGGCCGCGCCGGGCGTGGGGGCGCCCGACGCAACGACGTACGTGAGCCATCCGAGCACCCAGTAGAGGAAGGGCCGCAACGGCCCGCCGAGTGCGGCGATCACGATGGCGGCCATCGAGTAGCGCGCGGTCCACTGAAGGCCCGTGCAGACGAGCGAGAGGGCGAACCAGCGCTTGCCGCGCCGCGCGACCAGGCCGGCGGTCGCGCGCGCGTCGCGACGGAACAGCCGGAGGGGACCTCGGAGCCGGCCGACGAGGCGCTGCGCCCGTGCTCCGAGGCGGCCTCGACCGGCCAGCCGCATGCCGACGACCGTGACCGCCACCGCCGAGGCCAGCACCGCGACCGACCAGATGCCACCCCCGAGGCGGTGCCACACCTCGCCCCCCACCCGGCGCAGCAGCTCGCTCTCGGACGGGGCGGACAGCCATGCGGCAAGGGGAAGCGCCAGCGCGAAGAAAACGACGTCCTCAACCGCCTCGACGGCGAGCAGCGAGGCGGCCTTGCCCGGCGGAAGGCCGTACCGCGTCGTCAGCGCCCACCGGATCGAGCCGCCGCCGACGGCCGTCGGGGTGATGGCCGAGCCCAGCACGCCGCCGGCGGCGATGCGGACCCCGGCGACGATCGACACGGGGTGCCCCACGAACCGCGTCCAGATCGCGATGCGGAGCGCCTGGGTGAACCACGGGAAGACCGCCAGCCCGGTGGCGAGGACGACCGGCTCCCACGACACCTCGCGCAGCATATCGAGCAGCGCGCGGTCCGTCGTCGCCAGCGCGACGCCGATGTTGGCCGCCACCCCGAGGGGCACGAGGAGCGCCAGCGCCCGGAGGAGCTTCCGCCTCGGGGGGAGCGTGGGGACCGGGGGAGATGCGGTAGACAAGGCGCGAGAGAGACGCCGCGAGCGGCTAACTTCGCACCCCTGCCTCCCCCGCGCCCATGTCTGCCTCCGCCCCGACGCTCGCGCCTGCCGAGCGCCTCGCCACGCGCCTCAGCGACCGCATCCGCTCCGTCCCGCCGTCGGGCATCCGGCGCTTCTTCGAGATCGCCGCCACGATGGACGACGTGATCTCGCTCGGCATCGGCGAGCCCGACTTCGTCTCGCCGGCGCCCGTCATCGAGGCGGCCAAGGCGTCGCTCGACGCCGGCAAGACCGGCTACACGGCCAACCTCGGCCTGGCCGAGCTGCGGGCCGAGATCGCGGGCGAGATGAACCGCCTCTACGGTCTCGACTACGACCCCGCCACCGAGGTGATCGCGACCATCGGCGCCTCCGAGGCGATGACGATCGCCATGCTGACGCTCCTCGACCCCGGCGACGAGGTGCTCATCCCCGAGCCGTGCTTCGTCAGCTACGGCCCGCTGGCCGAGTTCGCGGGCGGAAAGGTCGTCTGGGTGCCCACGCGCGCCGAGAACGACTTCCAGGTGACCGCCGACGACATCGCGTCGCGCATCACCGACAAGACCAAGCTGCTCTTCCTCGGCTACCCCAACAACCCGACGGGCGCGGTTCTCCGCCGCGACACCCTCGAGGCGATCGGCGAGGTCGTCGTCGAGCACGACCTGTTCGTGCTCTCGGACGAGATCTACGACCGCCTCGTCTACGGCGAGGCGTTCGCGCGCGGCCACGTGTCGGTGCCGTCGATCCTAGGCCTCTACGAGCGGACGATCCTCCTCGGGGGCTTCTCGAAGGGCTACGCCATGACGGGCTGGCGCCTCGGGTTCGCGTGCGCGCCGAAGCCGATCATGGACCAGATGTACAAGGCGCACCAGTACGTGGTCATGAGCGCGCCCACGATGGCGCAGTACGGGGCGCTCGCCGGCATCCGCGACGCGCAGGGCGACGTCGAGGCGATGCGCCAGGCCTACGACGCCCGCCGCCGCCACATCGTCGACGGCCTCAACGCGGCCGGCCTGCCCACCTTCGAGCCCGAGGGCGCCTTCTACGCCTTCCCGGACATCACCTCGACCGGCCTCTCGTCGGAGGACTTCGCGCAGCGGCTGCTGCAGGAGGAGCGCGTCGCGTGCGTGCCGGGCAGCGCCTTCGGGCCGAGCGGGGAGGGCTACCTCCGCTGCTCCTACGCGACGTCGATGGAGCACATCGAGGAGGCCACGCGGCGGATCACACGATTCGCCGAGCGCGTCCGCGCCGAGGGGTAGCCCGCTGGGTAGCCGGAAAGGCCCCGAGGCGGCGGAAGAGCGAGCGTTACTTCGGGCGGGCGAGCTGCCGCCCCACGGAGACCTCTCCTCGTCCGCACGTCTCATGCGCACGCTTCTCTTCGCTTTCCTCGTCGTCTTCCTCGCCGACGCCGCCTCGGCGCAGCGCCACCGCCCGATCGCCGAGAAGGGCGACCTCGCCCTGACCGCCCAGATCACCGGCCTCTCGGAGCTGAGGATCGTCCCGGCCCTGGGCGGCATCGGCCTGCGGTACCGCCTCGGGGACCGGTCGGTGCTCGGGACGAGCGTCGGGTTCAACGTCCAGTCGTCGGACGGAGGGGGATCCGACAGGACACGCGGCGGGGCGACCGTGACCGTCTGGACGGAGCAGCATGTCGGCGGACGCCGCCGGGCCGTCTCGCCGTTCCTGGCGTTTGGGGTGCAAGGCAACTACGATCAGACATCGGACACGAGATCTCAGTCGACCACCGTCTGCGCCGAGGGGCGTGCGAGATCCAGGTCGTCTCTCAGGAGACCGAGACCGGGCGGTACCGCGTGGGTGTCGGTGTCGGGATCGGTGCTGAGGTGCGGCTCGTCCGGGTTGTGACCCTCGGCGCGGCCTACACGGTCGGTGCGGGGTACATGCGAGTCGACCAGGACCAACGCACGGTAGGCACCGAGGAGCCCACCGTGTTCTCGACGTCCAGCGACGGGATCTCGGCAGGCACTGGCGTGTCGTCGTTCTACCTCTCGGTCTACCTCTAGCCGCCTCGGGGGCGCCGCCTCGGTGCCGGCTACGGCGCGGTGACGCGGATCGTGACCGGCCCCGACATCGCGACGTTGCCCCGGACGTCGAAGCGCCGGGGCAGCTCGTTGCCCGCCCGCGCCAGGCACCGCTCGCGGGCGCGGACCTCGGCGGTCCGCTGGGCCAGGGCCTCGGAATCCTCCCAGAGCGCCTCGTCGCCGAGCGAGGCGCGGTCGATCCAGTCCGTCGCCTCCAGAGCGACTCGATCGCCGACACCGCCCTGCTGGACGCCCGCGACTCGCGGGGAGGTGAGTCTGAGGTGGGCCGTCGCCTCGACGACCGTTGGCGGGACCGACCGGCAGACGACCTCCACCTCGGCGTTCTGGACCCAGGGCGGACGCGGCAGCGTGGCTGCGTAGGTGGTCGGCAGGTCCTGGTCGAAGGCGAAGCGCGAGGCTGCGTCGTCGACGTCGGCGCTGGACTCGGCGAGCGAACTGCTCCGAGGCGTGCCGAAAAAGTCCCACGCCCACTCCTGGTCGAGCCGCTCGGCCCGCTCCGCCTCGGGGACGGACGCGGCGTCGAGGAGGAGACTCGCGGTCCGCAGCCGAGCGCTCTCGCGGTCCGCGCCCAGTCCGGGCTCCCACCCGGTCGCAGGGCCGAGGTAGCGGTAGGCGCTGCGGCCGGCGTTGTCGCGCTGATCCGGGTTCGCGCCCCCGACGATCAGGTCGGCCATGAGGCGCGCGGCGAGGGCGTCGGACGTCCCCGACGCGACGCGGTCGGCGAGGTGCATCAGCGGCGTCACCCCGGCCGCGTCGGCGACGTTCGGGTCGGCCCCGAGGCGGAGCAGCGTCAGGATCGCGGCGCCGTTCCCCGAGGCGGCGGCGTAGGCCAGAGCGGTGCGCCCGTGGAGGTCGACGGCGTCGAGGTCGTCGGTCGCCTGGGCGATCAAACGGAGGTGGGCCGCGTGCTCGACGAGGTCGTTCTGCAGGTTGAGTCCCCCGATAGAGACCAACTCGGGTCCCGTCGGAGTGATCGCCCACCACCCGTTGTCCTCGGGGTGGAAATACCTGCGCTCGCGGGAAGGGGAGCGGAGGGCCGCCGTCGCGAGCTGCTCGCCGGCATCGAGCAAGAAGTCGGGCGCGACGCCGACGTTGATGAGCGGGGGGAGGCCGGCAGCATGGTGCAGGGCCAGCCGTCCCCTCGGATCCGGAGTGTTCGGGTTGGCACCGAGGGCGAGGAGCATCGCCGTCGTTCCCGGGGTGCCTCGCGCCACAGACCTGGCGATCCAGTGATCTTCGACGGAAAGCACAGGATCGACGGGCTGGGGGAAGCCCGCCTCCCGAACGAGAGGGGCGTAGGAGGTGACATCGGTGTGCGCGTCTGGCGCGAGGACGTCAGGCGTTCGGCGCACGGCCTCAGCGACTGCCTCGGGGTCCCCATCGTGGATGGCGAACACGACTGCGAGATCGCCGTCCATCGGCCGTGGATCTGAGATCGGGTCGCTGCGAAACAGGGTGATAGCAAAGAAGAACATGAACAACAGCCCCCCGGCTATAGTGAGACCCCTCTTCCACCTCGCAATGGTCTCGTCCGAGACGACGGGCCGCCGCGCCGCCAGCGCCTCGCGACGGCGGCGGCGCTGGACGAGTGGGTCGGTCTCGCACGCCCCGCACAGCTTGCCGCCGAACCGGGCGTGGTCCGGGTCGCGGTCGCACGGTCCGAGGCCCCCGTCGAGGAGGGCCCGCAGATGGTCTCGCCACTCGGCCGCAGACGGCCGCGACTCGGGCGCCCGGTCGAACGCCCGCGTGAACAGCGCCTGCGTCGCTTCGTCGAGGAACGGGTAAAGGCTCTTCGGCGGCGGCGCCAGCGACGCCCCGCCGCTGCCGTAGGGGTAGAGCCCAGCCCCGATCCGCTCGCCGTTGGTCGTCGGCACGACGGCCGGATCGGACGGCACGCCCTGGAACGGGTGGAGCCCGTCGCAGAGGAGCTGGAACACCACGACCGCCAGCGCGAACCGGTCCTGCGGCTCGCCCAGCGCCTCGGGCGGGCGCCGCTCGCGGACCGCCTCGGGGGCGATGTAGCCGTCCGTGTACTGGTGGGCGGGGAAGCGCGCGCCGTCCAGCCCGGCGATGCTCATCCCGTCGCAGTCGAGGATCGCGACCAGGCCCGACCTCCGGTAGACGTGCAGGTTTGCCGGCTTGAGGTCAACCACGTGGTGGCCGCGGGCGTGGAGCGCCGCCACCGAGGCGGCGAGGTTGGCCGCCACGGCCACCCGGAAGCGCACGCTCGCGTCGACCTGCGCCGCCCGACGCGCCCGCGGCGTGAGGACGTGCTCCAGCAGGACCGCCTCGGCGAGGTCGACCGCCGGCATCAGGAAGCCGACCGCCTCGGCGCCGTCCGACAGCATCTCGACCGGCCACGCCAGCTCGACGACGGGCGCCCCCTGCCACGTCGTCACGTGGCGGTCGGGGGGCGCGTCGAGCATCGCCTCCAGCTTGGCGCGCCGCTCCGGCCCTGCCTTGCGGTACAGCTTGGCGACGAGGTCGGGACGGCCGGGGACCTGGTGGACCGTCGCGTCGGCGCCCTCGGCGAAGTGGGCGCGGTCGAGCGGGGGCGCCTCCCCCGAGGCGGACGCGCGCAGGCTCGGGAGCGGGCGGGTGCGGGTCCGGGTCATGACGATGCGGGCACGGCCCAGAATACACCGAGGTCGTCGTCGGTCAGGTGGCCCGTACGCGCCGGCGCCAGCGTCGCCGCGAGCGCCTCGCGGCCCTCCGCCTCGGGGACCGACGCGAGGTAGGCCGAGACGGGGTCGAGAAACGCCGGCAGCGGGGCGCCGTCGGGTCCGAGCGCGACCGCCGCCGCGCCGTCGCTCAGGAGCAGGACCGTCCGGGGAGCAGAGAACGCCGTCACGCGGAGGCGGTCGGCCCAGCCCGCCTCGGTGAAGAAGTAGGTCTCGTTGGCGAACGCCCCGTTTTCGGGAGGAGACATCACCGCCGAGCCGGCGGTGCGGACCGCGCCCGTGCCGTCGCCGATGTGAATGAGGACGCCGCCTCGGGGCGTGGCCGCGACCGCGACGAGCGTGGCATGGGCATCGGCCAGGGATCCGCCTCGGGGGAGGGCAGAGGCCACGGCGGCGCGTGCCGCCTCGACCGCCGTCCGGGCGAGCGCTGTCCCCGAGGCGGCGTCGAGATCGTCCCGGTCGCGACAGGCGCTGAGCACCGCGTCGACGAACGCCTGCGCGCCGACCGTGGCGCCGATCTCCGCGTGCGGCGCCGACCCGGCCCCGTCGCAGACGGCCGCGACGAGCCACGGCCCCGAGGCGGCCCACGAGACGGCGTCCTGGCACGGCTGGCCGTCGCGGACGTGCGCCGCGCCCCGGACGGCCACGCCCACGGCCGTCCAGGCTAGCATGGGTTGCGCTGCGGTGCGGTGGATGCGTCTCGCCGGACCCGTCCACGACGTTCGGGACGCTGCCTTTTCCGACTCACTGACTCACTGACGTACTGCTCCACTGACCTACAGGTCGACCTGCTCCCACGACGTCGCCGGGAGCTGGACCCGCTCGCCCGGGGCCGACTGCGAGACGGCGGTCATGCTCCGGCTCAGCCACACGAACAGCTCGCTGAACTGGAGGCCCGCCAGCCGCTTCGGGGCGTTCTGCGAGAACCGGCCGAGGGCGTCCATGTTGGCGCCGCGCGTGCCGATGGGGAAGACGACGCACCGCTTGTCCGCCTCGGCGCGGCGGCACCGCGCGGCGTCCTGCTCCCACCCGACGTCGTTCGGCTCGCCGTCGCTGATGAGCAGGATCCACGGCCGCGTCGACGAGATGCCGTTGCGGTCGTAGGCCTGCTTCTGCGCCTCCACCTTGTCGAGCGCGAGCGACATGGCCGTCCCCAGCGGGGTCGTCCCCGAGGCGGCGACGGCGGGCGGCGTGAAGTCGATGGCGTCGCACCAGTCGACGACGACCTCGGCGCGGCCGTGCCCGCCGGCTACGATCACGAGCACCTGCACGCGGAGGGCCGTCAGCGGATTTCCCTTGAGCTGGGCCTCGAACGTGTGGAGCCCCGCGTTGAGTTGGTGGATGGCGTCGCCCCGCATCGACGTCGAGCCGTCGACGACGAGGACGCACGGCGTCCGCTGGCTCACGTTGTCGCTGAACTGGACGTCGGGGATCATGCGCGGCGGGGGGGAGCGCGGCTAGGATACGCCGGGCCTTCGGTCTCGATGGGGTACTCTTCGCCTCCTCGGATCTGCGCTCAGATCTGCTTGTCCCCCCGAGGCGGGACCTGCGAGGCCGGACGCGTCGGGCGAGCCGCCTCGGGGCCGAGCGGGGCCGTGGGTAGCTTGGGCTGCCCCCCGCACGCCCATGTCTGACCTCTCCGACCGCGTCGACACCCTCGGCCGCTACCTCGACATTGATGGCCGCCGCGCCCGCCTCGAGGGCCTGCGCGCGAAGCGCCTCGAGCCCGGCTTCTGGGACGACCCCGAGGCGGCCGCCTCGGTGGAGCAGGAGATCGCGGGCGAGAAGGACTGGGTCGAGAGCTTCGACGCCCTCGTCGAGCGCCGCGACACCATCGCCACGCTCCGCGAGATGGAGGCCGAGGAGAGCGAGGACCTCAGTGCCGACATCGCCCCCGAGGAGGCGGCTCTCGAGAAGGGCCTCGACGCGATGGAGCTGCGCGGCATGCTAGCTGGCCCTGACGACCACCGAACGGCCATCCTCACCATCAACGCGGGCGCGGGCGGGACCGACGCCCAGGACTGGTCGGAAATGCTGCTCCGGATGTACACCCGCTACGCCGAGCGGAGCGGCTATGCGCCGTCGCTTCTGGAGTACCAGGAGGGCGAGGAGGCCGGCATCAAGAGCGCGTCCCTCCGCGTCGAGGGGCGGTTCGCGTACGGCTACCTCCGCGCCGAGAGCGGCGTCCACCGGCTCGTGCGCATCAGCCCGTTCGGGTCGGCCGACAAGCGGCAGACGTCGTTCGCGAGCGTCTTCGTCTACCCCGAGATCGACGACGCCATCGACGTCGAGATCGACCCCTCGGACCTCGAACGCCAGACGTTCCGCTCGGGCGGCAAGGGCGGCCAGAACGTGAACAAGGTCGAGACGGGCGTCCGCTACATCTGGGCCGGCCGGCTCTCGAACGGCGACGAGGAGCGCGTTGTGGCCGAGTCAACCGAGCAGCGGAGCCAGCTCCAGAACAGCGACCGGGCGATGCAGATGCTCAAGTCGAAGATCTACGCCCTCGAGCAGGCGCTCCGCGAGGCGGCCAAGAACGCCGAGGAGGCGGGCAAGAAGAAGATCGAGTGGGGCAGCCAGATCCGCTCCTACGTCTTCCAGCCCTACACGATGGTCAACGACCACCGCACGGAAGTGAAGGTGGGCGACGTTCAGGCGGTGATGGACGGCGACCTCGAGGCGTTCATCAAGGCGTACCTGCTCCAGGAAACGGGCCGGGCCGTCGGCGAGTAACCGGCTCCGCGGGCGCATCCGCCTCGGAGCCGATGCCCGCGCTTTCCCACCACACCCCCCGAGACCCATGCGGCTCTCCCTTCTCCTCGCCCTCCTCGTGGCCTCCGGCTGTTCGGCCGTCACCGACACGCCCCGAGGCGACGCCACCGTCACCGACCCGCCCGACACGGTCGAGGCGTACCGGGCCGACCGCGCCGAGATGATGGCGCAACTCGACGCCGCGATCGGCCAGGCCCAGGCCGACGACGTGCAGGCGTGCCGCGTCGTCGCCGTGGGCGCGAAGGCCTGCGGCGGCCCTGCGACGCACCGCGTCTACTCGGCGACCGACGGCGACGCCGCAGAGATCGAGGCCCTCGCCGAGCGGATCACCGAGCTGGACGACTACGCCAACGGCGCGTTCGGCCTGGTCTCGAACTGCATGGTCGAGGCCGAGCCCGCCCCCGCGCTCACCGAGGGACGCTGCACCGCCTCGGGGCCGCGGTAGGGCAAACGGCAGGGGCGTCGTTCGTAGGGCGTGGCACGTAGGCTCCGGCCACCGCGCGCTGTGTCGCACGCGCCCTACGTCCAACGGCCTACGTCCACGGTGTCCTGCAGAAGCCGATCTGGGTGATTGTCCACACGCCCTGGCCGTCATCTGTGGGTAACGTGCGAGACACTGCCACACGCCCCATGCGGGACCGCGTCGACTTCCTCGTCATCGGCTCCGGCGTCGCCGGCCTCTCGTTCGCCCTCCGCGCGGCCGACCACGGCACGGTCTGCGTCGTCACCAAAAAGGAGTCCGCCGAGAGCAACACCAACTACGCCCAGGGCGGCATCGCGGCCGTCATGGACCCGCTCGACTCGGTCGAGGACCACGTCCGGGACACGCTCGTGGCCGGCGCCGGCCTGTGTCACGAGGACGTCGTCCGGATGGTCGTCACCGAGGGGCCGGAGCGGATCCGCGACCTGATCGACCTCGGCGCCCAGTTCGACCGCGATCCCGACGGCGATCTGCACCTGGGGCGGGAGGGAGGCCACTCGGCGCACCGGATCGTCCACGCCGAGGACATGACCGGCCGGGAGGTCGAGCGGGCGCTGCTGGCAGCCGTCCGGCGCCACCCCAACATCCGGGTGCTCGAGTACCACTATGCGGTCAACCTCCTCACCGAGCACCAGCTCGGCATCGAGGTGGGGCCGGACGACCTCCACTGCTTCGGCGCCTACGTCCTCGACTCGACGACCGGGGTCGTCACCACGATCCTCGCCAAGACGACGCTGCTCGCCGCTGGCGGCGCCGGTCAGGTCTACCTCCACACGACCAACCCGACGGTCGCCACCGGCGACGGCATCGCGATGGCCTACCGTGCCCGCGCGGCCGTGGCCAACATGGAGTTCGTCCAGTTCCACCCGACGAGCCTCTACCTGCCCGGCGCCGACTTCGAGGGCCGCGCCTTCCTCATCACCGAGGCGGTGCGGGGCGACGGCGGGCTGCTCCGCAACCTCGGCGGCGAGCGGTTCATGCCGGCCTACGACGACCGCGAAGAGCTGGCCCCGCGCGACATCGTGGCGCGCGCCATCGACGACCAACTCAAGAAGCGCGGCGAGGAGCACGTCTGGCTCGACATCTCGCACAAGGACCGCGAGTCCATCCTCGGGCACTTTCCGAACATCCACGAAACGCTCCTGAAGTACGGCATCGACATGACGCGCGACCCGATCCCGGTCGTGCCGGCGGCGCACTACACCTGCGGCGGCGTCGTGGTCGACCGCGAGGCGCGGACGTCGATCGCCGGGCTCTTCGCCTGCGGCGAGGTGACGTGCTCGGGCCTCCACGGCGCCAACCGGCTCGCGTCGAACTCGCTCCTCGAGGCGCTCGTCTACGCCCACAACGCCGTCGGCCCGGCCGCGGCGCACGCCGCCTCGGTGGCGTGGGAGGAGGGCATTCCCGACTGGGACGAGTCGAACGTCGAGAACCCGAGCGAGTGGGTGCTCGTGAGCCACAACCGCCAGGAGCTGCGACGCGTGATGCAGAGCTACGTCGGCATCGTGCGGAGCGAGCTGCGGCTCGAGCGCGCCGCGCGCCGCATCGACCTCATCTACCGCGAGACGGAGGAGTTCTACCAGCGAACCAAGATCTCGGCCGAGCTGTGTGAGCTTCGCAACCTGGCCGCGATCGCGCACCTGGTCATCGGCTGCGCGCGGCGCCGCCACGAGAGCCGCGGCCTCCACTTCATGGCCGACGTCCCCGAGGCGGACCCTGCGCAGCGCCACGACACCGTCTTCGCAGCCGCTGCCGTCCCCGCCTGAGGCCCGCGGCATCGCGGCTTTCGCCGCCCGGTCCAGATCCCGCCTAGGGGCCGGACGTGGAGGAGCAGATCCACCGCCTGGCCGGCCTTCTGCGCCAGGCGGTCTCCGTGCAGGGCGCAGCCGCCCTCGGCACATAACGCATTCTGCACACCGAAACGCGGATCTGAGGCCGCCTCGGGGCGTTGACCCGATTGCGAGGCCTCGGCCGCCGCCGTACCTTTGAGGCGTCCCTTCGGGGAGCGAAAGAGGGAGGTGGTTTCGCGGCCTCCCGTTGTTTTCGACGCCTCGCGCGGGTCCCACCCCCGCCCGACCGTCCGAGCGACGCCCGTTCCCCGAGAGCGGGCGTTTTCCGTCTGCCAGATTTTCTCCGTGCCCACCGACGCCCCCACGACCACGACGCCCGCCCCGGGCGAGACGCTCGCCGACCAGGTGCGCGCGCTCGCCGAGGAGGCCGCGGCCGACACCGACCTGTTCGTGGTCGAGGTGGAGGTGCGCGGGCACCAGGGCAGCCGCGTCGTGGCGGTCTACGCCGACTCCGAGGCGGGCGCCGGCGCCGACGACCTCGCCGCGCTCAGCCGCTCGCTCGCGTTCGCCCTCGACACCGAAGACCTCGTCAAGGGCCGCTACCGCCTCGACGTGTCCTCACCGGGCGCCGACCGCCCGCTCACGTACCCCGGGCAGTTCCGCAAGCACGTCGGACGGACGCTCGCCGTCGAGTTTACCGAGGCGGGAGAGACGCGGTCTCTGACCGGCTCGCTCACCGGCCTCGGCGGAGACCGCCTGTTCGAGATCCAGACGGCCGACGGTTCGACGATCTCTGTGCTTTTCGCCGACCTCATCAGCGCAAAAGTCGTCCTCCCCTGGTAGTTCACGACGACCTACGACCTACGCACCACACTCCATGCAAAGCACCGTCCTCGTCTCCTCCTTCGCCGAGATCGCGCGCGAGAAGGACATCGACCGCGACACGCTCCAGGTCATCATCGAGGACGTGTTCCGCGCGATGATCAAGAAGCGCTACGGGGCCGACGACCCCGAGGCGTTCCAGATCGTCTTCAACCCCGACAACGGCGACTACCAGATCCTCCACGTCCGCGAGGTGGTCGAGGACTACGACCTCGAAGACCCCGTCACGCAGATCGAGTTCTCCGACGCCGTCGAGATCGACGAGGAGTACGACATCGAGGACGAGGTGGCCGAGACGATCCGCGTCGAGGACTTCGGCCGGCGCGCCGTGCAGGCCGCCCTCCAGACGTTCCGCCAGCGGATCCGCGACATCGAGAAGGAGAACATCCACCGCGAGTACTCGGAGCTGATCGACGAGATCGTCGTCGGCGAGATCTACCAGCAGCGGCGCCGCGAGGTGCTCGTGCTCCACAACAAGACGGAGCTGCTGCTGCCGCGGAGCGAGCAGATCCAGAAGGACCGCTACCGCAAGGGCGACATGCTCCGGGCGGTCGTGATGAACGTCGACCGCGACGCCGGCTCGTCGCCGCAGGTCATCATCAGCCGCGTGGCGCCGGTCTTCGTCGAGCGCCTCTTCGAGCTCGAGGTGCCGGAGATCTACGACGGCATCATCGAGATCAAGAAGATCGTCCGCCTGCCTGGCGAGCGCGCCAAGATGGCCGTCATCAGCCACGACGACCGGGTCGACCCCGTCGGCGCGTGCGTCGGCGTCAAGGGCTCGCGCATCCACGCGGTCGTGCGCGAGCTGGGCGGCGAGAACATCGACGTCGTGCCGTGGACGCCCGACCCGATCGAGTTCATCAAGCGCTCGCTCGCGCCGGCCAAGCCGATCGCCGTCGAGCTGAACGACGACCTCGTGCCGCCGCGCGCCCGCGTCACCGTCCCGGCCGACGAGGTGTCGATGGCCATCGGTCGCGGTGGCCAGAACATCCGGCTCGCCTCGATGCTGACCGGCTACGAGCTCGACGTCTACCGCGACATCAAGGCCGACGAGGAGGATGTCGACATCGACGAGTTCTCGGACGCCATCCCGGCTGAGATCATCCAGAAGCTCAAGGACATCGGCTGCGACACCGCCAAGGCCGTCCTCGAGCTGCAGCCGAGCGAGCTGGCCCGCCGCACCGAGCTGACCGAGGAGCAGGCGCAGAAGATCACCTGGCTGATGGAGGCCGAGTTCGACCGCGGCACCGACGAGCCGGCTGCCGAGGACGAGCCGGCCGCTGAGGCCGAGCCGGCTGCAGAGGCCGATCCGGCTATCGAGTCCGAGCCGGCCGCTGAGGCCGAGCCGGCTGCCGAGCCCGACGACGAACCCATCGAGGCCTCCGCCGATGTCGCCCCCGAGGCGACCGACGCGGAAACGACGGACGCGCCGCCCGCCTCGGAGGCGGCGGAGGCCGACGAGGTCGACGGCGCCGTCGATGAAACGCCCGCCTAGACCCGGCGCGCGGAGCGCCAACCCCTAGATTGACCGGCCCCGGCCGCCCCCCGACACCCCACCGCATGCCCACCCCGCGCAAGCGATCCTCCAACAAGCCGAAGCGCGTCCAGCTCTTCAAAGCCACCCGCGAGCTCAACATCGCGACCGACACCATCGTGTCGTTCCTCCGCGAGCGGGACTTCGAGCTGGACGACAAGCTGGCCGCGGGCGACCCCAACGGTCGGCTGTCGCCGGACATGTACGACGCGCTCATTGAAGCGTTCTCCGACGACGCCGACGCCAAGGAGCGCGTGCGCACGCGCCGGCGCCAGATCGCGGCCGAGCAGGGCGAGGAGGCGGACGAGACCGCCGACGTGCCGGCCGCCGACGTGCCGGCCGCCGACGTGCCGGCCGCCGACGTGCCGGCCGCCGACGTGCGGCCCGCCTCGGACCCCGAGGCGCCAGCCGAGGAGCCTGAGGCCGAGCCCGTGGCCCCGGCCGAGCCAGTCGCCGAGCGTCCCGAGCCCGAGGAGGCCCCCGTCGCTCCGGCCGAGCCGGTCCTCGACCCCGAGGCGGCAGCCCCCGAGCCGATGCTGGTCGCCGAGGCCGAGCCGGCCGTCCAGGACGAGCCCGCCCCCGAGGCGGAGCCGGTGGCCGAGGCCGAGCCCGCTGTGGAGCCCGAGCCCGCCGACGCGCCGGACGACGCCCCCGAGGCCGAGCCCGCCGTGGCCGCCTCGGAGCCGGCCGACGAGCCCGGCGCGGCGCCGGATCCGGTCGAGCTGGACGTCGAGGAGCCCACGCCGGCCGCCGACGGCGAAGGCGTCGTTCGCGCCGACCGCTACGCGCTCACCGGCACCAAGGTGCTCGGCAAGATCGACCTCTCGGGCCTCGAAGGCGGCGGGCGCCGCAAGCGCAAGCGCAAGAACGCGGCGGCCGACGCCGCGCCTGCTGCACCGGGCGGCGCGGGCAACAAGCCCTCGCGCGGCAAGAAGGGCAAGAAGGGGCGCAAGGAGGTCGACCAGAGCGAGGTCGACAAGAACGTCCAGGAGACGCTCCAGCGCGTCAGCGGGGGCTCCAAGCGGACCCGCCAGAAGCGCCGCCGCGCCCGCCGCGACGAGCGCGCCGCCATCCGCGAGGCGCAGCAGCAGGAGATGCTCGAGCAGTCGTCGATCCTGCGTGTGATGGAGTTCATCTCGACCGGCGACCTCGCCGAGGCGATGAACGTGCCCGTCACCGAGGTGATCTCGAAGGGCTTCGGGCTCGGCATGATGGTGTCGATCAACCAGCGCCTCGATGCGGACGCGATCACGCTCCTCGCGGACGAATTCGACTTCGAAGTCGAGTTCATGGAGGACATCGAGGAGGAGTTCGACCTCGACATCGAGGACGCCGAGGAGGACCTCGAGTCGCGACCGCCGATCGTGACCATCATGGGCCACGTCGACCACGGCAAGACGTCGCTGCTCGACTACATCCGCGAGGCCAACGTGGTCGCGGGCGAGGCCGGTGGCATCACGCAGCACATCGGCGCCTACCAGATCACGACCGACGAGGGCCGCAAGCTGACGTTCCTCGACACGCCGGGCCACGAGGCGTTCACGGCCATGCGCGCCCGCGGCGCCCAGGTGACCGACCTGGTGATCGTGGTCGTGGCCGCCGACGACGAGGTGATGCCGCAGACCATCGAGGCCATCAACCACAGCCGCGCCGCCGAGGTGCCGATGGTGGTGGCGATCAACAAGATCGACCGCGACACGGCCAACCCGGACAAGATCATGTCCCAGCTCGCCGAGCAGGGCGTGCAGGTCGAGCAGTACGGCGGCTCGGTGCAGTGCGAGCTGATCTCGGCCCTCAACGGCACCAACGTCGACGCGCTGCTCGAAAAGGTCCAGCTCGAGGCCGACCTGCTGGAGCTGGAGGCCAACCCGGATCGCAACGCGGTCGGGACGGTCGTCGAGGCCCGCCTCGACAAGGGCCGCGGCGTCGTGGCGACGGTGCTCGTCGAGAACGGGACGCTCGAAGAGGGCGACGCCTACGTCGTCGGCCTCACCTCGGGCCGCGTCCGCGCCATGTTCAACGAGCGCGACGAGCGCGTACCGGAGGCCGGGCCCGCGACGCCGGTCCAGATCCTCGGCCTCGCCGACGCCCCCGAGGTGGGCGACCGCCTGATCGTGCTCGACGACGAGCGCGAGGCGCGCGACATCGCCTCGAAGCGCCAGCAGCTCATCCGCGAGCAGACGCTCCACCAGCGCCGCCACGTGACGCTGGCCGACCTCAGCCGTCGGATGGCGCTGGGCGAGATCACGAACCTCAACATCGTCGTCAAGGGCGACGTGGGCGGCTCGGTCGAGGCGCTCTCCGACTCGCTCCTCAAGCTCTCCAACGACGAGGTGGCCGTCCAGATCGTCCACTCGGGCGTCGGCGCGATCACCGAGTCGGACGTGATGCTGGCCGTGGCATCGGACGCCGTCATCATCGGCTTCCAGGTGCGCCCCGTCGCCGGCGTCCGCTCGGTCGCCGAGCGCGAGGAGATCGACATCCAGCTCTACTCGGTCATCTACGACGCCATCGAGGACGTCCGCGACGCGCTCGAGGGCCTTCTGGAGCCGGAGGAGAAGGAGGAGGTCACCGCGACCATCGAGGTCCGCGAGACGTTCCGCGCCCCGCGCGTGGGCACGATCGCCGGCTCGTACGTGGTCGAGGGCAAGGTCTCCCGCAGCGACCTCGTCCGCATCGTGCGCGACGGCGTCGTGATCTACACCGGCGAGATCGACACCCTGCGTCGGTTTAAGGACGACGTCAAGGAGGTCGCTGCCGGCTACGAGTGCGGCATCACCGTCAAGAACTACAACGACATCAAGGTCGGCGACCAGTTCGAGACGTACGTCGTCACCGAGGAGAAGCGGACCCTCGCCGTATAGGAAGAGGGGTTCGGGCTTAGGGATTGGGGTCTTCCAATCTCCCCAACCCCCAATCCCCAACCCCTGATCTCATGTCCATCCGCACCGACCGGGTCGGCCGCATGATCCAGCGCGAGGTGGCCGACCTCCTCCAGCAGGACTTCGGCGAGGCCAGCCAGTCGCTCGTCACCGTCACGGGCGTCCGCATGACCGACGACCTCGGCATCGCCTACGTCGATGTGTCGGTCCTCGGCGCGACACCCGAGCAGCGGCAGGCCGCCGTGGCCCGCCTCGACGCGCAGACGGTCGAGATCCGCCACGCCCTCGCGCAGCGGATTCGCCACCAGCTCCGCCGCATCCCGGAGCTGAAGTTCTTCCTCGACGAGGGGCCGCAGCGCGTCGAGCGCATGGACGAGCTGTTCGCCCAGATCGCCGCCGAGCGCGGCGCCGACCCCACCTCGGGGCCCGACCCCGAGGCGGACGAGCCCGGGCGCGGCGACTACTAGACCGTGGCGGACACCCTGCGCGTTCTGACCGCGACCGACGAGATTGCCGCGCCCGCGGCGGTGCTGGTCGACAAGCCCGGTGGCATCACGTCGTTCGGAGTCGTCAAAAAGGTGCGGTGGGCGGCAGGCGTCAAGAAAGTGGGCCACGCGGGAACGCTGGACCCGATGGCGACCGGCTTGCTGATCCTCCTCATCGGCCGCGAGGCGACGCGCCAGCAGGACCGATTCATGGGGCTGCCCAAGGTCTACACCGGCACCCTCCGCCTCGGGGCCACCACGGCCTCGTACGACGCCGACAGCCCGGTCGACACCGAGGCAGACGCCTCGCACGTGACCGACGCCGACCTCGAGGCGGCGAAGGCGGCGTTCGTCGGCGAGATCCACCAAGTGCCGCCGATGGTGTCGGCGATCAAGCGCGGCGGCGAGCGGCTCTACAAGAAGGCGCGGCGCGGGGAAACCATCGAGATCGAGCCGCGGCCGGTGACGGTCTCAACGTTTGAGCTCACCGACCGTCGCGGCGACGACATCGACTTCCACGTGGCATGCTCCAAGGGCACTTACGTGCGGTCGCTGGCCCACGACCTCGGGCAGGCGCTTGGGGTCGGCGCGCACCTGACCGCGCTCCGCCGCGAGGCCATCGGGCCGTTCGGCGTGGACGAGGCGTTCGCGCTCGATGCCTTTGTGGCCGCGACTCGCCCCGAGGCGGGATGAGACGCGAGCACGGCCGCAGGATCGTCCGGGAGCCCGCCTCGGTGGTGACGACCGGGACGTTCGACGGCGTTCACCTGGGGCATCAGGCCATCGTCCGGTACCTCGTCGAGAGAACCCGCGAGATTGGCGGCATCCCGACGGTCGTCACCTTCGACCCGCACCCGCGCGAGATCCTCCGCGGCGAGGCGGTCCCGCTGCTGACGACCCTCGACGAGCGCGCCGAGCGGCTGGCCCGCCTCGGGGTCGAGCGGTTCGTCGTGCTGCCGTTCTCGCGCGACCTGTCCTTGCTGGAGCCCGAGGACTACGTCCGCGACGTGCTGGTGGAACGCATCGGGATGCAGGACATCGTGATCGGCTACGACCATCGGTTTGGCCGACAGGCCAGGGGAGACCGCGCGCTCCTCAACCGCCTCGGGGCCGACCTCGGGTTCACCGTCGACGTCATCCCCGAGCAGGTCGAGGGCGACGTGACCGTGTCGTCGACGGCCATCCGCCGCCTGCTCGATGCAGGAGACGCGCGTGGGGCGGCGGCCCTCCTCGGTCGGCCGTATCGGATCACCGGACCGGTCGTCCGAGGCGACCAGCGGGGCCGGACGATCGGGTACCCCACGGCCAATGTGCACCCCTCCAATGCGCGCAAGATGATTCCCCGCCTCGGGGTCTACGCCGTCCGCGTCCACCTCGGAGACGGCACCGAGGCCGAGGGCATGATGAACGTCGGCCGTCGGCCCACCTTCGAGACGGACGGGGCGACGACCGTGGAGGTGCACCTGTTCGACGTCGACCGAGACCTCTACGGGCGGACGCTTGCCGTCGACGTGATCGCCCGGCTCCGCGACGAGGTCCGCTTCGACGGCCCCGAGGCGCTCGTGGCCCAACTCGGGCGCGACGCCGTGGCGGCGAAGGCGCGGCTCCGCCTCGGGGACGGCGCGCGGCTAGACCAGAGCGCCCACTCTCCATGCTCTCGCCGCGAAGCGACGCTCTCCGTGCTCCCGCCGCGCAGCGACGCTTCCTCAGCGCAGCCGCGCCTTCGCCGCCACGGCGTCGCGCCC
>JBCCQJ010000011.1:0-33011 GCA_039024395.1 Bacteroidota bacterium | reverse complement strand
GGCTGTCGGCTGTCGGCTGTCGGCTGTCGGCTGTCGGCTGTCGGCTGTCGGCTGTCGGCTGTCGGCTGTCGGCTGTCGGCAAGGTGCCCCCGCCTCGGGGCCGGCGCCACCCCAGGATGTCCGGAACTTTTCCCCGGCCGCGCCTCCTCCACTCCTCCACTCCTCCACTCCTCCACTCCTCCACTCCTCCACTCCTCCACTCCTCCACTCCTCCACTCCTCCACTCCTTCCCATCCCCCAGACCTTGACAGACGCGCCCCGCCGGCCCGGCTAGCTTGGCGGCTCCCTTTCCCCTCTCCTGGTGGCCGAGATCCCCATCATCGAGCGGACCGTGACGGTGAGCGGCGCCGAGCCGCTGCTCCTGTTTGGGTTCAACGACATCTACCTCCGCAAGATCGACGCGGCGTTCGCCGAGACGCGCATCGTCGCGCGCGGCGACCAGCTCATGCTGCGTGGCCCCGAGGCGCAGATCGACCGCGTCGAGCGCGTCGTGGGCGAGCTGACGGTGATCCTGAACCGGAACGGCAACCTCACCGAGAACGACGTCGACACGGTGCTGGACCTGGCCCGCGTGGGCACGAGCTACGCCCGCGTGGGCGTCCACGACGCGATCCTGTTCACGCCTCAGGGCGGCACGATCCAGGCCCGGACGCCCGGCCAGACGCGGCTCGTCGAGGCGGCCCGCCAGTCGGACATCGCCTTCGCCGTCGGGCCGGCGGGCACCGGCAAGACCTACACGGCGGTCGCCCTCGCCGTGAGCGCGCTCAAGAGCCGGCAGGTGAAGAAGATCGTCCTCACGCGGCCGGCCGTCGAGGCGGGCGAGAGCCTGGGCTTCCTGCCCGGCGGCTTCCGCGACAAGGTCGACCCGTACCTGCGCCCGCTCTACGACGCGCTCGAGGACATGATCGAGGGCGACAAGCTGCGGAGCTACCTCGAGCGCAACATCGTCGAGATCGTGCCGCTGGCCTACATGCGCGGACGCACGCTCAACACGTCGTTCGTCATCCTGGATGAGGCGCAGAACGCAACCGCGGGCCAGATGAAGATGTTCCTGACCCGCCTCGGGGCCGGGAGCCGCGCGATCGTGACCGGCGACGCCTCGCAGACCGACCTCCCCTCGCGGCAGCAGTCGGGCCTCGTGCGGGCGCGGCAAATCCTGGAGGGCGTCGACGGCATCTCGTTCATCGACTTTGCCAAGGAGGACGTCGTCCGACACAAGCTCGTCAAGGACATCATCGCCGCCTACGAGCGCGCCGGGGAGGAGTGACCCAGTGCGTCAGCTGTCAGTGGATCAGCGCTCCCACGTCTGCCGCCGCACGAGGCGAGGTGCGAGCCGAACGGCGCTCTCACTGACGCACTGATCACCGACCCACTGACGCACTGTGCGATACGGCGACCTGGAGATCGACGCCCTCCCCGAGGGGCGGTTCACGGTCGGGCTGGACAAGCGGTTCGTGCCGCACGCTGACGGCGACCCGCCGCGGCCGGGCACGCTCTTCATCTCGGTCACGCCGTTCCTCGCGCGCAGTCCCGAGGGGGTGACGCTGATCGACACTGGGCTCGGCCCGTGGGCCGAGGGCCGCGGCACGGAGGTCCTGCTCGACGGGCTGGCCCGCCTCGGCGTCGTCCCCGAGGCGGTCGACCGGGTGGTCCTGTCGCACCTCCACCTCGACCATGCCGGGGGCGCCATCACGTCGGTCGGCGGCGACTGGCGGCCGACCTTCCCGCAGGCCGACTACGTGGTCCAGGGCGCCGAGATCGAGGCCACCGGCTACGCGGGCGAGTCGGCGCGGGCGCGCGACCTGGTCGCGGAGACGCTCGACCGCGAGGGCCAGCTCGTGACCGTCGACGGCGACGCCGAGGTGGGGCGCATCGCGATGGAGGTCACCGGCGGCCACACGGGCGCGCACCAGATCCTCCGCGTGCGCTCCGGCGACCTCCAGGCCGTCTTCGGCGGCGACGTGCTGGGCACGCCGGGGCAGGTCACGCGCCGCTTCCAGGCCAAGTACGACGTCGACGGCGCCGCCTCGCAGGCGTGGCGCGACCGCCTCGCCGAGGAGGCTGCCGAGGCAGGCCACCTGCTGCTGTTCTACCATTCGACCGGCGCCCCGGCCGCGTTCGTCGTCGACGGCCCGAAGGGGCAGCGCGCCGTCGAGCCGGTCGCGCTCTGAGGGCACCCCTTTGGCCTCGGGGCGGCCCCGAGGCGGGCCTACCTTTCGCTCCCCCACTCGCTTCGCCATGCGCCGCGCGCTCCTGCTTCCTGTTCTCGTTCTCCTGGTCGCCCCCGGCTGCGACACCGACCCGGTCGTGTTCCCGAACCCGGACCCCGACCCGGTGCCGGTGACGGTCACCTACCGCGTCACGGCAACGGGCAGCGTCGAGGACGCTGCGGTGCGCTACACGAACGCGGACGGCGACATGGCCAGCGAGGGCGTCGACTTCGGGCGCACCAGCGTCTACAACCGCGACGTGCTGCTCGACGCCGGCGCCACAGGTACGTTCTCGGTCACCGCATCGGGGACGGTCGACAGCGGGCGGCTGAACATCCGGATTCTCGCCACCGAAACCGGCAACGTCCTCAACGAGGTCGCGTCGGCGAGCGCCGTCGAGACGTCGACGGTTCCCAACGAGCAGCTCTCGGTCACGGCCGAGGTCACGGTTCCGGTCGCGTTCCCGCGCGAGACGACCGAGTAGCGTCGGCCAGGACGACGGCCGCCTCGGCGAGCATCATCGCCGTCGCGCCCCACACCTCCTGGCCCCCGAGGCGGAAGAACGGGACCTCATAGGCCTGTCCGCCGAGATCGCGTGCCCGGTGCCGACGCATGGCCGGGTCGAGGAGGTGGGCCACGGGCACCTCGACGAGCGCCGCCACCTCGGCCTCCTGCGCCACGAACGACGGCCGCCTCGGGGTCGCGGCGACGACGGGCCACACCGAGAAGCCCGACGGCGGGATGTAGAGCGGCGTCAGCCGGCCCAGGATCTCGACCGCCTCGGGGTCGACGCCGACTTCTTCGAAGGCCTCGCGGCGGGCAGCGTCCTCGGGCGTCTCGCCGGGCTCCAAGCTCCCGCCCGGCAGCGACACCTGCCCGCTGTGCGCCCGCAGCGACGGCTGCCGAACGGTCAGCGCAAAGTGGGCCGCGCCGTCCGCCTCGGGGTAGAGCAGCAGGAGCGTGGCGGCGGGGCGTCCGTCCTTGCCCTCGACCGAGATGACCTCGGGCTTGGTGCGGCGCGGGTAGGGCGCCATCTCGGCGTGCGCGGCGTGGCCGGGCAGGGCGGCCCCGAGGCGGGCGCGGACGGCGGAGACGAGGGCGGCGAACGGGGGGAGCATGCGGCGAGGCGTGGGACCTTCAGGAGCGCCCCGCCGCCGCACAGGTTCCGCTACTCGACCGCAGGTTCCGCTACTCGACCGGCGGCGCGATCCAGTAGAGCGTGTGGGCGCGATCCAGGTTCTGCCCCGCCAGCTTGCGCGGCGTCAGGAAGTGCGCCCGCGGCTCGTAGTCGACCGCGCTGCGGGCGTGGGGCACGAACGCCCCCGAGGCGCCCTCGACCGAGAGCGTCCGGAACGGCCCCGCCTCGGTGGAGAGGACGAGCTCGTAGGGGCCCGGCGTCACGTCTTCGATCCGCCACGAGGCCGGGTTGACCGCACTGCGGGCAAACCGTCCCTGCGGATCCCGCGCCTCGGCCTTGAGCATCGGGAAATCGAGGTGCTCGCCCCACCCGTACCGCGGGTTCGCGTAGGCGTAGCCGAAGGCGACCTCCGCGCCGTCGCGGCGGACCGACACCTCGACGCTCTGGTTCGTCGGCGCCTCGTCGGCGCCCACCCAGGCGTTGAAGTGCATCCGGTAGTCGGGCCGCTCGGTCTCGTGGCTGAAGTAGGCGTGGGTGCGCCACGGCCCCTCCAGCGCATAGGTCGTCGTCGGGTCGAACGGGTCGCCGCTGTCCTGGGCGGCGACGGTGAACGGGACCGAGCCGATGAGGTCGCCCTCGAACTCGACCTCGAGGCGGTAGGCCGTCCCGGCCTCGAGGGCACCGTCCCACTGGTCGGGTCCCTGGGTGCCGAGCATCGAGATCACGGCCGACCCCGACGGGATGATCGATCCGATCATCTGCCGGCCGACGACGCGACCCGACTCCGCCTCGCGGACGACGTACTGCCCCGTCACCTGGTACGGGTCGAGGCCCTGCGCGTGGAACAGGACGAACCCGCGCTTCGGCGAGTTGAAGCCGAACGTCCCGCGCTCGGCGAAAAAGCGGGTGTCGAGCAGACGCGCGTAGTCCGACGCCGGGGCCGGCTGTGCCGCGAGCGGCATCCCCGAGGCAACGAGAAGGACGAGGGCAGCGAGGCGAATCATGGCGGAGGAGCGAGTGGAGTGCCCTCCCTCCGCACGGATCCGCGCTGGGGGGTCACGTGTGCTCCGGCCCGCGCGCGATCATCGTGTAGCCCGACTGCACGCGCGGCGTCACGAGCACCTCGGCCACGTTGACGTGGGGCGGGGCGTGGAGGCAGTAGGCCACCGCCTCGGCGCAGTCCTCGGCCGTGAGCGGCGTCGTGTCGGCGTAGACCGCCTCGGCGCGGGCGTCGTCGCCCGCGAAGCGGACGCGCGAGAACTCGGTCTCGACCATCCCCGGCGAGACGGCGCTGACGCGGAGGGGCGTCCCGTGGAGGTCCACCTTGAGGCCCTCGGTGAGGGCGAGCAGCGCGTGCTTGGTGGCGCAGTAGACCACGCCGCCGGCGTAGACCGAATGCCCGGCCGTCGAGCCCAGCGTGACCACGTGGCCACGCCTGCGCGCCAGCATCCCCGGCACGAGCGCGCGGAGGCCGTTGAGGACGCCCTTGACGTTCGTGTCTACCATCCGGTCGACCTCCTCGGGGGTGTTCTCCCAGACCGGCGCCAGGTTGAGGGCGAGCCCGGCGTTGAGGACCGCCGCGTCGATGCCCTGCCAGTCGGGCGGGAGGCCGGCCACGACCCCGAGGTGGGCCGCGGCGTCGGTCACGTCGAGGCGGCGCGCGAGGGCCGTGCCGTCGCCGTGGGCGGCGTTCAGCTCGCTGGCGAGGGCGGCGACGGCCGCCTCGGTGCGGGCGGTGAGGATGACGCGGTCGCCGGCGGCCGCGAGGCGGCGGGCCGTGGCGGCACCAATGCCGGCGGAGGCGCCGGTGAGAAAGACGGTCAGGGGCATGACGCGGGGCGAGGGGGCCGGGAGTACGGCGCAGCCGGAAGACCGATCCCCCGCCTCGGTGACCCCCGAGGCGGGGATCGTGCGGAGGAAGGGGCGACCTCTCCCCACACTCCCCCTGCACCATGAACCTCCCCGTTCTCCTCGCCGCAGCCGCGCTGCTGCTCGGCCTCCCCGCCCTGACGCCCGGCGCCTCGCCGCCAGACGCCCCGACCTCGCCGGAGGCCCGCGTGATCGAGTCCTCGGCGTACATCGTGACCATCACCCGGGCGCGCCGCGGCGCGACGGTCCGCCTGGAGCCGCGTCGCGGCGCTCGCCCGGCGTGGCGGACCCCGCTCGTCGCCGGTGCCCTCATGACGACGGACAGCGACGTGTGCAACCGCCGCGGGCCGACCCCGGACGGCTACGCCAAGATCGAGTGGACCGAATTCCGCCTCTCGCCGTCGGACGGCCGCAGAGGCCTCCCCACCTACGAGGCCCAGGCCCGTCGCGTGGACTTCGACGCCATCGCCGGCTTCGCCGTCCGCTCCGAAGGCGGCAACTCGTGGATCTTCGTCTGCGAAGGGATGCCGCCCCAGAGCCAGGCCAACGGTGACAACCCGCCAAGCGAGGACCCGCCGAAGGACGACCCGCCCACCGACGGCGATCCTCCGTCGGACGACCCGCCGAGCGACGGCGATCCCCCGGCCGACGACGATGACGGTCCCTGCAACGGGATCGTCGACCCCTGGACGGGCGAGTGCACACCCGACGTGCGCAACCCCTGGCCCGAGGACGAGCGCACCGGCGAGCAGATCGTGCTCTCGATGTAAGGACCGATCCGAACCCCGGCCCCGAGACGATGGCCGCCTCGGGGTCGCTCTATTCGCGGACGAGGGTGAACCCCGGCGGCGCACGGTCGACGTCCGTCTCGGACGGCGGGTCGTACATGTTGAGGTAGAGCGTGACGCGCCCGTCGAGGCCCGCCCCCCACACCTCGTAGACATCGAGGCGGCTCGCGCCCAGCATGCCGTTGGGCGTCTCGAACGGACAGCAGCTCTGCTGCCGGGCGTAGCTGACCGGCGCCCCGCTCGGGCCGCGGAGGCGGTCGAGGTAGGCGCGCTCCCGGGCCGGCCCGCCGCTTCCCTCCGCCCCGGCCCGCCCGACGCGGATCGCCGTCTCGGGCGTCATCCCGTAGGCGCCGTCCACGGCCGGGGCGGCCCGGTCCGCCTCGGGGCGGGATCCGCCGCAGGCGGCGAGCACCAGCACCGAGGCGGCGACGAGGACGCCGCGGCCGGTTCGCAGAGAGGGTGCCCAGGACACCGCGGCTACGCGCGGTAGTCGTAGAACCCCTCGCCGGACTTCCGCCCGAGGCGGCCGGCGGCGACCATCTTGCGGAGCAGCGGGCACGGGCGGTACTTGTCCTCGCCCAGCTCGCGGTGCAGCACCTCGAGGATCGAGAGGCACACGTCGAGCCCGATGAAGTCGGCCAGCGTGAGCGGCCCCATCGGGTGCGCCATCCCGAGCGTCATCACCGTGTCGACCGCCTCGGGGGTGGCGACGCCCTCGTGGACGCAGAAGACCGCCTCGTTGATCATCGGCATCAACACCCGGTTCGAGACAAAGCCGGCCGCGTCGTTGACCTCGACGGGCACCTTGCCGAGCTGCTCCGACAGCGCGCGGACTGTCTCGTAGGTCGCGTCCGCCGTCGCGAGGCCGCGCACGACCTCGACGAGCTTCATGACCGGCACCGGGTTGAAGAAGTGCATCCCGATCACCTGCCCCGGCCGCGCGGTGGCCCCGGCGATCTGGGTGATCGAGATGGACGACGTGTTGGAGGCCAGGATGGCCGCCTCGGGGGCCGCGTCGTCGATCTGCTCGAAGATCCGGGCCTTGAGGTCGGCGTCCTCGGTCGCCGCCTCGACCACGAGGTCCGCCTCGGCGACGCCCGCCGCGAGGTCGGTCGCGGTGGCGATCCGGCCGAGCGTGGCCTGCCGGTCCGCCTCGGTGATTTTCTCCTTCTTGACCTGCCGGCCGAGGTTGTTGTCGATGGTGCCAAGAGCGGCGTCGAGGCGGCCCTGGTCAAGGTCGACGAGCGTGACGGCGTGGCCGGACTGCGCGAACACGTGGGCGATGCCGTTGCCCATTGCGCCGGCGCCGATAACGGTGACGTTCATGAGGGAAAGGGAGAAGGGAAAATTGAGAGTGGAGAGTCCGGACGACGCCGTTCACGGTCGAGCGCGACGACGAGAGAGCATCTCATCTCTCCAGGTGTGTTGATCGGCTCGGCGTCATGTCATCCGTCGAGCCCCCGAGGCGAGACGACCTCGCCCGAGCGGTTAATGACGACGGCCCGGCCGCCCTGGCGGACGAGCGCCAGCCCGTTGCGGAACGGGGACGCGGTCCGGTACGCCGGTTCGATGACGACCGTCCCCGAGGCGTCGATGTAGCCCCAGCCGCCCCCGAGGCGGACCGCCGCGAGGCCCTCGGCGAACGACGCCGCCTCGGTGAAGCGGGGCGCGATGACGGTCGTGCCGTCGCGGTCGATGAAGCCCCAGCGGCCCTCGGAGCGCACGGCCGCGAGCCCCTCGGAGAACGCGAGCGCTCGGTCGTACATCGGCTCGACGACGAAGGCGCCGGTCGGGTCGATGAACCCGATCTGGTCGCCGTCGACGACGCGCGCCCGGCCCTCGGTGAACGCGTAGGCCGGCCCGTCGAACCGAGGCGGGATGACGACCGCGCCGTCCTCGGCGAGGTAGCCCCACGAGGCCCTCACGCCCGGCGGGCGGAACGCGGCGAGCCCCTCCGAGAACGACGACACGCGGACGTAGGGAAGATCGAGTATCACCTGCCCGTGGGGGGGGGTGGGGTCGAGGGGGTTGTGGGGGGGACCGATGCCCCACCGCCCGAGGGGGCGCGGGGAGCCGACCCGCGGACTTTGGGAACATCGTGTACCACCTGCCCGCCGCTATCGACCGCGACGAAGTGGTTGTCGTCCGGACCGATGCCCATCCGCGCGAGGAGGCGCTGGAAGCCGACCAGCGGCTCGGCGCGGAGCCGCGCCACCGCCTTGCCGTCGCCGTAGGGAATCGCCATTGGGAGGTCGGTCGCGACGACCTCGACGCCGGCCGGGTCGACGAACCCGTAGCGCCGCCCGCCTCGGTGGCCGACGGCCACGCGCCCGCGGCCCTCGCTGAACGACTCGGCCTGCGTGTAGTACGCCTCGACGACGACGGCGCCCGTCGGGTCGAGGTAGCCGTACCGGTCGCCGTCGCGGAAGACCGCGCGGCCCTCCGAGAACGGCGCCACGTCCTCGAACGCGGGCGCGATCACGACCCGCCCCGAGGCGTCCATGAAGCCCCAGTCGCCGCTCGGCGCCTGGAACCGTTGGAGCGCGTCTCCGGCCTCCCGGTCCGCCTCGGGGACGACGGCCGACGACGCCTCCGTCTCGACGGTCACGATGCCGGCGGCACAGCCGGAGACGACGAGCAGGGCCAGGCCCGCGAGAACTCGATTCATGCAGAGGCGGGAGGGTCCCCGAGACGGTCGATCACGATGCAGACGAACGATTGAACTTAGTCGCGCTCGACGATGATCGCCGTCGCCTCGCCGCCGCCGATGCAGATGGCCGCGAGGCCGCACGTGGCGTCCTGCGCCACCATCGCGTGCAGCAGCGTCGTGAGGATGCGCGCCCCCGAGGCGCCGATCGGGTGGCCGACGGCCACGGAGCCGCCGCGCACGTTGAGCTTGTCCGACGGGATGCCGAGCGCGTCCTGCGCTGCGAGCGCGACGACCGCGAACGCCTCGTTGACCTCGAACAGGTCGATGTCGTCGAGCGTGAGGCCGGCCTTGGCGAGCACCTTGTTCACCGCCTCGATGGGGGCCGTCGTGAACTCCATCGGCGCCTGGCTGTGCTGGGCGCTCGCGACGACGCGCGCGAGCGGCGTCGTGCCGTTGGCCTCGGCCCACGCCTCGGAGGCGACCACGAGCGCCGCCGCGCCGTCGTTGATGGTGCTCGCGTTGGCGGCCGTGACGGTGCCGTCGGTCGAGAAGACCGGCCGCAGCGTCGGGATCTTGTCGAAGTTGGTCCGCGCCGGCTCCTCGTCCTGCTCGACCACCGTGTCGCCCTTGCGGCCCTGGATGGTCACCGGCACGATCTCCTCGGCGAAGGCGCCGTTCTCGACGGAGGCCTGGGCGCGCGTGTAGCTCTCGATCGAGAAGGCGTCCTGGCGCTCGCGCGGCACGTTGCACGACACGCCGCAGGCGTCGGCGGCCACGCCCATCGCCACGCCGTCGTAGGCGTCGCGGAGGCCGTCGTGGAAGAGGCCGTCGATCAGCTCGCCGTTGCCGTAGCCGTACCCGTAGCGGGCCTTGGCGAGGTAGAACGGCGCCATCGACATGTTCTCCATGCCGCCGGCGACCACCACCTCGGCGTCGCCGGCGCGGATGGCCTGGTCGGCCAGCATGACCGCCTTCATGCCGCTGCCGCAGACCTTGTTGATGGTCATGCAGTGGACCGCCTCGGGGAGGCCTGCGCCAAGGGCGGCCTGGCGGGCCGGCGCCTGCCCCTCGCCCGCCGTCACCACGTTGCCCAGGATGACCTCGTCCACCGAGGCGGCCTCCACGCCGGCCCGGTCGAGGGCGCCGGTGATGGCGGTGGCACCCAGCGCAGGAGCGGGAACGGTCGAGAGGGCGCCGCCGAACGAGCCCACGGGCGTGCGAGCGGCAGAAAGGATGACGGACTGGGGCATCGGGACAGGTGCTGGAGGAGGACCGCCGAGGCGGACGGAAGCGTTTCCGGCAAGCTATCCGGCGGGAGAAGGGAGAATGGAAAAGGGAGAATGGAGAATCGGGCTACCGGCCGTCAGCTGTCGGCCATCTGCTTTCGTGCAGGGGCACACCGCCACACTCCCGACCCACCCCATCCCTCTTCCGTGGATCGCCGACAGCCGGAAGCCGACAGCCGGAAGCCTCAGAACGGCCTCGTCAGTCCCACCCCGACGACCGTGCCTGGCGCGTCGAGGCGCGTCGTCACGTCGAGGCGGAGCACCCCGAGGAGGCCCGCCAGCGACACCCCCACCTCGTGGTGCCATCTCTCGGAGGGCCGCACGCCGCCCCACGTCCGCGCGTGGGCGCCGTGGAGGATCAGGTTGTAGACCCGCCGCGTGAGGGCGTCCAGGCCGACGACCTCGAACGGGATCGTGCGGAACGAGTGCTCCCAGGCCAGCATCCCGTAGCGCCGCCCCGCCTCGGGGACGTCGGTCCGCGAGCGCAGGGCGCCAAACGTCGTCGCCGCGACGCCTCCGCCGCCGAGCGCGCGCTCGACCGCGAACAAGCGGAACGCGGGCACGTCGCCGCCCGAGAGGCCGCCCGAGAGGCGAAGGTCGAGGGCTGCCGGCAGCACGCGGCGGCGCCCGAACGTCGTCACCCGCGCATCGACGTAGGCGTCGGCACGCCAGAACACGGGGCCTCCCAGGACCGCCGGCGCCCACTCGGTCGTCACGCCAACGGCCCGGCGCGGCACGAGCCCGAGCGGACCGCTGAGCGTGCCGATGGAGCCGTCGAGGCGCAGCGAGCGCGCCGTGCGGCTCCCAAACCCGAGCAGCAGCACGTCCGCGTCGAGCACGCCCACCTCGGTGGGGTCGTCCCCGTATGTGCTCGCCGTCTCGGCGACGAAGCGGAGCGACGCCTCGGCCTCGATGTCGAACGGCGTGAAGCCGCCGTCCGAGATCGTGCCGAGGTTCTGCGCCTCCACTGTCACGCCCACCGACGCCCGTCGGCTCGCGTAGTAGCCGCCGCGGCCGTTCACGCCGTAGGCCGTGAGGTTCGGCGCCGCCGGCGCCACCCGCCGCTGCACGTCGTCGGCCGCCTCGGCGACGACCGCGAGCGTCGCGAACCCGCGCGGCCCGATGTCGAAGGCGCCGGCCGGGTACGATGCCTCGGCGCCGTACGAGAGGCCGCCGTCGGCGACCCGGTACTCGGCCCGAGGCGACGTGCGGAGGTCGCCGATCCGCACCCGGAGTCCCGCCCCGAGGCGGAGCGTCTCGGCGGGGTTGACCTGCCCGCGCGGCGCCACCGAGACCCCGACGAGCGGGCGGTCGCCAGCCCCCGCGCTGTCGGGCCGCGACGCCGAGGCGACGCGCACGTTTCGGCGGGCCAGAGGCGCAAGCAGGCCCCGGAAAACGAGCGCGTCCTCAGGCGAGCCGAGGTCCTCGCCGGCTGCGTACGCCGCCGCCTCGTCGTCGGTCAGCGGCGCCCGGACGCCGGGCTCGTCGAGCCGCGCGCCGTCCGCCTCGGGGGCGGTGCGCACCGCCTCGCCGTCGGCGAACCCGTCGGGCGAGCGCACCCCGAGGCGGTAGTCCGAGAACTGGGCCGTCCGCTCGACGCGGATCGGGTCGGCGGAGAGCAGCGCGTCGACGCGGAGGCCGACCCCGATCTCGCTCCCGAGGTCGGCCGGGAGCCACAGCGACGAGTCGGCCGAGACCGGCACGTACTGCTGGCGGAACCGGACGCCCTCGATGTGGAGCGGCGGCGGGAACAGAAACGCCGGCCCCGGGCGGAGGTCGGCCGAGAGCACATCGGCGGTGTCGAAGAGGATCTGGAGGGTGCCCACGAACGCGCTCGACGTGCGCGCGAAGGGCTCGACGGACACCTCGACCACGCGCCGGCCGTCGATCGAGCCCTCGCCGGTGATGAGCACGTCGTAGACCCCGAGGGCGTCCGGGTGCGTCGGCCCGAACAGGCGGTGGCCGGCCACCTCGACGTCGGACGCGAGCAGGTCGACGAGCCCGTCGGCCACGGCGCCCGCGCCCGCGCCGGCCTGGAGGTTGTCGGTCTCGCGCGAGGCGACGACCACCTCGCGCCAGCCCACCTCGGGCGACCAGTAGGCGTCGGAGACCGCCTCGGTGACGCCCACGATGGAGGAGTCCGGCCCGCGGAGCGTCGTCCGCGCATACGCCGTCACGGCGTACGGCCCGAGGCGGTCGCGGGCGAGCCGCGTCTTGTAGATCACGCGGCGCATGAGCGTCACGGCCGGATTCTCGCCCGCCCGCACGACGACCTCGCCGAGGGGCGCCGCGTCGGGCCGGAGGGCGATCTGGAGCGGCGACGCCGTCGAGTCGTCGACCACGATCCGGGCGGTTTGGTACCCGAGGAAGCGGACCGCCAGCGTCGCCGGGAAGGCCGCGAGGCGGAGCGAGAACGAGCCCTCGGCGTTGGTCGTCGTGCCGCCCACGACCGCGCCCCCCGGCCCCACGATGGCGACGTTGACGGCCACGAGCGGGTCGCCGGTCTCGGCATCGGTGACGGTGCCCGCGACCACGCTCGACTGCGCCGAGGCGGTGCCGGCCGCCCACGCGGCCAGGAGGCAGAGCAGAAACGTTCGCATCGGTGAGCCGCGATGGCCTCGCACGATACGAAACCCGCCTCCTGCCCCGAGGCGGTCTGTCCCTCTTCCCCAAACGGACCGCCTCGGTGGACGATCTCTCCGTCTGTACCGCCAGCCCCGAGGCGGCGAGGGCAACGGGCCAGACGGCCGTCGGTCCCCATCAGGGACGTGGGCCGTCAGACGTGGGGGCCTGTTCTGGGTGACGTACGGTGGCCGTGGCATCCGTCCCACGTCCTACGAACGACGCACCTGCTGTTTGCGCTAGCTCAGCCGCACCTGGCGGATGAAGCGACGCACGGCGACTGTCGAAGCTAGGAGCCCCAGGAGCGCGCCCAGGGCGACGAGCGCCAGGACGGTCAGGGCCGGCGTCCCGCCCGGCCACCCGACCGCGAGCGCGCCCCCGTCGGTGTCGTAGACCCAGCGGAGGAAGAGCGAGTAGAGCCCCCACAGGAGCCCGCCCGAGGCGAGCCCGGCCAACACGCCCTGCACGACGCCCTCGACCAGGAAGGGCCGGCGGATGAACGGGTTCGTCGCACCCACCAGCTTCATCGTCCGGATCAGCATCCGGCGGGCGTAGATCGACAGCCGCACCGTGTTGCCGACGAGCAGCAGCGCCGCCACGACGACGAGGAGCGCCACCGCCAGGCCGACCGTCTGGAACACCCGCAGGTTGCGCTCGACCGCCTCGACCGAGGCCCGGTCGTAGGCCACCTCGGAGACGGCCGCCCACGTCTCGGCGCGCGTCGCGAACGTGGCCACGCTGTCGGGCGTCGCGTAGGCCCCGGCGAGGCGGACGCGGAAGCTGGCCGGCAGGAACTGCGCGTCGTCGTAGAGGTCGGCCTCCTCGCCGAACGCCTCGCGGAAGATCTCGGCCGCCTCCTCGTGCGACACGAACCGCACCGAGTCGACGCCGGCCACGTTGCGGAGGCGGTCGCCCACGCGGGCCGCGATCTCGCCGGCCGCGTTGTCGTCGAGGAACACCTCCACCTCGGAGGCCCGCTGGCGCAGCACCTCGGCCACGCGCTGGCCCTGCCACCCGAGCAGGCTGAACATGCCGATCAGGACGAGGGCGATCGCGAGCGCGACCACGCTCGTGGCGGCGGCCAGCTTGGCGCGGCGGAAGCCGGCGAGTCCTTCGCGGAGCGTGTACGAGAGAGCCACGGGACAAAGGGACGAGCGCCCTGCGGGTCGCTCGGAGGAATGGAGGATCGCGCTGCGCGCGGAGGAATGGAGGGACGGCCGCTGGCGAGGTTCCAGAGCGAGGAGCCACCATCGCGCCGACCTGTCGTTCGACGCAAGGTACCGCCCGGCCGGCCGGCACCGGGCGCGCATCCCCCGAGGCGGGGCCATCTCGCCCGATCTCCCCTGCGCCGGGGAGGCGCACGCCCACGGGCGGCCCGAGACTTCCTGCCCTCCCCCACCCGCCATGCGCCTCCTCCTCGCCCTGCTGATCGCTGGCACCGCCTCGGTGGCGGCGCAGCCTGCGGGCCTCTACGTCACCGGCGCGTTCGCGCAAAGCTCGTTCGATGGCGACCGCCTCGCCCGTCTCGGCGAGACCTACAGCACCGCCTTCGCCGACGCCCTCGTGGCGCCGGTCGACTTCCTGCCTGGCGAGCGGACCCACCCCGCCGGGGGCGTCACGGCCCGGCTCGCGAGTGGCCGCCTCGGCCTCGGGTTCAGCTACCAGATCGGGCGGGCGACGTCGGACGTCGCGTCGACGTTCGAGAACGGGCGCGGCAACCGCGTCCAGGCCCGCACGCTCGACCACGTGGTCACGATGGACCTGACGGGCCGCCTCGGGCCGGTCGTCGTGGGGGGCTCGTTCGGCGGCATGTTCCGGGGCGTCCGCGTGGAGGTGGCGACGACGTACCCGGACGGGGCGGAGAGCGTGGGCTCGGAGTTCGTCTTCAACGGCGTCTACACCGCCTCGACGACCTACCTCGAGGCGGGGGCCGTCGCCGGGCTCCAGATCGGCAGCCGGCTCTTCGTTCCGGTCCGCGTGGTGGTGCCCGTCGAGATGTTCGACACCCGGCTCCCGGTGCAGGACTTCGACGTCAGCGTCGTCGGCACGAACTACCTCCCCCGTGACTTCGAGCGCTACCTCGACGACCGAAACCGCCTCGACGACGGCGCCGCCGTGGCCGACCGCGACTACGTCGGGCCGCGGCTTCAGGTCGGCGTCGAGGTCCGCATTCTCTGAGCCCATGCGCCTGCTTCCCCTCGCCCTGCTGCTGCTCGCCGGCTGCGACACGATCACCGGCACCTCCTCCGAGGCGGTCGCCCTCATGGACCGCCTCGATGGCGTCTGGACGCGCACCGTCACGACCGAGCGCATCACGGCGGACGGGGCCGTCATCGCCGAGGGGTCACCGCGCACGGACGCCTACGAGGTCGGCCGGCAGATCCGGTGCAACCGCATCACGCTCGACAGCGTGGCCGACACCGACCGCGTGTCCGTCGCCTTCGACCCCACCAACACCGCCGTCCCCCGCGACTGCGCCATCATCACGACCGACGGCACGGCGAGCCGCCTCATCTTCATCGGCGACGCCGGCTCGCTGGTCGAGGACCTCGTCGCCACCATCGAGGAGGACTCGCGCGAGCGGCAGGTGTGGGCGTTCTACGCCTTTGACGGGGGCGAGACGGTGCGCACGCTCTGGACCCTGACCCGATGATCCGACTCGTTCCCCTGGCCGCGCTCTTGCTTGTCGGCGGCTGTGACTACCTCAGGGAGGGCTGCCTCTACGACGAGGTCGGCTGCGCGCTGCCTGGCGACTGGCGGCTCGTGAGCGCCGACGGCGCGGCCGCCTCGGGGCGGTGGGAGATCGCCGAGGGGTTCGTCGACCGGAGCGGCTACGGCGTGCTCCCGACCGGCAGCGAGCGGTTCCCCGAGATGCGCGGCCCGTTCGGGAGCACGTACTCGCTGGACGAGGATTCGCCGCAGCGCTTCGACCTCAAGCTGTGGTCGATGCCGGTCGACGACGGGACGGTCTACGTGGACCTGTTCGGCCGCGTCGAGCGCATCGAGGGCGACCGGATGGAGTACACCGTCCTCGGGATCGAGGCAGAGCTGATTCCGCGCGGCGGCGGCTCCGTCTCGCTCTCCTTCCCGACGATCCAGCGCGGCACACGCCTCGTCTTCGAGCGCTAGGTTCGGGCCCACGAGGTGGCTCCTTCGGTCGTCCAGAGGCGTGGAGGCACGATCGCAGGCGAGATCCTGGATCGAGGTGCTCGGCTTGCGCGGACCTGCCCTTCCCTCCGAGGCGGCAGGCCCCGAGGTTGCGAGCGCGCCGTCGCGTCACGCCGCGCGGCGGACCGCCCCGGGCGACCGGCCGGTCCACCGCTTGAACGCCCGCCCGAACGCGGCCTCGCTCTCGTACCCGACCTGCGCGGCGACCTCGACCAGCGGCGCCTCGCCGCGGAGGAGCTGGGCGGCCCGGTGGACGCGCCACCGCGTCAGGTGCTGCATCGGCGACTCGCCAACGGCCGACCGGAAGCGGGCCGCGAACGCCGAGCGCCCCAGACCCACCTCCCGGCCCAGCGCCTCGACCGTCCACCGGCGCTCCGGCGCCGTCTGGATCGCCCGCAGCGCCGGCCCTACGTAGGGGTCGTCGAGCGCGCCGAGCCAGCCGGGCGCCGCAGGCCGGTCGGCGAGGGCGGCGCGGATGGCCTGCACGAACACGATGCTCCCGAGGTGGCCCATCACCGTCGACGCCCCGAGGCGGCCGCTGCGCGACTCGCAGGCGAGAAACTGGAGCGTGTTGGCGAGCCAGGGCGTCCCGTCGTGCATCGCGCCGCGGACGACGAACACCGGCGGGAGCGCGTCGAGGATCGGGTGGGCGACCGCGTCGTCGAACGCGACCCCGCCGCAGACGAGCGCCGTACGAGGGCCGTCGCCGCCCGCACGGAGGCGGACCGTCCGGCCCGGATCGACGTCGCCGACGAGGTGCTCGATGGCGGGCGTCGGGCGGCCCGGCGCGTCGGCGAACGTGGCCGCCATGCCGTGCGGCGTCACGGCGAGGTCGCCGGCCTCGACCGCCTCGGTGTGCCCGCCGGCCGCGATCACGCACCGCCCCGCCTCGACGATGTGGAACGTGGCGGGTCCGGGAGCGGTCGCGAAGCCCCACGGCGCGCCGAAGTCGCCGCGGAAGAGGAACGCGCCTCGGGGCTGGAGCGCCCCCAGGGCGGCGTCGAGGGGATCGATGTCGATGGGCGGCTCCATGACGGGTCCGGACGTTCGGCACAAACATAAGGCGCCTCAGGCATTGATCGTCCACACGCACATCCTGAGTTTGCCTGCCGCCCCCCTCCCCCCTTCCTCATGTCCATCGTCATCACCACCCCGACCGGCCACATCGGCTCGGCGCTCGTCCGCCACCTCCTCGACGCCGGCCGCACCGACCTCGTCCTCCTGGTCCGCGACGCCTCGCGCTTGGCCGACGAGGTCCGCGCCCGCGTCGCGACGCGCGAGGGCCTGCTGCAAGACGCCGATTTCGTCCGTACCGCCACCGAGGGCGCCGACGCCCTGTTCTGGCTGAGCCCGCCCGATCCCTCGTCGCCGAGTCTGTTCGGGTGGTACGAGGCGCTCGGGGCGTCCGCCTCGGGGGCGGTGCGCGCCAACGGGATCGGGCACGTGGTCGACCTCTCGTCCGAGGGCGCGCAGGACCGCGACGCCTACGGCCCGGTGAGCGGCCTCGGGCGTGTCGAGGCCGCGCTGGAGGCCACCGAGGCGGCCGTCCGCCACCTCCGCCCGACGTTCTTCTTCGAGAACTTCGGGGCGCAGGCTGCGGCGATCCGCGACGCAGGCGCCGTCTTCTTCCCCGTGCCAACGACCCGGCAGACGGGCATGATCGCGACGGCCGACATCGCGCGCCGGGCCGCCGACCTGCTGCTCGACCTCGGGTGGTCGGGCACCGAGGTGGTAGGCCTCCACGGGCCTCGGGACCTCTCGTACGACGAGGCGGCAGCGGCGCTCGCCGATGCCCTCGGGCGGGACGTCCGGGCGCAGGAGGTGCCCCCCGAGGCGCTGGCCGGTCAGTTGGCTGCATCAGGCGCCTCGCCCGACTGGGTCGACGGCTTCGTCCGGCTCTACACGTCGATCGGCGCGCCGGGCTACCGGGCCGAGCCGCGGACGGCCGAGACGACGACCCCGACCGAGCTGGCCGACTGGGCGCGGACGTCGCTCCGGCCAGCTCTCGAGGCGGCGGCGTAAGCGTCCGCCTCGGGGGCGCGAGCCCGTTCCCCGAGGCGGCGCTCCCTGCGGGAGGGCCAAAAAGAGAGCGCTCGACGGCGGACCGTCGAGCGCTCAGTCGGGGAGCTCGCCCTGGAGGGCGGGGCTGGGCGTGCTCAACCCGAGTCGGTGGCCGCACGACGCAACCGCGTCGCGACCGAAACCGGAGCCCGAAGGTACGCCCGCCTCGGGGACGGGGCAAGAACCTCGGGTGAAGGGGAGATCGGCGCTTCGGGGAGGCGCCTTAAGGACCGAGGCGGCGTAAGCCCCGAGGCGGCTCAGACCTGGCTCATCGAGGTGCGGAGCCGGTTGCGGGCCTTGTCCAGCTCGGCCTGGAGCGCCTCGCGCTCCTCCGACGACGTGGCGGCCGCGAGGCGGCCGGCGGCCTTCTCCTCGGCCGCGCGGGCGCGCTCGACGTCGATCTCGCCGGCCGGCTCGGCCGTCTCGGCCAGCATGATGACGTGGTTGTCGAGCACTTCGACGAAGCCCCCCGAGGTGGCGAACGAGACGCGCTCGCCGGCCATCGTGGTCACCGACACCGTGCCGACCTGCGTCGCGGCCAGCATCGGCGCGTGGCCGCGGAGGACCTCGAACGAGCCCTCGACGCCGGGCGCGCGGAAGCTCAGCGCCTCGCCGCGGTAGGCGGCGCGGTCCGGGGAGACGATCTCGACGAGGAGGGAGTCAGCCATGATGGAGTTGGGAAATGGGGATTGGGGATTGGGGAGGGTGACACCCCAACCCCTCATCCCCAATCCCGAACACCTACGCTTCGGCCAGCATCTTCTCGCCGGCCTCGATCACCTCCTCGATGCCGCCTCGGTAGAGGAAGGCGCCCTCGGGCAGGTGGTCGAGCTCGCCGTCGAGGATCATCTTGAAGCCGCGGATGGTGTCCTCGACCTTGACGTACTTGCCCGGCGTGCCGGTGAACTGCTCGGCGACGAAGAACGGCTGCGACATGAACCGCTGGACGCGGCGCGCGCGGTTGACGACCTGCTTGTCCTCGTCGGAGAGCTCGTCGAGGCCGAGGATCGCGATGATGTCCTGCAGCTCCTTGTCGCGCTGGAGCAGCTCCTTCGTGTCCTGCGCCACCTGGTAGTGCTCCTCGCCGACGACGTCGGCGGTGAGGATGCGCGACGTCGAGTCGAGCGGGTCGATGGCCGGGTAGATGCCCAGCGACGCGATGGCGCGGCTGAGCACCGTCGTGGCGTCGAGGTGGGCGAACGTGGTCGCCGGGGCCGGGTCGGTGAGGTCGTCGGCCGGCACGTAGACGGCCTGCACCGACGTGATGGCGCCGTTCTTGGTCGAGGTGATGCGCTCCTGCATGACGCCCATCTCGGTGGCGAGCGTCGGCTGGTAGCCGACCGCGCTCGGCATCCGGCCGAGCAGCGCCGAGACCTCCGAGCCGGCCTGCGTGAACCGGAAGATGTTGTCGACGAAGAACAGCACGTCGGTGCCGCCCTGGTCGCGGAAGTACTCGGCGAGCGTGAGGCCCGAGAGGGCGACGCGCGCGCGGGCGCCCGGCGGCTCGTTCATCTGGCCGAACACGAACGAGGCCTGGCTCTGCTTGAGCAGCTCCATGTCGACCTTCGAGAGGTCCCAGCCGCCCTCCTCCATCGAGTGGATGAAGTCGTCGCCGTACTTCATGATGCCCGACTCGAGCATCTCGCGCATGAGGTCGTTGCCCTCGCGCGTCCGCTCGCCGACGCCGGCGAACACCGAGAAGCCGTCGTGGCCCTTGGCGATGTTGTTGATCAGCTCCTGGATCAGGACCGTCTTGCCGACGCCCGCGCCGCCGAAGAGGCCGATCTTGCCGCCTCGGGCGTAGGGCTGGATCAGGTCGATCACCTTGATGCCCGTCTCGAGCACCTCGACCGAGGTGGCGAGCTGGTCGTAGGACGGCGGCTCCTGGTGGATCGCGCGCTCCTCGGTCACCGTCGGCTGCGGGAGCCCGTCGATGGCCTCGCCGACGACGTTGAAGAGCCGCCCGCGGACCTCCTCGCCGACCGGCATCGCGATCGGGCGGCCCGTGTTGGTGACCGCCGTGCCGCGCGTGAGGCCGTCGGTCGAGTCCATCGAGATCGTCCGGACGCGGTTCTCGCCGAGGTGCTGCTGCACCTCGAGGACGAGCAGGCCGCTCTCACGCGTGATCTCGAGCGCGTCGTAGATCTCGGGGACGGCGTCGGCCGGGAACTCGCAGTCGACGACGGGGCCGATGACCTGGAGGACTTCGCCGGTCGTGGTGCCGACGGCGGGCGTGGCGGTTTCCATGTGTCGGGGAGGGGGAGTCGGACGGAAGGCTCAGAAGCTACCGAGGCGCCCCGCGCGCGCCCGTGAACGGGCCGCCCCGAGGCGGCGAAGGTTTGGTGGAAAGGCCCGCCTCGGGGCTCCAGCGCGATCGCTCTACTCGTCGGCTTCCGATGTGACCGCTTCTACGCGCTCGATCAGTCGGTCCAGGAAATCGTGAGCGACGTGCTCTATCTCCGACTCGTCTGGCAGGCGCTCGTAACCGTAAACCACGTCGACAAGAGTCTCCCTGTTGAGGCTCACCTTGACCTCGACACTCTCTTTTCCGGCAGACCCAATCAACGCGATTTCGATGCTCGTGCCCGGGTCCATGAGGTGCTCGTGTAACGACCAGACGGCTTTGGTATGGCGCCATCCTCGCCTGTGGAGAGCGAGCCATGCACCACGACCTTTCTCGCTGGATGCGTCTGCGAAGACGACCTCTGCATCAAACTCTTCACGGTCGAATACTCCCGCCAGCTTGCGGATCCCCTGACCGATAGTGCGCCCCAGAGGAGACACCACCCTTTCTCCTGCCGCCTTCGCTCGGTCCCGCGTTCGATTACCGCTCTGTTCGACCGCCGAAGCCACCTTCTGGTGAAGCAGTGCTGCCCGCCGTTCAAACGCTGAAGGATCAGGCTCCCTCTTCAGCGCCCGCAGATACAGCTCCGTGGTTTCTGCAAGCTCCTCTGCCACGAACTGGATGATCCCCTGGCTGTCCCCGCCATCCGCCTCGGAGAGGGCGCCGTAGTACGCGGGCCGGTTCTCCTGGCGCAGCACGGCCGGCACGTAGCCGTCCCGCATCAGGAGCAGGTTCATCAGCATGCGCGCCGTGCGGCCGTTGCCGTCCGGGAACGGGTGGATCTCGACGACGCGGTGGTGGACGACCGCTGCCCGCGCGACCGGGTGCAGATCCGCCGCCTCGGGGGATGCCATCCACGCGAACAGCTCTGCCATGCGGCCCGGCACCTCCAGCGGCAGGGCGTAGTAGTGCGTCTCACCGGTCTGCGTGCGGACGTTGTTCGGGTGCTCCTTGTAGACGCCGCCCCGGCAGGTGCGGCGCACGCGGTCGCCGTCGGGCGTCTCGGCCGTGATCTCGTACGTCTCCCCCATCAGCCGGAGGTGGATCTCCGTGGCGAGGTCGACGCGGATCGGCGCGTCGCTGCGCACGACCGCCTCGATGTAACGCACCACCTCGCTGTGGCGCTCGATGTCGAGGTGGTCCTTGAGCGGCTTGCCCTGCGCCGTGACGCCGTGCATGAGCAGCGCCCGCGTCTCGCCGTACGTCAGCGAGTTGCCCTCGATCGCGTTCGAGTGGTAGGTCCACTCCAGCCGGAGCCGCTGCATGGCCCGCCCGACCTGCTCGTCCGTGAGCGGACGCATCGCGTCGACCTCGGCGCGGAGCGCATCGAGGCGGGCGAGGAGCGAGTCGAGGTCGGGGCGCGGGTCCATCGTCGTCGGGGCGTCGCGGCCAAGATGCGCACGCGCACCCGAGGCGGCCAAGCGCCCCGAGGCGGCTAGCGCCGCAGCACCCCGAACGCCATCTCACGCCCGACCTCCATCGCATGGTGAATCCACAGGATCGCCAGCCCCTCCAGCTCCCGCGACTTATCGAGACCGCCCGCGTCGACGCCTTCGAACCCGAGCGCCTCGGCGAGGTCGAGCGCCGTCTGCTTGGCCGCCTCGGCGTCGCCTGCGACGAAGAGGGCGGGACGGGCGCCGCCGGGGAAGTCGGTGTCGGCCATCACGTCGGCCCCGACGGTGCAGAAGGCCTTGACGACGTGCGCGTCGGGCGCCCAGGACTGCACGAGCTCACCGCCCGACGGATCGGCACTGTGCCGCAGATGGGGCCACGCAATGGGGTTGGTAGTATCGAGGACGGTCGTTCCCGCGAGGTCGAGGGCGCGGACGACCGCCTCGGTGGCCTCCCACGGCGTCGCGAGAACGACCACGTCCGCCTCGGCAACCGCGTCGTCTGGCCCCGAGGCGGTGGCGCCGGGTCCGGTCGCGGCGACGAGGGCGCGGACGTCGGCGCGGGCCGGTTCGCGCGAGCCGTAGGCGACGGTGTGGCCGGCGCGTGCGAACGCGGGACCGAGGGCCGACCCGACGCTCCCGGTTCCGATGATGGCAATCGTCATGGCGTTCCGGATTCGAGGGCTTCGATCACGAGGCGGGCCGTCTCGGCGCCGGAGTTCTGCTGCTGGCCCGTGATGAGGTGGCCGTCGCGCGTGGCGAACGCGGCCCACGGCTCGGCGGTCACGAACGCGGCCCCGAGCGTCCGGGCCTCGTCTTCGATGCGGAACGGCATGACTGTCTGCCCCACCATCGCATCGGCCTGGTCCTCCTCGGCGTTTGTGAAGCCGGTAATCGTCTTGCCATCGAGGAAGGGCGAGCCGTCGGCGTTGCGGACGTAGAGGAGCGCCGAGGTCCCGTGGCAGAGCGCCGCCGTCGGCTTCTCGGCGTCGTAGAAGCGGCGGATGGCGTCGTGCACGGACGTGGCGGCCTCGAACGTGAACATCGGCGCCTGACCGCCGCAGACGACGACCGCGTCGTAGGCGTCGAGGTCGAGATCCCCGAGGCGGGGCGTGTCGGCGAGAAGCGCGCGGACGTCGGGCCGGTCGAGGTACGTCTTCGACAGCGTGTCGTGGGCCGAGTAGCCGCTCGCGTCGTCGGGATCGCTGAGGGCGTCCAGCTCGACGCGGCCGCCGTCCGGGCTCGCGACCGTGACGTCGTAGCCCTTCTTGACGAAGGCGTCGTAGGGATGGATCAGCTCGGAGGCCCAGAACCCGACCGGGCCGCCGACGGTCGTCGACATGGACGGGTTCGAGACGACCATCAGGATGTGCGTGCGCATACCAGGGGAGGCGGTGACCGCTCTAGATTGGGCCTTTGCTCTCCGAAGCGCAAGAACGCACGCGAAAGTAGGAGACTCACCGCGAGGTAAGCATGGCCACGTTCACTCTCCGCGACCGCACGTTCTCGTGCCCGGTCGAGCTGTGCCTGAGCACGGTCGGCTCGAAGTGGGCGGCCCTCATCGTGTGGCACCTCCGCAACGATACACTCCGCTACTCCGAGATCCGCCGCCGGCTGACCGGCGTCTCGCACAAGATGCTCGCCCAGCGCCTCCGAGAGTTGGAGGCCGACGGCCTCGTGTCGCGGACGGTCTACGCCGTCGTCCCCCCCAAGACCGAGTACGCCCTCACCGAAGAGGGGCAGCGCCTCGTGCCCGCCCTCCGCGCGATGCAGCAGTGGGGCCTCGCCTACAAGGACACCCCCGAGGCGGATCAGTAGTGCTTGTACCCGCCGCCCGAGAGCGGCACCCGGTTGCCGTCGGGCAGGCGGAGCGTCACGCCCTCGTCGGGCTCGACGATCTGGCCAACGACGGCGTAGGTGTCCGTGGCCAGCTTCGAGGCCTCCGCCTCGGGGATCGTGAACAGCAGCTCGTAGTCCTCGCCGCCGTAGAGCACGTACGCCTCGGGGCGGGCGTCGAAGCGCTCGGCCGCGAGCGCCGTCTGGACGTGCACCGGCAGCAGCCCGCCGTCGATCACGGCCCCCACCGTCCCGGCCTGCGAGAGGTGGTGCGTCTCGGACGCGAGCCCGTCCGACACGTCGATCAGCGACGTCGGGCGGACGCCCGCCTCGGCCCACTGCTGGACGCGGTCGAGGCGGGCCTGCGGCATGAGCTGCCGCTCGACGACGTAGGCGAACTCGGCGAGGTCCGGCTGCGGGGGCGCGTCGGCGGCGCCATCGCCGTCCGTCATGGCGTCCTTGCCCGAGATCAGAACCTGGAGCCCCGCCGCCGCGCTGCCGAGGTCGCCGGTGACGCAGAGGAGGTCGCCCGGCTGCGCGCCGCGGCGATAGGCGACATCCGCCTCGGGGGCCTCGCCGATGACGGTGACCGAGAGGGTAAGCCGCGCCGAGGCGGTCGTGTCGCCGCCGACGACGGCGAGGCCGTAGCGCTCGCACGCCTGCGCCATGCCGGTGTAGAGCGCCTCGGCGCCCTCGACGGACAGGTTGTTGGGGAGCCCGAGCGCGACGGTCGCGAAGCGGGGCCGCGCGTTCATCGCGCACACGTCGCTCACATTCGTGGCGAGGGCCTTCCAGCCGAGCGCGCGGAGCGGCACGTAGGTCCGGTCGAAGTGGACCCCCTCGACGAGCGCATCCGTCGTGACGACGTGGACGCGGCTCGGGCCGTCGGAGCCGGCGCTCCCGACGCGGTAGACGGCCGCGTCGTCGCCGATGCCCTCGATCAGGTCGGCCGCCTCGGCGGCCTCCCCGAGGCGGTCGCGCAAGCGGTCGATGAGCCCGAACTCGCCGACGTCGGCGACGGGCGTGAAGGGCTGGGCGTCGGGGATCTCGGACATGCGCGGAGGCGGGGTGCCCGGTCCCAACCCCCGAGGCGGCCCTGATGCTCCCTCTCCTCAGGGTCTTCCTACCACCCGTCCGCCTCGGGGCCGTGCGTCGCGTTGTACAAGCTGACCGCTGCGACGTAGGCGACCCACAGGACAAGCGCTCCGCTGAATGCGTTTGGGCTCTCGACCCAGACCCACGCCCACATCGAGACCGCGACGAGGTTGAACACAGCCGATGTCCACCAGAACCACCGTGCACGAGGTGACGCAGGGTTCCAACTCATGGCGACCCAGTACACCGCCGACAGGAACATGCCAACCGTTGTGACGACGGCGACGCCTCCGCCCAACACGACATCGCTGAGCGAGGACGAATCCAGAAACACCGCACGGAGACCCCATATTAAAGGGATGACGGCGAGCCCCACGAGCAGTACGCCGATCACTGCGAGTGGCACGATCCATCTTTGGCGTCGAGTCAGGCGCCTGCGCATATCCTGAGCAATACTCTGGCGAGCGCGTTGGCGGCGAGCACACATTCTGCCCCGAGGCGGTCTACCAGCGGCGGCGCACCGGAACCGGAGTCGGCTCCGGCTCGGGCTCCGCCTCGGCGACCGCCTCGGGGGCGGCGCGGCGGAAGCGGATCACCGTGGCCGGCCGCGCGCCGTCGGCGGCGAGGTCGTAGACGAACAGCACCTCCTCGCCCGTCTCGCGGTGCGCGGCGAAGACCTGCACCGTCGTCCGCTCGCCGAACGCAGTCGAGTCCCGAGCCACGAGGTCCGACCCGTAGCGGAGGTCGACGATGTCGTAGCCCTCGGGCAGGTCGAACGTCCGCTCCATCGGCTCGACCGGCACCGGCACCGGCGGGCGGAACATCTGGCTCAGCTCAGTGCACCCGGCGAGCAGGAGCATGCCAAGGACACCGGCGGCGACGTGGAGCGGGGGGACTCTCATGCCGACAGAGTACGGCACCGAGGCGGTTTCTCCACTCGCCGAGGCAGCCGGCTTGATCCGCCGCCTCAGGGGCAAGGCCGGAACGCGCTGGTCTCTACCGCTTGGCCTGGCCGACGGTCTCGGGTTCGAGCCGGATCACAGCCGTGGGTCGGGGGCGGGCCTCGAGATCGTCGTAGACAAGAACCACACGTTGGCCCGTCTCACGCTCGACCGCGTAGACCGCGAGGACTCCGAGCCCTCTGACCGAGGTCCTCGTGCTGAACTGGTTGCCGGTCGCGATGCCGACGAGCGCCGCGTCGTAATCGACGGAGAGGACCTCGTACCCGTCCGGCACGACGACGCCGTACTCAGGTAGGGGGGCGCCCGCCTCGGCGGTCGGCAGAAGGGTGCTGCGGTAGCCCGGACCGCAACCGACGAGCAGGAGGGCGAGCGCGGAGAGAACGACGGGGCGCATAGCGAGAGGGCGTGTGTCCCCCTAGCCGCCTGTCGCCGCGGTGAAGTGACGCCGCCTACGACGAGGTGCGCGACGGAATCGCCCGCGGCCCCGATACCACGCCGGTCGGCAGGACGGGCGGCGCCGGCGCCACGAGCAGGCGCTCGCGACGGTCCTCGTAGAGGTCCTCGAACTGCCGGTCGCTCATGTACGCGAACCGCACGAAGTCGATGAGGCTGAGGAAGGCCGGGATCGTCGTCCACGAGAACAGGAGCATCGCGAGGCCCAGCTTCCAGTGGCCGAGGTAGAACCGCTGCCCGCCCATCCACCCGAGGCCGAGCGAGAGGAGCGTAGCCGTGCCCTTGCTCTTGGGGATCCGCCGCCGCATCAGGCTCACGTGCACCACGTCGGGCACCACCTCGGCAGGCGCCGCCTCGGGGACCGGCAGGGTCGTCTTCGCCCGGCGCCTGGCTTGTCGGCGACGCGCCCGCTTGCGCGTCGGGTCGGGTCCGAACGCCTGCTCCTCCAGCTCCTCCGACGAGAGTGCGTCGAGGTCGTCGTTCTGTTCGAAGTCCTGGGCGAGCGACATGGCGGTGTGTGTGTGGCGTGGCCGAGGGGCGCCGCCCCTCTTCGGGCAGAGTCCCCTGAAGTTGCACGCCCCGAGGCGGAGGGTCAACCGATCGCGATGGCGACGGCCGCCGCCAGCCCGAGGACGCCCAGGACGCAGCCGACCAGACCGTAGACCCGGGACGAGGCCTGCCACGGCGCCTCGTCGCCGAACGGATCCTCGTCGGGGTCGGGGTCGCGGCGGCTCCCCCACCCGACCCGGGCCGACTGGACGATCACGTAGGCCGAGGCACCACCGATGAGGACGGAGACGACGAGGTCGAGCACGAGCGCAGCGCCCCGAGGCGGCTAGGGCAGCGTCAGCGAGCCCTGGAAGGCAGGACGCGAGGCGCCGGTGACGGCGGGCAGTCCGGTGCGCACGCCGTTGGCCCACCCGTGCGCGAGCAGCGCGAACAGCACGGCCTCCTTGGCGTCGGGGTCGAGGCCGTGGGCGGCCGTCGTCTCGAGCGGGATCGGGGCGAGGGCCGCGGCCAGCATCCGCATCAGCGTCGGGTTGTGGACGCCGCCGCCGGAGGCGATCACGCGGTCCGGCGCGGGCTCGACGAACCGGCGCACCGCCTCGGCGACCGACCGGGCCGTAAGCGCCGTCGCCGTCGCCACGAGGTCGGCCGGCGCCTCGGGGCCGCGCGCGACGAAGGCCTCGACGAACGGCGCCCCGAAGTCCTCGCGGCCGGTCGACTTGGGCGGCGGCGCCGCGAGGTAGGGCGCGGCGAGCAGATCGGCGACGAGCGCCTCGTCGGGCGTGCCCTCGGCGGCGAGTGCGCCGCCCTCGTCGTACCGGCGGCCGGTCAGTCGCTGCGCGAGCGCGTCGACGACCATGTTCGCCGGGCCGGTGTCGAAGGCCGCGCGCGGCGGCCCGCCCGGCGGGAGGACGGTCAGGTTGGCGATGCCGCCCAGGTTGAGGAGCACGCGCGTCTCGGCCGGGTGCGCGAACAGCGCGCCGTCGAGGTAGGGCGCGAGCGGCGCCGCCTGCCCGCCGAGCGCGAGGTCGGCCGACCGGAGGTCGGCCACCACCGGCACCCCGAGGCGGGTCGCGATCGTGGCTGGGCACCCTATCTGGAGCGTCGAGCGCGTCGGCACGCCGGCGCAGTCCTCCGCCTCGGGGACGTGCTGGACGGTCTGGCCGTGGCTCCCCACGAGGTCGAGGTCGGCCGGCGTGAGGCCGGCGTCGGCGAGGGCCGCCTCGATGGCCCCCGCGAAGTGCACCCCGAGGCGGGCGTGGAGCTGCGACACGAGGCGGACGTCCGAGGTCGCCGTCTCGACGCACGCCCCGATCGCGTCGCGGAGGGCCGGGCTGTAGGGAGTGCTCACAAACCCGAGCGTCTCGACCTGCACGCCGGCCCCGCTCCCCTCCAGGCGCACGACGGCCGCGTCGACGCCGTCGAGCGAGGTGCCACTCATGAGGCCGGCGACCACGCGCGGGCCGGGCCGCAGGAGGCGCTCGACGGGGTGGGCCATCAGTCGCGGTCGCGGAGGGCGGCGGCCTTGCGGAGCATCTCCTCGGCCGCCTCGGGGTTGCGCTGCGCCAGCTTCTCGTAGACGACAGCGGCCTCGACGTACTGGTGCTGCGCGGCGTAGATCTCGGCGAGCGTCTCGGAATACATCTCGCTCATGTCGCCGCCGTCGAACGACACCGACGGCCCGTCGAAGGCGGGGTCGGGCTTGATGCGGGGGGCGTCTTCGAGCTGCGAGATGAGCGCGTCCAGCTCGTCGGCGACGACGAAGGTGGGCTCGGGGTCGGTCGGCTTCGGCTCCGGCGCAATCACGTCGGGCTCGACGCGCGGATCCGGCGGCGGCGACGGCACGGGCACCTCGGCGATCACGTCCCACCCGTCGTCGTCGCCCTCCTCGGGGCCGACCGCCTCGGGGACGACCGGGACCGGGTCGGGGTCGCCGTCCTCGGGCGGGAGCAGCTCGACCGTGGAGAGGGCGTCGGTGACGTCGCGGAAGGGCTCGGGATCGTCCGGCCCCGAGGCGGTCTCCGCGTCGATGGGCTCGGCCTCCGCCGTGGGCGCCTCCGCCGTGGGCGCCTCCGCCGTGGGCGCCTCTGCCGGCGTTCCATCCCTCGGCTCCGAGGCGGGATCGGCCGTGTCTTCCCCCAGCCCGGAGAGCGATTCGATGAGCGCGTCGGGGTCGGCGTCGAGGTCCTCCTCCAGGTCGTCCGGCGCGGGCACGGCCGGCGGAAGCTCCTCGTCGTCGGCGTCGGGCACCCACAGCGCGGCCATCAGGCGCGTGCGCTCGCGGTGGACGAGCGGGCTCAGCGGCACGAGCGCCGCCGCGCGGCCCCAAGCGTCGAGCGCCGCCTCGGGGTCGCCGGCCGACTCGAGGGCGGTCGCGTGGAGGACGTGCGCGGCGGCGTAGGTCGGCGTCTCGCGCGTGATCGCGCCGAGGCGGTCGGCCGCCTCGGAGGGGAGCCCCAGCGCGAGGAGCCGGGCGGCGGCCTGGATGGGGAGGTCGGAGGTCGGGGACGCCATGTGCGGCGGAAAGTACGCCGTCGCAGGCACTCTCGGCCGCTACGCGGCCGCCCGCGACACCGCCTGCGCCTCGACGCCCGCTGGCGTCCGGCGCACACCGCGCGCGAGGACGGCCGCCCCCACGAGCGCCGCCCCCAGCACCCCCTGGAAAACGAGCGCGCCCCACGCCCCGACCGCGACGAGCGCGCCGGCCCCGACCCACGTGTAGGCCGCCAGGGCGATCTCCGCCGTCGCCGCCTCGCCCACCGCCTCGGGGCGCTTGAGCGTGCGCACGAACGGCGAGCGGCGGCCGCGCACGGCCTCGGCGACGGCCCGCGTCGCCGGCACCAGGAGGGCCAGCGGAGCGGCCAGAACGAGCGGCAGCCACAGGATCCTGCGGCGCCACGAGGCGGGGTCGAGCGCCCGCTGAGCGACCGCGTGGGCGACGACCAGCCCGGCAAGCGCCACGTAGCCCGCGCTCAGCGAGGCGTAGAGCGCCGGCGGCCCCCACCCCACCGCCTGGGCCACCCCGACGACCGGGTGCAGCAGCACCACCGCAAGCAGCGACGGCAGGCTCAGCGACAGCGCCGGCATCATCGAGGCGGCGGCCCGTGCGCGCCGCGGGAGCCCCGAGCGCCAGACGCGCCCGAGGTGCTTGCGGCCGACCTCGGCCAGCCCCTTGGCCCACCGCGCCTGCTGCCGCCGCCACGCCGCCACCGTCGGCGGCAGATCCGCCGGCACGCGGACGCCTTCCACGAGGCGGGCGCGCCACCCGGCGGTCTGCACGCGGAGCGCGAGGTCGAGGTCTTCGGCCAGCGTGTCGCCCTGCCAGCCGCCGGCCGCCTCGATGGCGGCCACGCGCCACACGCCGGCCGTACCGTTGAACGTGATGGGGAGCCCGGCCCGGTCGCGGCCCGTCTGCTCGACGGCGAAGTGGAGGTCGAGGACGGCCGCTTGCGCCCGCCCGAGTGCCGTCTGGTCCGCCTCGGGGTGGGTCCAGAGCGCCTGCACGAACGCCAGGCCGTCGTCGGCCAGGAGCGCCGGCACGAGGCGGCGGAGGGTGTCGGGAGGCGGACGGAAGTCGACGTCGAAGACGGCTGCGAACGCCGCCTCGGTGTGGCGCAGCCCGTGCGCGAGCGCGCCGGCCTTGAACCCGTCCCGGTCGGCCCGAGGCCGGTGGCGTACGCCTGCCGTGCGACGCTCGGCACAGAGCGCCGCGCATTGCCGCTGGACGGCCGGCGGCGAGTCGTCGAGGAGCTGGATCTCGGTGGGGCCAGGGTAGCCGAGCGCCACGGCCGCGTCGAGGGCGCGCGCCACGAGCGGCAGCGGCTCGTCGTAGACCGGGATCTGGACCACCACCGCCGGCCATGCCCGCCCCCGAGGCGGCGCCGCCTCGGGGAGGGCACGCGGTCCGTGCCGCAGGCGGAGCATGGCGAGGAGCGCGGCGTGGAGCGCCAGCGCGATCAGCACGAACGTCGCGGCCACGTACATCGTGACGGCGACGCCGAGCCCGACCTCGAGCACGCCCGTCACCAGTCCGAGGTGGCGGCGGTGAAGGCGTCCTGCGCGATCTGCTCCAACGCCGCTGTCGAGGCGTCGGCCTCGCCCTGGAGGCCCTCGCCGGGCTCGAAGTCCTCGGCGGCCGAGAACCGCCGGTCGAGGAGCGTCTCGTCGCGGGCCTGGTCCTCCACCACGACCTGGACCGAGATCGACACCCGGTTGAGGGCGGCCACGTTGTCGCCCGTCACGGCCGCCGGCGCGATGGCGTACTGGTCGATGGTGGCCCGGACGACCGCGTCGGCGTCGCCCTCCTCGGGCTCGAGCGAGAGGCGCGTCCGGTCGGCGAAGCGGCCCACGAGGGCGTCGGTGAGGAGCTGGTCGAGCCCTGGCGGCCCGCCCGTCGCGCGCGTCTCGGCGATCGGGATGGCGACCGACTGTAGGTGATCCGGGATGGAGGCGCCGGAGAACGAGTAGATCCCGCACGCCGGCCCCAGCAGCACGGCCACGGCGACGACCCCGAGGCGGAGACAAAGGGAGTGGGACGGCATCGTGGGTGTCAGACGCGGCGACCGCGCGGAGTCTTCCGGGAGACCCTTAGAGCGCCCTTCGGGTCGCTCTTAGGAATGGAGGGGCGCGCTCCGCGCGCGGAGGATGGGAGGAGCAACCGCTGGCGACGCTCCCTGGGTCCGACGCTCCCTGGGTCCGACGCCCCCATCGAACCAACCTGCTGGCTGCTCTAGTCACGGCGGCGTGGGGTGAAGGAAAGAGCCCCCGGCCACGGCACGCCGCATCGGACAGTCCCCACGTCCAACGGCCCACGTCCCAGACGGGGACTGACAGCCGTCCTGCCTGTTGTTCTAGTCATCGCCGAGGTCTTTGATCTTGCGGTAGAGCGTCCGCTCGGAGATGCCGAGCGCCTCGGCCGACTGCCGGCGGTTGCCGTCGAAGCGCCGCAGCGCCTCGCGGATGAGGGCCGCCTCGGCGTCCTCCATCGTCGGGAGCGGGAGGCCCTGCGAGAGGACGTCGGGGAGCGAGTCGGGGGGCCCCCCGGTCGCGGCGTCCTCGACCTCGAAGACGGTGTCGGCCGCCTCGTAGGTCGAGTCGACCGGCGGCGGCTCGTAGGCCACCTCGTGCTCGGCCTCGCCGAGGTCGGCGAACGGCGAGAGGTCGGCGAAGGGCCCGCGCGGGACGTGGACGAGCGCCGCCTCGGAGACGTCTTCCACCGCCGGGATGCTGTCGCCGACGGCGCGCTGGAGCAGCGCCCGCAGCTCGCGCATCTCCATCCGCATCTCGAGGAGCGCGCGGTAGAGCAGGCTCCGGTCGTCGGCCTCGGCGCCCGCCGGGCGGGCCAGCGCCAGCCCGGCGCCGGCCGAGACGCCGCGGAGGTAGGGCCGGAGGGCCTCGGCGGTGAGCGGCGACTGGCGGATCAGCACGACGGCCTGCTCGGCCACGTTGCGCAGCTCGCGCACGTTGCCGGGCCAGTTGTACCGCCTCAGCAGGTCGGCCGCGTCCGCCCCGAGGCGGAGGAACGGCGCGTCGTACTGCCGCGCGAACCGCGCCACGAAGGCGTCGAACAGCGGCACGATGTCCTCGCGCCGGTCGCGGAGCGGGGGGATCCGCAGCACGACCGTCGAGAGCCGGTAGTAGAGGTCCTCGCGAAAACGTCCCTCGCGGACCTCCTCGCCGAGGTTCTTGTTGGTCGCCGCGACCACGCGCACGTCGGCGCTCTGGGTCGTGCTGCCCCCGACGCGGCTGAACTCGCCGCTCTCGAGCACGCGCAGCAGGCGGACCTGCGCCTGGAGCGGCATCTCGCCGATCTCGTCGAGGAAGAGCGTCCCGCCGTTGGCCTCCTCGAAGTAGCCCGTCCGCCGCTCGACGGCGCCCGTGTAGGCGCCCTTCTCGGCCCCGAACAGCTCGCTCTCGATCAGCCCCTCGGGGATCGCGCCGCAGTTGACGACGACGAGCCGCTTGTGCCGCCGCGCCGAGAGCCCGTGGATGGCCGTCGCGACCAGCTCCTTGCCCACGCCCGACTCGCCCTCGAGGAGGACGGTGATGTCGGGCGGGGCCACCTGCCGCACGCGGTCCAGCACGCGGCGGATCGCCGGGCTGTCGCCCAGGATCCCGAACCGTTCCTGGAGGGCCTGCCGGTCCATGCGAGACGTGCGACGAGAGGGGACGACGAAGATAGGTCCGCGCCGGGCACGATTCCGCCCCGAGGCGGCGTGTTCGGTTCGGCTGCCCCCCGCCCCCTCGCACGTCCGAGACCGCAGGGAACATCGCGTGTTCGCCGCCTCGGAGACGGAGCGTGGGGGCGTATCGCGACACGCTCGTACGGCCACCGCCTGCGTTCGGCAGAGCGTCGCCCCCGAGGCGGAGCCACCTTCCCGACAACCCACTCGCCCCACGCCGACGCCTCAGGTCACGTCTGCGCCGTTCCCCATGTCTCCCTCGCCAGCCGATCCTGCCGCCGTGTCCGCCTCGGGGGCGCGGACGCCACAGAACCCGGCACCGAGAGGGCCGCGTTGTTCCGCTGCACGCAGTTCCGCTGCACGCGTCTGGCTCTGCATCGCTTGCAGCATCGGCAGGGCTGGGCTACCATGGTGTGAAAACCTTTTCTTGGTCTTCGACGCTGCGCCCG
>JBCCQJ010000010.1:0-34663 GCA_039024395.1 Bacteroidota bacterium | reverse complement strand
GGGCGGGCGGTGGTGCCGGGGAACGAGGACATGGCCAGCGAGGCGGGGTGTGGCCTGCGGCGTGGATGCCCTCTCGGACGGACCCGAGAGCCCCGTCCCAGGAGAGCGACGCGCGGGCTCTGGGAGAACGGAGCTCCTAGTCTAGCGACGGCGGGCCGTTTGTGCGGCAACGTTTTTATTTCCTGTTCAGAGGCTTCCAGGCCCCCGAGGCGGGGCCCCCGAGGCGGGGGGCACGAAGCGCCGGCTCGTGCGTAGCGTGGGGCCGTCCTCGCCCCGCCTCGATGTCGCCCGCGTCTCGCCTCGTCGCCACCCTCTCCGCCCTGGCCGTGGCCGGGTGCAGCGGCCCCGGGGTGCCCGGCGCCCTCCCGCCCCCCGAGGTGGCGCCCTCGTCGGCACGCGTGCTCGCGTCGTACGCCCGCATCGGCGCGGCGCTCGACCGGTTCCTCGACGCCTGCCGCCTCGGGGAGTGCGCGGTGCCGGTCGGCCGCGGCGTTGGGGTGGACACGGTCGTCGTGGCCGACGGGGCGGTCGAGGTCGAGTTCTCGCGCGACCTCGGCGACGTGCCCTTCCGGCCCGCCTCGGCGCACGCCTTCACGTGGGAGGTGCAGGGGGCGCTGCGGGGCGTGCTCGGAGCGGTGCCGGTGCGCGTGGTCACGCGCGGGTCGGACGTGGTCGACCTGGTCCCCAACCGCGCCCGCGCCGCCGTCGACCGGGACTCGACACGCCTCTTCGCGCCGCCCGTCACGGGGCCGCCGCTCGTCCGCCCCCTCGGGCCGCTGCCTGCCCCCGAGGCGGGGCTCGCCGGCCGCCACGTCGCCCTCTGGCCCAGCCACGGCTGGTACTACAACGCCGAGCGCGACACCTGGATGTGGCAGCGCGCGCGCCTCTTCACGACCATCGAGGACCTGTTCACGGTCGACCTCGTGGTCGACGAGCTGGTGCCGATGCTCGAGCGCGCCGGCGCGGTGACGCTCCTCCCGCGCGAGCGCGACACGAACCCGCTCGAGGTGATCGTCGACGACGCCTCGGAGGGCTACGCCGAGACCGGGCCGTGGGACCGCGGCCCGGCCGGGTTCGCGTTCCGCGAGGTGTACCGTGGCCAGGAGAACCCCTTCCGCCTCGGGGGCTCGCGCGAGACGGCCGCCGGCACGCGCGACCTCCGGCAGGCCTCGTGGACGGCCGCCCTCCCCGAGGCGGGCCGCTACGCCGTCCACGTGAGCTACGCGCCGGGGCCGGACCGCACCGAGGCGGCGCGCTACACGGTCGCCCACGCCGGAGGCGAGTCCGCGTTCGAGGTCAACCAGCGGATCGGGGCCGGGACGTGGGTCTACCTCGGCACGTTCGCCTTCGACGGCCCCGCCTCGGTGCGGCTCTCGGGGGCGGGCCAGGGGACGGTCTCGGCCGACGCGGTCCGCTTCGGGGGCGGCATGGGCAACGTCGAGCGCGGCGGCACCACGGGCGGCCTGCCGCGCTGGATGGAGGCCGGCCGCTACTACGAGCAGTTCGCCGGCGCCCCGCCGTTCGTCTACAACACGACCGGCGAGGAGACCGAGGACTACGTCGACGACTTCCGCAGCCGCGGCGAGTGGGTGAACTGGCTCCGCGGCGCGCCCTACGGCCCCACCGGGCACCGCGACGCGCCCGGCCTCGGCATCCCGGTCGACCTCTCGCTGGCCTGGCACACCGACGCCGGCATCGACCGCGACGAGACGATCGGGACGCTGCTCATCTACAACGTGCCCGGCATGGACTCGACGCGGGCGTTCCCCAACGGGACCTCGCGGCTGGCCAACCGCGACCTCGCCGACTACCTGCAGGAGCAGATCGTGGGCGACCTCCGCGCGGCGTGGCGGCCGACGTGGCGCCAGCGCCCGATGTGGGACCGCGGCTACTCCGAGGCGACGCGCGCCAACGTGCCGTCGGCGCTCCTGGAGCTGCTCTCGCACCAGAACTTCCTCGACATGCAGTACGGGCTCGACCCGCGCTTCCGCTTCGACGCGGCGCGGGCGACCTACAAGGCCGTCGGCCGCTTCCTGGCCGAGCAGCGCGGCGACGCCTTCGTGGTCCAGCCCCTCCGCCCGACGCACCTCGCGGCCACCATCGCCGCCTTGGGGACGGGCGCCGAGGCGGTCCGCCTGACGTGGCGCCCGCAGCCGGACCCGCTGGAGCCGAGCGCCCTCCCGACGCACTACCTCGTCCAGACCCGCGACGGCGACCTTGGGTGGGGCGAGGGTGTCCGCGTCGACTCCGCCTCGGTGGCGCTTCCGGTCCCCGAGGCGGGCGTTGTGCGGAGCTACCGGGTCGTGGCGGCGAACGCGGGCGGGACGAGCCGGCCCTCGACGGCGCTCGCGGTCGGCATCGCGTCCGACGACGCGCCCCGGGTTCTCGTCGTGGATGGGTTCGACCGGGTCGCGGCGCCGGACATCGTCGACGAGCCCCGGCGCGTCGGCTTCGTCGACCCGGTCGGCGTGCCGGATGGGGTGAGCGTGATCACGGTCGGGCCGCAGGTCGAGTTCGACTCCGAGGCGCCGTACGCGACCGACCCCGAGCCGGGCTGGGGCAAGAGCCTCGGCACGCTCGAAGGCCGGCGCATCATGGGCAACGATTTCGACCACGTCGCCGCGCACGGCGAGGCGCTGCTCGCAGCCGGACGGTCGTTCGTCTCGGCCACCGACGAGGCCGTCGAGGCGGGCGTCCTCCGCCTCGGGGACTACGACCTCGTCGACCTCGCGCTCGGGCTCGAGCGGACCACGCGCGGCCCGGACGCCGACGTGCCGCCCGCGTTCGAGGCGCTGCCGGCCGCGATGCGCGACCGCCTCGGGGCCTACCTCGACGGCGGCGGCCGGCTGATCGTCTCCGGCGCCCACTGGGCCGGCGACGCCCTCGCCTCCCCCGAGGCGGCAGCCTTCGTTCGCGACCGCCTCGGTGTCGAGGCGGCGTTGGCCGACACCACGACGGACGTACTTCGGTGGACGGACGGCGAGGCCCCGTTCGCGACCGATTACGGCCCCGAGGCATACGCCGTCCGCACGGCCGACGTGCTCGCGCCCACCGAGGCGGCCCGTGTCGTCGGGTGGTTCTCGACATCGCGGGAGCCGGCCGCGCTTGCCTCTCCCGGTGTCGTCGCTCTCTCTGCCCCCATCGAGGCGGTCACGGACCCCGAGGCGCGGGCGCGGCTGATGCGCGCCGCCCTCGGGTGGCTCACGGAGTAGAGCCGACGATGGACGCACCACCGAGGCGGCGTTCCTAGAAACGGCCGTTCAGGATGGGTCCCCTCCATTCCTCCGCGCGCGGAGCGCGCCCTCCATTCCTCGGCGCTCGAGGCACGTCGTTCGAGTCGACTCGCATCCTTCGAGCGCCTCCTACAGCGCCTTCTCGAACCGGCGGAATCGGCGCTCGACGTCGGCGCCGGCGACGCGCTTGTAGAACGGGAGCGCGGCGGCCCAGGCGATCGTCGCCCGGTCGAGGCCCTGGGCACGGGAATCCGCGAGGCAGCGCCTGCAGAGGACGCCTCCGATGCCGAGCCCGCGCGCCGCCTCGGCGGTGCCCATCGGCCCGAACCAGCCGGTGCCGACGTTGTTCGTGTCGTGGGCGGCGAACCCGAGCACGTCGCCGTCGCGGAGGGCGAGGTGCATCGAGACCGGCGCGCGGAGGTACGCCCGGTCGGTCTCGGCCTGCCACGTCGGCCACGTCGCGGCGAGGAGGCGAGCCAGCGCCGGCCGATCCGCCTCGGTGGCCCGTCGCACCGTCACGCCCTCGGCCCCGAGGCGGGCCTCGTCGGCGGAGGTGTCCCAATCGTCCGCCCGCAGGTCCACGCCCAGGTTGACCGCCTCGCCGAGGTCGGTGTAGCCGCGCGCGGTGGCGAACGCGAGACCGCCGTCGTAGCGCACGTCGACCCCTGGCGTGAGGTAGTTCGGCGCGCACTCGGCCAGCCGCACCGCCTCGGCGCCGGCCGCCCCGAGGCGGGCCTCGATCTCGGCGAGCAGGGCCGTCCCTACGCCGCGCCGTCGGTGGGCCGGGTCGACGGCCAGCAGGCGGACACTCCCGCGCACCTGGCCGGGCGTCGGCCAGAGCGCCCCCGTGCCGAGCCCGACGAGGTCGCCCGCGACCGTGGCGACGAGCACCGCCTCGGTGTCGGCCAGCTTCTCGGCGAGGAGGGCGGGCGCGAGCGGGTCGTGCGGGGCGCTCCGGTTCCAGAGCGCGAGGACCGCCTCGGCGTCGGCGGGGCGGGAGGGGCGGAGGTCGAAGGGAGGCATCGGATAACGCGACGGTTCCACGGTGTCATCCCGAGCGGAGGGCGCAGCCCGCAGCCGAGGGATCTCCGGCGCGCACAGCGTGGGGACGGAGCACAGCCCCGAGGCGGTCGCATGAAGGCTGCGGTCGGCGGAGATCCTTCGGCCTCTGCTGAGCGCAACGCTGGCCGCTGCGAAGTCCCCCTCCTGGCCAGGAGGGGACAGGGGTGGTGGACCAAATCGAGCACGCCGTCTCGGGGCTAAGCGTCGTCGTGCCCCGAGGCGGATGACCACCCCGCCAGCCGGCACCTCTCCTGTCCAGGAGGGGGACTCCTTGAGGACTGCCGAGGCAGAGAATCCGACGTCCCCTCTTCCTCGGGGAGAGGGTGAGGGGATCCGCCTCGGGGTCGGGCGCTGCGGTCGAGTGTTCGCCCCCCTCCCCCCCTCCCCCCGCTGGGGGGAGGAGACGACCAATCACCGAGGCGAGAGGCCCCGAGGTGAGTGGCCCCGAGGCGAGTGGCCCCGAGGCGGCGGTCTGCGGTCGGCCGTCGGCGGTCTGCGAAGCCGGGGTCTCCGAGGCGGTCGGCCGTCGGCGAAACGCGCCTCCCCGAGGCGGTCCGTGGTCCGTCGTCGGCGGTCCGTCGTCCCTCACGCCGCCTCGGGCTGCTTCTTGCCGAACTCGGGGTCGATGGACACGCGCGCTGCGACGAGGAAGCTGGGGATGGTCGCGATGAGCACCCACACGAAGAACCGCTCGTAGCCGACGATCTCCTGGAGCCACCCCGAGAACATGCCCGGGATCATCATGCCGAGCGCCCAGAGGCCGGTCGCGATGGCGTAGTGGGCCGTCTTGTTGGGCCCGTCGGCGACGTAGATCGCGTAGAGCAGGAGCGCCGAGAACCCGAAGCCGTAGCCGAACTGCTCGACCATCACGGCCACGTTGATCAGCACGAAGCTCTGCGGCTCGAAGACGGCCAGCAGCAGGTACACCACGTTGGGCGCGTTGATGGCCAGCACCATCGGCCAGAGCCACCGCTTGAGCCCGTCGCGCGCGGCGACGATGCCGCCCAGGATGCCGCCGACCGTGAGCGACGCCACGCCGACGGTCCCGTACACGAACCCGACCTCGCCGGTCGTGAGGCCGAGCCCGCCCGCCTCGATGGAGTCGAGCAGGAACGGGCTCGCGAGCTTGACCAGCTGGGCCTCGGCGAAGCGGTAGAAGACGATGAACGCGACCGCGATCCCGATCTCGGGCTTCTGGAAGAACGAGACGATGGTCTGCGCGAACGGCGTGCCCGAGCCCGGCAGGAGGCCGAAGACGGAGCCCCACGGGCCGGAGCGCCGCGGGAAGACGAGGCCCCACAGCATCATCGGCACCAGGATGACGAGGAGCGTGGGGATGAAGGCGACCAGGAACAGGACGTAGCCCACGACGCCGCCGGCCCCGCCGCCCTCGCCCTGTGGCACGTCGCTGGCCGGCCGCGGCAGCGCGAACACGTGCCACGCCATGAGCGCCAGGAACGCACCCGCGAGCACGAAGAACGAGATCGACCACGCGAGCGGGATGTTGCCGCTCGTGGCGCGGAACGAGGCGGCGGTCGGCTCCTGCAGCTTGGGGTCGAGCTGGACGACGGCTGTGAACGGGCGGTCCCAGTTGGCCTCGGTGAACGTGAACCGCTCGCCCTCGACCAGCTTCACGCTCTGGTCGCCGTCCTCGAACCCGAAGTTGACCGCCACCTCCTCGCCCGCCTCGGGGGGCGCGGACAGGCGGAACGTGACGAGGCCGACGTTGCCGGCCGTCGCGGTCACCTCGGGCTCGGGCTCGCCGAAGAGGACGGCGATGGCCTCGCCGAGCGGACCCGAAACCGTCCGCGCCCACCACGACGGCGCGTCGTCGGTGGCGGCGGCCGCCTCGGCGGCGTCCTCGGCCGGGTAGAACCCGGCGGCCCGGTTCTGGGCGTGGACCGCCTCGACGAGCGCCGCCACGTCGTCGGGCGTGCGGAGCGCGAGCGGCACCTCGGCCGCCCGGTTGGTGGCGATGAGCTGGAGGGCGCCGTCGCCCGAGCGGATCTCGGTGCCGGCGTCGGTGGCGGCCAGCGAGTCCGCCTCGGTGCCGGGCGGCGCCGGCAGCGGGAGCGCCTCCTCCGAAGCGGTGACCGCCTGGACCGGCACGTCGATGGCGCCCAGGCCGGTGCTCGCCTCGAGCCCGCCCGCCAGCATGGGCACGAGCCCTTGTGCGGCGATCACCGCGAATCGAAAGAAAGTGCTCCGGATGCCGACGTACCACGCCTGGTCGCCCTCATCCAGGGCCAGCATGTAGAACCCGTCCGCCGCGATGTCATACGTGGCCGACGAGAACGCGAGGAGCCAGAAGAACGCGAGCGTGCCCTGGATCCATGCCGCGGTCGGGATCGTGAGGGCGATGCCTGCGAGGCCGCCCCCGACAAGGACCTGCATGGCGATGATCCACCAGCGCTTCGTCTTGAGCACATCGACGAGCGGGCTCCAGAACGGCTTGATCACCCACGGCAGGTAGAGCCAGCTCGTGTAGAGGGCGATGTCGGTGTTCGACATCCCGAGCCGCTTGTACAGGATGACGGCCAGCGCCAACACGATGATGTTCGGGAGCCCCTGGGCGAAGTAGAGGCTCGGCACCCAGCGCCACGGGCTCTTGCGCCCTGGTCCGCCCGGGTCGCCCGCCTCGGGGCTTTCCAACGTGGCTACGACGGTCGGGTCGGGGGCGGGGGCGTCGTCCATGCGGGGGGGAGGCGGGGCGGTCCGATGGTACGACAGCCGGCCCCGAGGCGGCCCGGGTCACGCGCCGGCCGCCTCGGGGGGAGCGCTCTTCGTCGATCTCCCCCTTCCAGCGAGAGGGGACGCACGAGACCGTGCGTGCGGGGGAGGGCGAGCCAGACCGGCACCGCCTCGGGGCCGAGTCGTGTCCGTCGCTGGGCCGCTTCGGGGCACTCAGGCTGATCGACACCGAGGTGGCGGCCGATTTGTCGCCCCCCTCCCCGGTCTGTACACCCGGCTGGGGGGAGGAGACTCGTAAACACCGAGGCGGTCGGCTCCGAGGCGGCTACGCCCGCGCGCGCTTCCGGTCGAGGTGGTAGCACAGCGCCATCGCGACGCAGTGGCCGAGGGCGTTGTGCGGGATCGCGTCGTCGACGTGGAACACGATGGCGCGGTTGCCCTCAAACGTGAACCGGTCAGGGTACATCTGGCGGTAGGTGCCCACGAGCGTCGTCTGGCAGTTCACGTAGAGAGCCACCCGGTCGTCGGCGCCCGTCGGCACCCCGAGGCGGACGGCCGTCCCGCTCCCCGAGGCGGTCGTGAGGTAGCTCGGCTGGCCCCACCGCAGCGCCTCCTCGATGAGGCCGACGCCCGCGGTCTCGGCGGCCGTGTCGAGGATGAGCTGCCGCAGCTCCAGGAGCCGCTCGCGCTGGGTGGGCGGGATCGCGGCAAAGACGGCGGCGACCTCAGCCCGGTCGATGGCGTCGAGCGTCCGGCGGGGTGGGGGGGCAGGCAAGGGCACCGAGGCGGGGCGGAGGTGCGCGGTCAGGGTCGGCGGCCGGGGTGACACCCGTGCTTCACCCCGGGGCGATGGTTGTGGTTTGGGTTCGCCTCGTCGAGGCGAACATGAGGACGAGAGCCGGTAATGCAGCGTCGCGCTACGCGCTGCGGTAGGCCAGCCAGACCCGGCCGCTGAGCAAGATGGCCGTCGCCGAGACGAGGGTCATCAGCGTACCGGGGATGAACCGGACGTGGCCGCCCAGATCGAGGAACAGGAAGTAGCCAACGTCGAGGAGGCCGCCGACCATGGCCGTCACCCAGATCGCTGTGAGGTTCCGCCGCCAGATGAAAACAGCCCCGATGATCGTCACGATGCCGCCCCAGAGCAGATTCCAACCGTGCTGGTTGAGCACAGCGCCGACGGCGTCGGGGTAGTCCAGCACAAAGACCGCCGGGTCTACCGCATCCGCGATGTTGCCGAACCCGGTTGCGGGGTCAGACGCAATCGTCATCACACCGGCGAAGGCGTGGACCACGCCCCAAACCACCCACAGCACGGCCGCAATCTTGAGGAGGGCTGTGTGCGCTGTTGTGAACGCGAGCGTTTTCGTCGGGGTCGAAGCCATGGGAGGTCGAGGTGGGGAGATTGGAAGACCTGGCAACCAATGTGGTTGCATTTTGGGAGAGCGGACGGATGGCCTGGGCCGAGGCGCCTCTAGTCCGGTGCGCGAATTTGAGAACGGACGTGTCGGTCCATCTCGGCGACGGTTACAGCCTCCAGTCGATCCAGCAGTGCCTGCTCCGCATCGGCGCAGAGGTCGTTGACGAAGCCCGCGAGCACGAGGGCGGCGCGCCCGGCACATCCGCTTGGGTGACGAGGAAGGATTTGCTGGTTGTCGGCCACGGCCTCGTACGCCTCCCGAAGGGTGATCGTCGAAGCGGGGCGCGCAAGCACCGAGCCGCCCCCCCGGCCCCGCTGCGTCTCGATTAAGCCCGCACGCTGCAGCTTCGCGAGGACTCGGCGCAGAACGACCGGGCTCGTGCCGTACGTCCGGGCCAGTTCCTCGGATGTGATGGGCTCCCCGGCTCGTGCGGCTGAGAAGCCGAGGACGTGGAGGGCGATGGTGAGATGGCTGTTCACAAGGTTAATGTAACCGATATGGTTTCTATTTCCAAGTCGGGACCTCTGGGCTGTAGGGGCGGCTCGTCAGGAAGGACCTCTCTCGTGGCTCTCCCACCAACGATTCGCCACAGGGCCTGTGCGCCTCCCGATTCCACGCACCTCGAGGCAGAGCGCCGCCTCGGGGACACGAAACGTGCGGCCCCCAAACACCCGTCCCGAGGCTGCACCGCCCCGAGGCGGAGAGCAAAAAAGCGCCGCCTCGGGGCCGGCTGCGGGGGCGAGGGCGTGATTGCCGTTCACCCCGGGGGGTCTGACAGGGCATCCCACTCCGAGCGCCGTGCTGCGCGCTTGCGCATCCACGCGTCGAGCACCTCCTCTCGGGTCGCGTCCGGGTGCTGCTGGTAGTAGGCCCGCGTGTGGCGGTTGTACTCCAACTGGGACTCGATCGGCCGAGACGGGGTCGCCTCCGAGGCGGCCCACACGTCGACGGCCTCGCCGAGCGTCCGGCCGTCACCCGACTTGACGACGTCGATCAGCGCGCGGTTGAAGCGGAACGACGGGCCGACCTCCTCCTCAAAGAACGCCCGGAGCCGCGCCCCGCACGTCCACCCGCGGCCGATCGGCGTCTCTCGCGTGAGCACGGCGGGGATCGGGTCCGTCGGCCCGGTCCGCCTCGGGGTGGGGCGGAGCACCGAGCCGTCCCGGAGGTAGGCAGCGATCCGATCTCGCACCTCGACCTTGGGGCCGCCGGTGGGGAGGCCCTCGTGGCGGCAGAACGCGACGAGTTCGTCCTTGAGCCAGTAGAAGTCGAGGAAGTCGTCGGCGTCGAGGGTCCCGGTCAGGGGCGGACGGCTCATGGGGAGAAGGGCAGCGAGGGAGCCGTTCGACAACCGAAGGGCACGAGCAGAGGCGCCGCAGTATAGCCGCTGCCGACGCGGCCACCTCTGAGGCATTCGACGCCGCCTCGGGGCCTGCGCCACGCCCGCGATCTCATGCCCCGAGGCGGAATGCCCCGTCTACTTGCCTCGACGCGGGCGGAGCCAGTCCTTGTACTCCGGGCCGAGCCGCTCCTCTAGGTCGCGATGCTCCAGGAGAATCGTTGCCATCGTTGAGAGTGAGCGCGACAGAGCGGATTGCGATTCAGCCCCCATCCACATCGAGGTGAGGGAGAGCAAGGGAGGATGGCACGGCCCCCGGGCCTCAAACGGGCGCGGCCCCGAGGCGGGAGACGAAGAGGCGCCGCCTCGGGGCTGGCAGTGTCGTCGACGAGCCGGTCAGATCCGTCGCCCATGTCGCAGGCTCCTATGGACTCCCGCATTCGGTCCCTTCGAGTGCTTTCGCCTCCGCGAGCGTGCGCACCCCGAGTGCTCGCCGCTCGTCGTCGGACACTCGGCCTTCGTCCACGGGAAGGAGGTAGCGGAGCCCGTCCTCGTCGCAGCGGTACTGCGTGCCGTACCACTGCCGGCGCCCCGACGCATCGAGGTACCGGTCCCACGCAGCGGCCGAGAGCCACTTCGCGTCCACGTGGTTCGGGTCCAACTCGACCGCCCGCGTCGCGAGGTCGTATGCCCGTCGGTACGACGTCGTGTCGGCCCCGTGTTGGTAGATCATGGCCGCGTGGTAAAAGTCGTTGGCCGTCCGGGCGCCGTCAGCAGCGAGGACCGAATCGACGGCGATGAGACGGTGGACGTCATCGGCCAGCTCCGGGGGCATGTAGGGGAGGCGCTGGCGGAGGTCGTCGAGCGGCATGGCCGAGCCGTCCTCGTAGACGAAGGCGGCGCGCTCGGCGTCTGCTTGGTCCTCAGCGTAGGCTCGCGCGAGGACGGCGTTGTCCTCGGTTACGCTCGCAGACGTCCGAGCGGGGTTGGACGCGCACCCGAAGAGGGCGGCGGCGGCCACGAAAGGGAGGAGGCGCACGATGAGGGAGGAACAGATAACGGATCGGCCGATCCATCAGGAGAGACCACTCTGATCTCCTGACGGACAGCTACTCAGCCGTCGCCCCGAGGCGGGCACGCCGGCGAACGCACGATACGGACCGCCTCGGTGACTGAGAACGCGGCGCGGGGCGGTCAGCCTGCAGGCGCGGCGCTGTACCGGGGGCTACCGCGAGCCGTAGCGGCGACCGAGGCGGGCGAGTGCGAGCGCACGGATCACGTCGAGCACGTCGCTCAGCAACGGGTCCCTCGTCACCGACAGCAGGAACGACGTCTCGCTCGCCAACTCCTCCGCCTCGGCGTCGGAGATCCGAACGCCGCTCGTGAGGTCTACGTCGGAGAGGACCGGCAACGCGTACGCCCGGGCAATCGCGCGGGCCCGCCCAACGATCGCCTCGGATACCTCTGTATCCCGACGCGACGCGGCCCCCTCGAGTCGGAGGACGACCTGAGGAGCGCTGCCTTCGTAGTAGGAGCGCGAGTCGATCCGACCCAGGTAGCTTTTGGCCACAACGGTTGAGAGGTACAGCGAACAACAGTTGGCCGCTCAACCGCGAAGGGCTGAGGGCACGGTGACGGAACGAGCGACAGAACACACCGACGTTCGGCCGAGCCGGAATCGCCGCCGCCCCTTGACTTCCAGCTAATACCAAGCGCGGGTTACACGGCCGATGTCACAGTTCCGAGACCAACCGCCGGTACCGCTCGACCCACGCGGCGCCCTCGTCGGTTACTGTGAGCACGAGGTCCGAGATGGACCGGTCGGCCTCCGAACACCTGTTGGCTCCGAAGACGACGGCGTCGAACGAGAGGGCGGCCGGCTCGTTCTTCCACGTCTCGTCTGGGGGCCACGGTCGGAGGTCGCAGAGCCCGGCCGTGACAAGGTCCGTGGCGAGCATGGCGGTGCATTCGGATGCCACCTCGGCAGCGGCGGCACTCGCCTCAGCGAAGCGCGCCCGGACGTGGCACAGGAACTCGAAGTCGTCGCGGGCCTCGATCAGCACATCCCGCTTGAGCGAGCCGACGAAGCCCGTTGCTATGAGTTCGCGGTAGGCGGGCAGGTCGGAGCGCAAGGCCGTGTAACAGTTTGTGGCTCAGCCGCAACGGGCAGCGACCGCGGACGGTGAGAGAGGCAACGTAGACGCCGATGCCCAGACGAAGCAACAGTGCTGGAGTCCGTTGTCGGCCTGCAGCCGCGGGTTATGCCGCCCCTGCTTTGAGGGACGCCTTGATGGCTTCTGTGGCAGCGGAAACACCAATCTTCGTTGCCGCATCCAGCGCCCACTTGCCAGCCGCCTTGAGATGCTTACGAACCCCTTTGCTATCACCCTCCCGAGCCGCCGCCTCTGCTGCTGCCACTGAGCCGACAGCGACGTCATGCTCTACCGAGGTGGCTTCCTGCTTCATGGCTGCTCTCAAAAGCGCGAGGTCCTCGATCAGAGCTTCCATGTCAGGCGCTACCTCTTGTCGCCATTCAGTCCGGTCCACACTCGCTCCTGGACCGATGGCGACACCAGCGCTGTTCTCCAGCGTCACGTTGTAGACTGCTCCTCCAGTCTCAGTGCTGCGGTGGGACTCCAGAAAGTCCACGCTCATGCTCAGACCGTCGTAGAACCTCTCCAGCCAATCCCACTGGCCGCGCTGACTCGGTCTCCCAGAGTTCGCGTATGCGTAGCGAACTGGCGGAGTCCACGAAGCCGCGCTGATGCTAGCGGATTGAGTGATCTGAGCTACCAGTGCTATGAGCGAGTCGTCTAGCGGGCGAAGCTCGCTGTCCTTGAACTGAAGGTGGCGCGGTAGATCGACTCCCTTGTTGCCAAGCGCGAGCATAGCGGCTGCTCTCCCCTTGAAGGATTCCAGTCGGCGTATTGCCGCATCCAGTTCAGTCTGGAGTTCAGATCTCATGGGCGAGGCGGTAGAACAGGTGACCGCTCAGCCGCCCAAAGCTGACGGCGCGGCGGTAGAGCGAAGCGGAGGATACGCCGACGCTTGGACGCGCCGAGATCGCTGACGCTTTGGGTCGGACTGCAGCGGTGGGTTCTGCAGCCGGGTTTTTCAGAGTCCGAGTTCTGCTTCAACTACCTCTGCTAACTTGGCATAGAGCTCTTCCCGGTCCGCTTCACCCATGCGGATTATATGTAAACGAGGGTTGTTTAGAGCTTGAAACCGGGCCAAGCTGTCGTCTCTCAGGAAGCGAGAGGGCTTAACGACAACTGGTATAATTCGAGCGCCCTCAAGTTCTGCCGCCGCAAGCAGAGGAGGCAACTCGTCAGTCGCTATGAAGTCTGACGCTAGAAAGTCCGCGCTGATGAGCAAGACAGCGACTCTTGCTTTATCCAAAGCCTTTCTAATCTCTTCCTTCCACCTGTCCCCGGCTCTGATCTTGGTGTCCGACCACAGGTTCACTGCTCCAGAGCGCTCCACTGGTCGGAGGTGAACCATCATCCGGTCAAGGTATTCCGCATCGGCGTGGCTGTAACTGAAGAATACTTGGTCGCGACTGGCTCCCCCTCCATCAGGAGATCCGTTCCCTTGGGATGACGTGGAAGAAGACGCTGATGCGGTCGCGATTATGGCGTCTGCAAGCCGGGCGACGAGGCTTGCAATCGGAGCTCCCGGCTGATAAGTGATTGCCCGGACCGAGGCCAAGTCGAACGGTATCTCTCCAGGATCCTCGGTGATCAGAAGGATCGGCTTGCCCATGGCTTGGGCAAAACCCAGCTCAAGCATCACGTTCGCGTTGCGGCCAGTCGCGTCTCCGATGACCAAGGAGGAGCGTTCGATAGCCTCGCGAATGCTGCTAGTCACCTCTTGGCTAGGAGCAAACTGGAAGTCAGCTCGCATGAGCTCGAATCCTGCCTGGACGCTTGCAATGTTGACGGCGTCTCGCAGTGGCGCAGATTGCGAGTCGTACGGCACTGCAAAGAATATGTATCTATTCACTGCGGGAGGTGATCGAGTCTATAGCGTTCGGCCGAGCACGACGGCTAGGCTGCAGAACTACTACTTCAGTGGAGCGGCCGCCGCATAACGGGCGCCCGGCGGACATACGCGACGGTCGAGCGTGATAATAGCCCGGATCCACCCATATCACAGCGCGCATTGGTGATAGCGGGAAGCCATCGACACGCGCAGCGCTTGTAGAATCGGTCTTCCGGGCTTACCGGACCCCCCTCCGCCGCCCGCCTCGGGGCGTCGGCCCCTCCCGATATCACGCGCCCCGAGGCGGCGCCCGACCGCCTCGGGGAACCGGAGCGCGGCCCCGCGACCGGACGCCTCGGGGCCGCGCGGCTCCCACGAGTGGGAAGAGGGTTATCGCTTGAGCTGGACCGTCTCCTGCAGCAGCTCGTCCGATGTCGTCACCACGCGCGCGTTGGCCTGGTAGCCGCGCTGCGCCACGATCATATCGGTGAACTCCTCGGCGAGGTCGACGTTACTCGCCTCGAGAGCACCGGCGACGACCCCGGCCGGGATCTCGTTGCCGGCGCGACCCACCTGCAGCTCGCCTGAGGCCACCGAAGCCGAGTAGAAGCCGTCGCCGACCTGCTCGAGGCCGTCGGGGTTGGCGACCGACCCGAGGGCCACCTGCGCGGCCACGCGGCGCTCGCCGTTCGAGAAGGCCAGGATCAGACGGCCCTCCTGGTCGAACCCGTAGTCGACCAGCTCGCCGCCAGCCGAGCCGTCCTGGTTGGTCACGGCGGCCGTCGTCGAGCCGGCGTACTGGGTGAGCGCGCTGAAGTCGAAGTCGATCGCCAACGGGCTGCCGTCGGGGAAGGCGCCGGTCACAGCGACGAGGCCGGCACTCGTCTGGAGGCCGTCACTCCCGAACGTGATCACCTCGGTGCCGTCGGTCGGGACGGCGAGCGGCGTCGGCGGCTCGCCCGCCAGCTCGGCGCCGGTGAGCGTCCACTCGCCGGTGGCCGTCTTCTCGCCCGTCAGCACGAGCGTGTGCGGGGTGCCGGTGCCGTCGTAGACGACCGACGAGAGCGCGATCGGCGCGTCGCCCACCTCGCGGTCGGCGGCGAAGTTGCCCTCGATGGTCATCGACGAGGTGACGACCGGGGGCGTCGAGGCGGTCGGGTCGAGGCGGATGTCGGTGAGGGCGCCAGGCACGATCTCGCCGTCTACCGTCGCCTCCCAGCCCTGGGCGCGAAGGCCGCCGCTGGTCACGAGGTGCCCCTCCGAGTCGAACGAGAAGGCCCCGAGGCGGGTCAGGACCGGCCCGCGCTGGCTCTCGGCGATGAAGAAGCCGTCGCCGGCGATGGCCAGGTCGGTCGGGAGGTCGGTGTACTCGAACGCGCCCTGTGACCAGACCTTGTCGATGGCGCCCACGGTCACGCCGTAGCCGACGTTCGAGGGGTTGCGCGTGGCGTCGCCGTAGAGGCTGCCGCCGGTGCCGATGCGCTGCGAGAGCGCGTCCTGGAAGAGGACGCGGCTGCGCTTGAAGCCGGCCGTGTTGACGCCGGCGATGTTGTTGCCGATGACGTCGAGGCGGAGCTGGTTGCTGCGGAGACCGGTGATGCCGGTGCGGAGAGAACGAATCATTGGGGGTGTCGGTAGGCCGCGACGTCGGTCGGTCGGTCGCGGGCCGGCCTCCCGGGCCCCGAGGCGGCGCCTCGGAGCGTGGGTCCAGCCGGATGAAAAGAAGCGCCCCGAGGGGCGGTACCCGAAGTGGGCGGTGCCCTAGAGGAACAGGGCGCTGTCGATCTGGGTGACGACGCGGTCGGCCATCTCGCCCGGCGCCAGCGCGGTCACGACCGTGCGGCTGGGGACGTTGACGACGAGCGCGGCGTCGGCGGAGACGAGGACGGCGTCGCGCGCGCCCTTGTCGGTCAGGGTGTCGAGGGCCGCCTCGATGCGGGCCGCCTCGGGGAGGTCGATCCCGCGCTCGGCGACGCGCTGCGCGGCGTGCGCCGAGAGCGTGTGCCGGGGCGGCTGCGTGGCCCGGTCGAGGAGGTCGGCGAACGACGGCCCCGAGGGCGTGGGCGGTGCGGGCGGGCCTCCGCCCGGGAGGGGCGGGGGGGCGACGCGGCCCGCGATCTGCTGGACGGTCATGGCATAGGCGTGGAGCGAGTGAGCCCGGGGGAGGAAAGAGGAATCAGGAGCCCGCCTCGATGGCGAGGAGGGCGTTGAAGGGAATCGCGCGGCCGCCGACCCACAGCGCCAGGCCGTCGCCGTCGACGGTGATGCGGTCGACGCGGCCGGTCGACATCGGGGCCGCCTCGACGGGCGCGCCCGTCGCGCCGACGGCGCTCACGTCGACCGTGTAGGCGCCCGCCGGAGCCGGCGCGCCGTCCATGTCGGCGCCGTCCCACGCGATCGCGTGGTCCCCGGCGCCGAGGTCCGACGCGCGCAGCGTGCGCACCACCTCGCCCGCCTCGTTGCGGATCGTCACCTCGACCTCGCGAGCTGCGCCCCCGAGGCGGACCTGGACCGGCGCCGCGCCCTCGCCGTCGTACGCCACCGCACGGTCGCGCACGGCGACGGTCTGGCCGATCAGCCCCGAGGCGGCCTGGAGGTTGATCTGCGACGAGAGCCGCTCGCCGAGGGCGTCCTGCCCCGCGCCGAGGGCGCCGAGCGCCTGGCCGATCGCGGCGAACTCGCCGCTCTGGCCCTGCACGGACGCGTTGAGCTGCGTGAGCTGCTCGACCGACGAGAACTGGGCGAGCTGCGCCGCGAACTCGTGGCCGTCCTGCGGGCTCGTCGGGTCCTGGTTGCGGAGCTGGGCGACGAGGAGCTGCAGGAACGCGTCGCGGTCGAGGTCGCCGCTGCCGGAGGCCGACAGGGAGGCCTGCCCGATGAAGCCGGAGGCGGTCGAGGCGGAGGAGACAGGGGTCATGGGGAGGGGGCTAGGCGATCCACTCGGTGCGGCCGAGCGGGCGGGAGGAAGCGGGAACTGCGGCAGAGGCCGTCGTCGAGGCGGTGTCCGCCTCGGGGCCGGCGCGGCGGCCGCGGTCGGAGGGCGCGCCCTCGCCGTCGGCGCCGGGGTGGTCGAGCGAGAGCTGCACCGGCTCGGCGAAGTGGGCCTCGAGGGCGTCGGCGATCTGGCGCAGGTGGAGACCGGCGAGCGCGCCCAGCTCGGGGTCGCTGAACCGGACCACGACCGCCAGGCCCTCGACGCTGCGCTCGGTCTGGAGGCGGACGTGCCCGTCGCCGTCGGCCAGGGCCACCTCGACGCCCGGCGCCGTCGCCGAGGCCAGCGGGCCGAGCCAGGTCGGCACCGCGAGACGGGCCGGCAGCGCCGACGCCGGCGCCGACCCCGAGGCGGTGCGCGAGGCCGATCCGGCCGCCTCGGGGGCGAGCACGGGCGCGGCCTCGACCGTCATGCCCTCGGGCCGTGCGGCCTCGGCGAGCGGCAGGAACGTGGCGTCAGGGACGGGCGCTGAGATTCCGGCGGGCGCGTGTGCCGGGGGCGTCCCGGCCGCATCGAGGCGGACCATTTGGGCCGCCTCGGGGCCGGCGGTTGCCAGGGGCGAGGTGTCGGGGGCGAGCGCCGGGCGCGCCTCGCGCGGTGATCTCGGTTCGTCCGGAACTGCCTCGACCGTCTCAGCCGGATCGGCGTCCGTCTCCACAGAAGAGACGACAGGCTCGGCCGCGTCGATGCCAGAAAGGCCATCGGGCGCGTCAGTCCCCGAGGCGGTCCGCATGCGGCGGACGTCCGGCGCCACGGCCAGGGCCGCGACCGGCGCGGCAGCGGCGCCCTCGACGCGTGGGAGGGGGGAGGGCGGTGTGGTCGTCTCGTTCGCAGCCGGGACCCCCTGGGCCGGACGAGCCAGCTCCGCAGGCGGCACCTCGGCGGCGGGTCTGGATGCGAGGGTAAGGGATGTACCTCCTCGGGTCGCGTCGCGCAGAGGAGCCGCGTCGGCCCCGAGGCGGGTCGGTGAAGCGGCGTCCGGGGCGACCGTGCGAGGCGCAGACGCGAGGCCCTCGTTCGCCTCGGTGCTGGCGAGACGCGCGAGGTCAGGGTGCGCCGCCTCGGTGCGAGCACCGGGCGCGGGCATCGGAGGCGCCGGGGTCTCGGCCTCGCCTCTGACAGGAGAGAGGGGGCCGGTCCCCGGCCCCGAGGCGGCGCCGAGCGGAGCGCCGGCGCGAATCGGTTGCGTTTCTGTTGGCTCCGAGGCGGTCCGGCTGGCCAGGACGGGCGCGTCCGGGCCATCGGTATTCGGTGGAGACGCGAGCCGAGTCGCCTCGGGGAGAGGCGGAGCGTCCGGGTCCGCATCGGCCGATGCCTGGGACGACCGTCCAGGGGGCGTGAGAGTCGGGGCGAGCACGAGCGGGGCGTGCCCCGAGGCGGGAGGCTCGGGTGTCGCCTCGGGGTCGGCCGGCGTGGCCTCCGCCTCGGGGCGGCGAGGGGCGGCGTCGCCGGCCTCCGTCGCGAGGGCGACCGCGAAGCCCGGCGCGGCCGGCGTGGCCTCCGCCTCGGGGTCGCCGGCCGGCGCGAGGGCCTGGATCGGAGACACCCTCACGACGCCGAGACGCTGTCGGGGAGGGACGTCGAGACGGTCCGTGCTGCGCCGCCGGGGAGCTGGACACGGATGAACGAGGCGGCCTGCTCGGGCGTCAGCGAGCCCATCAGGCGGACCTGGTTTCGCGACGAGGCGGCCTCGTAGAGCTGCACGAACGAACGCCCGTCGAGGCGCTGGACGACCGCCTCGAGGTCGGCGTCCTCCATCTTCGTCAGCGTCGTCGCCAGCGCGGCGGCGTCGACCTGGGCGTCCTCCGTGAGGGTGCGGTGGTCGTCGAGGAGCTGGCGGAGCGAGTCGGCCGCCGCCTCGGCGACGGCGAGGCGGGCCGAGAGGGCCTCCATCTCGTCGGCCAGGGGCGCCAGCGCGACCTGCGTCGAGTCGGTGCCGAGCGAGTCGGCGGCCACCTCGGCGGCGGCCTCCTCCGAGGCGGGCGGCGGGGCCAGGAGCGCTTGCATCCCGAACCAGCTCCCGATCCCGAGAGCCGCGAGGGCGACAACGGAAAGGGCGATTTTCACGGTGTAGAGTAGATCGTAGGGGAGTGCGAGGACAGTACCTCGCTCGGGGACTTCATCAGCGGTCGTTCCTCCGCGCCCGGAGCGCGCCCTCCATTCCTCCGAGCGACCGAAGGGCGCTCTATGCGGCCGGGCGGAGGGTGCGGGAGGCGGCGATGTCGTCGAGCGCCATCGTCTCGCGGCGGGCGCGCTCGGCGCGGGCGGCCTTCTGGGCCGAGGCCCGGAGATCGAGGATGGCCTCCTGCCGCATCGTGGCGCCGGCCAGGTCGCGGCGCGACGCGGCCTCGGCGTCGAGGCGGTGGCGGAGCTGCTGGCGCGCCTCGGCGAGGGCGGCGTGGGCGGCCGTCCGGTGCTCGGCGTCGGCGCGGAGCCGCCACACGGCGGCCGTCATCGCGGTGGCGTGCAGGCGGGCCTCCAGGGCTGACTCCGCCTCGGCGACGGCTTCCTCCTGCTTCGTGCGGGCCTGGATGGCCGACCCGAAGGCGTCGCGGGCGGCCTCCGCCTCGCGGTCGCGCAGGAGCTGAACAGGGGCGAGCGTTTTGTGGAAACGGTTTCCGGACATTGGAAAGAGGTGCTGACGAGTGAGCCGATTTCCAGGGAAGAGACGCCCATCGAAGGCGTGCACAGAAGAGGGCAAGGGCCAGGCCGAACCCGCGCGCTGAGGCGTCCCCGAGGCGGCCGACGCGGAGATCCCCGTTCAGGCGGCCGGAATCCGACGGAATCGTTCCCCCACGGCGCACCATCCGCACCCGGCGGGATCGCGCCGGGGGAGCTACGCCTCGGGGCGGGCGACGAGGGCCGCGAGGCGGTCGGCGGCGTCGGGCTCGGCCGCCTCGTGGGCGCCCTGCCGCAAGAAGGCGTTGAGCGCCGGCTGGAGGTCCACCGCGCGGTCGGCCTCGGGGTCCTGCCCGCGCTCGAAGGCGCCGACGCGGACGAGCGGCTCGACCTCGCGGTAGGCCGCAATCAGCGCGCGCGCCTCGCGGGCGGCTTCCTGCTGCGCGGGCGTCGTCACGCGCGGCATCACGCGGCTCACGCTCGCCGGTACGTCGATGGCCGGGAAGTGGCCCTGGTCGGCGAGCGCGCGCGAGAGGACCACGTGCCCGTCGAGGATGCCGCGCACGGCGTCGGCGACGGGCTCGTCGAGGTCGCCGCCGTCGACGAGGACCGTGAACAGGCCCGTGATGGTGCCCGTCTGGCCCGGCCCGGCCCGCTCGAGCAGGCGCGGCAGCAGCGCGAACACGCTCGGCGTGTAGCCGCGCGTCGTCGGCGGCTCGCCGGCCGCCAGCCCGATCTCGCGCTGCGCCTGCGCCACGCGCGTCACCGAGTCCATCATCAGCAGGACGTCGCGCCCCTCGTCGCGGAAGTGCTCGGCGACGGCCGTCGCCACGCGCGCCCCCTTGACGCGGGCCAGCGCCGCCTGGTCGCCCGTGACGGCCACCACGACCGACCGCGCCAGGCCCGCCTCGCCGAGCGTGTCGTGGACGAACTCGCGCACCTCCCGGCCGCGCTCGCCGATGAGCGCGATCACGTTGACGTCCGCCTCGGAGCGGGCCGCGATGGCCCCGAGGAGGGTGCTCTTGCCCACGCCCGAGCCGGCGAAGATGCCCACGCGCTGCCCCTTGGCGAGCGTGAGCGTGGTGTCGATCACGCGGACGCCCGTCCGGAGCGGCTCCGAGATGAGCTGCCGGTCGAGCGGCGCCGGCGGCTCGGCGCGGACGGGCCGCGTCTCGGTCAGCGCCAGCGGCGGGCCGCCGTCGAGCGGCCGCCCCGAGGCGTCGATCACCCGGCCCAGGAGGGCGTCGCCCACGGGCACGTCGTGGGGTCGTGCGGCGCGCGAGACGAGGCTGCCGGCGCGGAGGCCGGTCGCGTCGCCCAGCGGCATCAGCACCGCCGCCGAGCCGCGCACGCCGATGACCTCGGCCTCGACGGGCGCGCCGCCCGCCTCGTCGCGGATCAGGCACGTCTCGCCGATCGCGGCGTCCAGCCCGGTCGCCTCGACGACGATGCCGGTCGCCGAGCGGACCTTCCCGTAGCTGAGCGCGCCGGGCGGGGCCGCCCGGACCTCGGCGAGGGCGTGGTCGAGGAAGCTCACGGCGCCCCCATCCCGAGGCGGTCGCGCAGCGCGGCCAGCGCCTCGGACGTGATCCGCCGGACCGCCGCCTCGGGGGTCGAGACGATCCAGTCGCCGGGCGTGAGCGTGCTGTCGGGCTCCCAGCGGAGGAGCGTGTGCGCGCCCGAGAGCGTGTCGGCGAAGCCGCTCTCCTGGTGCTCCAGGAGGTCGACCGGGTGGAGCGTGATGGTGGTCGGGTTGCCGTCGGCGAGCGTGTCGACGGCTTCGCTGAGGGCCTGCACGCCGGCCATGCGGGCCGCCTCGGAGGGCGGCGCGCCGAGCATTCTCGTCGCCACCTGAAGGGCGAACTCGACGAGGCGCGGCTCCAGCGCACGCACGGCCTCGGACCACTCGTTCGAGAGCGTCTCGGCGGTCGCCTGGATCCGCTTCTGGGCCTCGGCATCCGCTGCCGCGTGGGCGGCCTCGGCCTGCTCCATCTCCGCGCGCAGCGCGCCCATCTGCTCCTGACACGTGGCCTCGGCCTCGGCGCGGCCGTCGCGGACGCCCTCCTCGTAGGCCGCCCGGCGGTCCTCCTCGCGAGCGGTCTCGCTGTCGTCGGCCGGGGCGCCCCAGGCGACGAACCCCGAGGCGGTCGCCGCCGGCGTGCCGACGGCGGGGAACTCGAACGGCGCCGCCTCGGCGCCACGCACGATGCGGGCAGAGGGCGATCCGGTCATGTCGAGGGTGCGGCCATCGGATGGACAGGACGGTTGTCGGTCCCCGTCTGGGACGTGGGCCGTCGGGCGTGGGGACGCCTCCGATGCAGCACGCCGTGGTCGCGGGATCCGTCCCACGCCCCACGAACCACGCACCTGCTAGAGAGGGTGAGCCGCACCATCAGATCACCTCGGCGGCGTCCTCCGCCTCGGGGGCGCCGAGCGTGATGTCGCCCTTCTCGGCGAGCGACAGCGTCACCTCGACGACGGTCCGCTGGGCGTCCTCGACGTCGGCCACCTTCATCGGGCCGGACAGCTCGATCTCCTCGCGCAGCGACGCCGAGACGCGCTCGCTGACGTTGGCGAAGCACCGCTCGCGGAACGCCTCGTCGGCGCCGCGGAGCGCCTTGGCGAGGGCCGTCTGGTCGACGCCCGCCAGCACGCGCGCGAGGTCGCGGTCGGTGAGCGAGGCGAGGTCGTCGAAGACGAACAGGAGGTCCTCGATCTCGGTGGCGAGATCCGGGTTCTGGGCCTGGAGCGTCTCGAGGATGGCCCGGCCCGTCTCGCGGCTGGCCTGCGTCAGGATGTCGGCGGCCCGCTTGGCGCCCGACGGTCCCGCCTCGGTGTCGCTGGCCCCGAAGGCGGTCCGGAGCGCGGCGTCGAGGTCGCGCAGCACGTCCGGGCTCGGCTCGGCCAGCGAGGTCAGCCGGCGGACCACGTCGGCACGGACCACATCGGGGAGGAGGGCCAGCACGTCGGCGGCCTGGCGGGCCTTGACGCGCGAGAGCACGACGGCGGTCGTCTGGGGGTGCTCGCCGCCGAGGAAGGCCGCGAGGCGGTCGGCGTCGACGCTCGCCAGCAGGTCGAAGCCGGTGCCTTCGGTCGCCGCCTCGACGCGCGGCAGGATGGCCTTCGCGCGCTCGCCGTCGAGCCCGCCCAGGATCGAACGGGCCGTCTCGAGCCCGCCCTGCGCGGTCGCCGGCGTCGGCACCGAGGCGGCCGTGCGGTACTGCGCCAGCACGGCCTCGACGGCGGCGCCGGGCACGCTCTGGAGCCGCGCCACCTCGACGGTCACCTGCGCGACCTCGTCGTCGCTCAGCTCGGCCAGGAGCTGGCTCGCCGTCTCGACGCCGAGCGAGACGAGGAGGACGGCCGCGCGCTGGGCACCAGTAAGAGGGGGCGTCGACATGGGCTCGTGGCTTCTCAATCGAATGCTGACAGGTGCGTCAGGTACTGCGTGTTGCGTGGTCGGCTGCGACGTCACGCAACACGAAACACGCAACCGAGCACGACTTCACGGGGACAACGTGACGCATCATCAGGCGGCAACGGCGTCGTCGCGCAGCCAGTCGCGGACCAGCTCGGCCGCCACGGCCGGCTGCTCCTGCACGTGCGCGGCGACGCCGGCGAGGAGGTCTTCGTCGCCGAGCCGCTCGCGCGCCTCGGGCGACAGCTTGTCGGCGTACGGGTCGCCGTCGACGTTTTCGATCACCGCGCGCGGGGCGGGGAGGGGACCGGCCGCGCCATCGCCGCTCGTTTCGGGCTGCGCCAGCACGGGCGCCGCCTCGGGGGCGGGCGCCGGAAGCTCATCGAGGCGGGCGACGAGGCTCTTGAGCAGGCGGTAGGCGAGCAGGAGCGCCACGCCGACCAGCAGGTAGCGGACGATCACCGGCACCCAGTCTGTCCAGCCGCCCGCGAGCATGCCCCCGCCGGCGGCCACCTCGGGGTTGAACCGGATCTGCTGCACCGCGAAGCGGTCGCCGCGCGCCTCGTCGAAGCCGACGGCGTTCTTGACGAGGCTCTCGATCTGCCCGAGCTGCGTGTCGGTGAACGGCGTCGGCGCGGCCTCCTCGTCGGCCGCCTCGTCGGCGGCGGCCCCGACGGGCGGCGCGGCCTCGTCGAGGAGCACCGAGACGGTCAGCTTGCGCACCGTGCCGGCCTCCTGCTCCGAGACGCGCGTCTCGCGCGTGTAGTCGAAGTTGCGGACCGACGACGTGGCGCCGGCGCCCGCGCCGACCTCCTCCTGGCGCTCCTCCGACACGAGCGCTTGCGCCTCGGGGTCGACGGCGCGCGTCTCGGTCTGGGTCCGCGACAGGTCGAGGTCGGCCGCCACGCGCACGACGGCGCGGCCCGGCCCGAGCATCTGGTCGAGCATCGACTGGCCCGCCTCGGCGAGGTGCTCCTCGACCTCCTGCCGCAGGCGGAGCTGGCCGCTCGTCAGGCCCGCCTCGGCGGCGCCCGGCCCGGTCAGCATCCGGCCTGCCTCGTCGAGCACCGTCACGTCGGCGGGCGCCATGCCCTCGACGGCGCCGGCGACGAGCCCGGCCACGCCGGCCACCTGGTCCGGCCCGAGCGCGCCGCGCACGGCGAGCACGACCGACGCCGAGGCGGCCTGCTGCTGGTCGCGGAACGGGCTTCGCTCGGGCAGCACGAGGTGGACGCGCGCGCTCTCGACCTGCCGGATCGACGCGATCGTCCGCGACAGCTCGCCCTCGAGGGCGCGCTTCACGTTGAGGCGCTGCATGAAGTCGGTCATGCCCAGCGTGCCGGCGTCGAAGAGCTCGTAGCCGGCCACGCCGTCTGACACCACGCCCTGGCTCGCCAGCCGCAGCCGCAGCGCGTGGACGTCGTCGCGCGGCACGTAGACGGCCGTGCCGCCGTCGCGCAGCTCGTAGGCGATGCCCTCGGTCTCGATCTGCTCGACGACCGCCCCGGCGTCGGCCGCCGAGAGGTTGCCGAACAGGAGCGCGTAGTCCGGCGACGTCGCCCACCGCGCCACCCCGAGGAGGAGCGCCACCACGCCGACCACCACGCCCCCGAGGAGGGCGAGCCGGGCAGGCGGGAGCTGGCCGAGAGACTGGCGGGCTTGGTCGAGCATGAGTGTGTAGGGCGTCGTGCGTAGGGCGTGGGCGGTAGGCGTAGGGCGGCGGGGGAGTCCCACGCCCTACGACCCACGACCTAGACCTGCATTCGCATCAGCTCCTGGTAGCCGTCGAGGAGCTTGTTGCGGACTTCGGTGAGGAGCTGGAAGTGCAGCTCGGCCTGGTTGAGGGCGATCATCACGTCGTGGACGCTCTCGGTCTCGCCGGCCACGAACGCGGCCACGTGCCCGTCGGCGTTCTTCTGCGCCGCGTCGACGTCGTCGATCGCCTGGCCGAGCGTCTCGACGAAGGCCGGGCCGGTCGGGCGCGCCGCCGTCCCCTCGGAGGGGAGGCTCTGGATGCGGACCGGCCCTCCGGTCTGGGCGGCGCGCGCGGCGATGGCAGCGACGGTCGACATCAGGCCGAGAGGTCGAGGCGGGCGCCGAGCTGCGGCGGGGCCTGCACCTCGCGCGAGGCGCCGTAGAGCCGGTGCGCGACCTCCGGCTGGGCCGGGAAGGCGCTCGCGATCTCGGCCTGCTCCGCCGCGCTGAGGGTCGCCTCGGGGGAAGTGGCCGAGGTTGCGGCGAGCGCGGTGCGCGGCCCCGAGGCGGTGGCGAGGGTGGGAAGGGCGTAGGGGGAGGTCTGGATGGTCATGGGCTTAGGTCGGAATGACACTCACGGGATCAGGCGCACACGAGGCCAGATTTTGTCCTCGCAAGAAGCGAGAGGAGGGCGGGGCCCAGAGCCCCGGACGACGAGCGGGACGACGCGAGGGCGGAATCGGGGCCGTGGGCGTCGATCAGGTTGAGAGTCATTACGGCCTAGATCTCGAGGGAGCGTTTGATCATCTCCTTGGCGGCCTGGACGGACGACAGGTTGGCCTCGTAAATCCGGTTGGCCGAGATGAGGCGCGTCATCTCCTCGACGACGTTTACGTCGGGGTAGGCGACGTAGCCGCGCTCGTCGGCGTCGGGGTGGGTGGGGTCGTACTCGAGCCGCACCCGGTCCTCGCCCACCACCTCGGTGCGCGGGCCGAGGTCGCCGCCGCCCTCGACGCGCCGGAGCGTGACGCCGTCGAGGTGGCGCGGGTCGGGCCGCTGGAGCGGCAGCTCGGTCTGGCGCAGCACGACGCCGAAGGCGCCGCCCCCGAGCGCCGCCTCGTGGACGGGGCGCTTGATCTGGTACGGCGCGCCGTCTTCGGTGCGCGTGGTGGTGGCGTTGGCGATGTTCTCGGTGGCCGCGCCCATCGCGATGCGCTGGGCTTCGAGGCCGCGCGCGGCGGTGCGGAACGGGCCGAGGCTGCGGATCGGGGTGAGCATTACCGCGGGCGGCCGGTGATGCCCGTCCGCAGCAGGCCGAAGTGCTCCGAGAGCGCGCGCGCAGCGAGCTGCGTGCGCATCTGGGTGTCGGCCAGCTCCATCAGCTCGTCCTCCAGCAGCGGCGGCCGGTCGCCCGCCACGAGGCGGCCCTCGACGCGCGTGGCGTCGGCGGCCTTCGTCCGGCGGGCGCGCTGGAGCGTCTCCTCGAACGAGACCCCGAGGCGGGTGTAGCCCGGCGTGTCGAGGTTGGCCACGTTCGCGCTGAGGGCCTGGAGCCGAAGCTCGTAGGCGCCCATGGCGTTCTGGAGGAGGCGGAGTGGGGCGGTGTCCACGGGGAGACAGGCGGTGTGGCTCTGCTGCCCCGGGCGAACGGCGTGCCACGGCCCGGAATCGGTGCCCGCCGCGCCCCGCTCGGGCGATTCACACCGGCGAAGGGGAACGATGCGCCGCCTCGGGGAAAGGGTTTCCGTCTCAGGGGCGCCCTGAGGCCGAAAAGGCACCTACATTGGCAGGCGTGGATCTCATGTTGGCCCTGGATCGTCTACGTCGCCACAAATATGCAGGTTGACTCTAAATTGGCAGCGCGCGTCCTCTTCGTCGACGACGAACTCCCCCTCCGGACGGTCGTCGAAAAGCTCCTCGAACGTCGCGGCGTCGAGGTGGTCAGCGTCGGGGATGCCCTGGCGGCGGTCGAGCGGCTCCGCGAGTCGCCGTTCGACCTCCTCCTGACCGACTTCCAGATGCCGGACATGGACGGGTTCGCGCTCCTGGCCCACGCGCGCGAGCACTACCCGGAGATGCCGGCCATCATGATGACGGGCCACGCAAGCGTGCAGCACGCCGTGCAGGCGATGGCGAGCGGGGCCGTCGACTACCTCCCTAAGCCGTTCTCGTCCGACGCGCTCGCCGAGCGCGTGATGAAGCAGATCGAGGCGCGGCGCGCCCGCCGCACCGAGGCGGCCCCGGCGCCGACCGCTGCCCCCGCCTCGGGGGGCGCCGCCTCGGGGGCCCGCGGCGTGCGCAAGACGCGAACGGTGGGCGCGGTCGCCTTCGTGGGCGAGCACCCGAGCATCGTTCGCCTGCGCGACCTCGCCGACCGCGTGGCTGGGAGCCAGGCGCCCGTCTTCATCCACGGCGAGAGCGGGACGGGCAAGGAGGTCATGGCGCGCTACCTCCACGCCCAGTCGGGCCGCTCGGGCGCGTTCGTGGCCATCAACTGCGCCAACCTGCCGCGCGAGCTGGTCGAGAGCGCCCTCTTCGGCCACCGCAAAGGCGCCTTCACCGGCGCGACGGGCAACCACACCGGCGTCTTCGAGGAGGCCGACGGCGGCACGCTCCTCCTCGACGAGGTGACCGAGATCGACCCGGCCGTACAGGCCAAGCTGCTGCGCGTGCTCCAGGAGGGCGAGGTGCTGCCGGTCGGGGCCAACCGGCCGGTGCGCATCGACGTGCGCGTGGTGGCCACCTCCAACCGCGACGTGACGAGCGCCATCGCCTCGGGCGACTTCCGCGACGACCTCTACCACCGGCTCTCGGTGTTCCCGCTGTCGCTGCCGCCGCTGCGCGACCGCGGCGACGACGTGCGGCTGCTCGCCGAGCGGTTCGTCGAGAAGTACCGCGGGCTCTACGGCTACGGCCCCAAGGACATCGCGGAGGCGCTCATGGACCGCTTCGCCGCGGCCGACTGGCCCGGCAACGTCCGCCAGCTCGAGAACATGGTCCACCGCGGCGTCGTGCTCTCGGCCGAGAAGGACGTCATCGAGGCGGGCGACGTCGACCACGCGCTGCTCAGCGACGCGGCGCCCATCGACGGGCCGGGGCCGGCGGGCCTCGCCGCGCGCCCGCGAGCCGTGACCACGCTCGACGAGATGGAGCGCACCATGATCCTCGACGCGCTCGCGGCGACCGACGGCAACCAGGTGCAGGCGGCCGAGCGGCTCGGCATCAGCGACCGCACGATCCGCAACAAGCTCAAGCGCTACCGCGAGGAGGGGTTTATCGAGTAGCGAGCGCCCTTCGGGTCGCTCGGAGGAATGGAGGGCGCGCTCCGCGCGCGGAGGAATGGAGGGACGACCGCTGGCGGTCCCTCGGATCGAGGTGCGTTCGTCTGCAACCGACGGCCGACCGCCTCGGGGCGGGGGGTGGTGGGCGCCCCGCGGCGGTCGGTCGAAGGTCCCCGGTGGGGGAGAGGAACGGGTCCGCCTCGGGGCCGGGGTGGTGGGACGCCCCGAGGCGGAGAGTCTGGGGCGTGGGCCGTCGGACGTGGGGGCGTAGCCAATGCGGCGTGCCAAGGCCGGGGCACTTGCCCCACGTCCCACGAACCACGCACCTGCCGCTTGGTCTAGGCGCTCAGGTCGCGGGCGGCGGCCTCGGCCACGCGCCCGATCACCTCGGGCTGGTCGTAGTAGCCGGTGCGGACCTTCTCGCGAAGGTCATGGAGCTGCGCCGCGTCGAGGCTGTCGGCCGAGCGCAGGGCGAGGCGGGCGGTCTCGACCTCGGGGGCGCCGGTGGCGGGGCGCTGGGCGACCGCGTCGGCACGCCCCTGGGCCGAGATCTCGACCCGGTCGCTCGCCGCCTCGGGGGCGGCGGGCGCGGCAGGCGGGGACGGCGTCTGGCGAGCGCCGTCGGCCTGGACGCCTCCGGTCTGGACGACCGGCGACGAGGCGCGGGGATCGGAGGAGGGCTGGACGTTCATGGGATCAGGAGATGCGACCGCTCCGGTGGTGACGAGCGGTCTACCCTGTGGATCGAGAGGGCGGGCGGAACCTTAAGCAGGCCCCACGGAAAAAAGTTCAGACCCCTCGCGGGGCGGTGTCGAGGCGGGCCGCTGCGGGGGCGAGGCTGTACCGAGCAGCGGCGGTCGCGGTCTGACGCACGCCGCCGGCGGTCGTGCGGAGCCGCTCCTGCGCGGCGTGCAGCGCGACCCCGAGGCGGGCCTCCTGCTGGCGCGCACGCTCGGCCTGCGCCGGCGTCGTGGCCGGCGGGGCGTCGAGGAGCGACGCGATCATCGCCTCCCGCTCGCGGAGCGTGGCCGTGGCCCCGTCGAGGTCGCCGGCGTCGAGGGAGTCGATCAGCCGGTCGCCGAGGTCGAGAACGTGGAGGAGGGCGTCCATCAGAAGACGAACAGGCCGAGGATGGAGGCCTGCTGGCTCTGGGCCTGCAGCGTGATCTCCTCGAGCTGGGCGAACTGGGCGCGCAGCGTCTCCTCGCGGCGCTCGAGGCGCACGTCCCACCGCTCGATCTGAGCGTCGAGGCGCTCGACCCGCTGGTCAATGATGTCCTTGCGCTGCTCGATCGTGCCCGAGTCGCCGAGGAGCGCCTCGGTGCGGCTCTGGAGGCGGGCTGCGAGGCCGTCCTCGCCGCCGAACAGCGCGCCGACGGCGCCCGGCGAGGCCGCCAGCGCCTCGTCGAGGGCCGAGGGGTCGTCGAGGACGAGGGTGCCGTCGCGGTTGGTGGTGATGCCGAGGTCGGCGAGCGAGGTCAGGTCGCCGGCGTCGTCGACGGTCCGCGCGAGGTCGCCGCGCATCCCGAGGCGGAAGCTCCGCATCCCGCTGTCGCCCACGAACGCGCCCCGGTCCTCGCCCTCGGGGTCGACGGTCGACCGCGAGCCGATGAACGTCGAGACCTCGTTGTAGGCCGCGATGAAGTCCTCGACCTGCTTTCGCATCCCGCTCACGTCCGGCCCGACGTCGAGCGTCGACTCCGCCTCGGAGACGGAGGACAGCGTGAGCGTGACGCCCGAGAGCGCGTCGTCGATGGTGTTGGCGTCGCGGTAGATCTGGAGGCCGTCGATGGTGAGGGCCGCGCTCAGGTCCGAGTCGGCCTGCCCGGTGCCAACGGCGTAGACGGCGCCGCCGCCGGTGCCGGTGCGGACGTCGGTCCGGTCGACTTCCAGCTCGGCCAAGAGGCCGTCGGTGTCGGTGAACGAGAGGCGGTTGCCGAAGCCGGTCGCACTGCTGCGCAGGCTCAGCCGGGCTGTGTCGCCGGTCTCGCGCACCACCGAGGCGGCGGCCCCGGTGCCCGCCTCGAGGTCGCCCGCGGTGCGGGCCGCCTCGACGGCGTCGTTGATGGCGGCCGCGACGCCGGCCAGGATGTCGTCGTTCGTGGCGCCCTCGTCGGGCGTGTAGCTGACGGCGATGTCGACCGGGTCGCCCTCGCTCTGGGCGACCTGGATCGAGAACGACCGTGCACCGATCGTGTCGGGCGTGGGCGGCGTCGGCGGTGGCACGCCGAGCGGCCCCCCGGGATCGCCGGGGTCGCCCGGGTCGACGAAGAAGGCGGCCAGGTCGGTGCCGGCCGACGCGATCTGCTTCGAGAGCCGGGCGTCGGCCCGCGCGAGACGGTCGACGCGGACGGTGCTCTGGCCCGGCGCCGCCTCGTCGCTCGCCGAGGCGGTGAAGCCGGCGTCCTCGGCCACGGTCGCCGACCGCGCCGCGAAGGGCGACTGGAGCGGGTCGCGGAACTGCGTGAGCAGCGTGTCGAGGCGCGAGACGGTGCTCGAGAGGTCGCTCAGGACGCCCTTGAACACGTTCTGCTCGGTCTGCTCGGTCCGCAGCCGCAGCCGCGGCTGCGACTCGATGGCGATGACCTGGCCGATGAGCTGCTCGTAGAGCGAACCCGCCGAGGCGAGGGAGGAGACGTTGGCGGTCATGGCGGTCGCTAGGCGGCGAAGGCCGGGGCGAGCGTCGCCTGGCGCCACGCGTCTCGGAGCCCTGCGAGCAGCTCGGCCACGGTGTCGAGGTCGCCCTCGTTGGTCGCGCGGAGGGCGTAGTCGTAGAGGTCGCGCAGGCCCTCGGCCACCTCGCCGCCGCGCTCGGCGTCGAGCGCCGACGACAGCTCGACGAGGGCGCGGCGCGTGCGCACGGCGTCGCCCTGCTGGGCGGCCGTCACGCCGATGCCGTAGAGCTTCTCGATCAGCTCGGCCGGGGAGGCCGAGAGCACGGCCTGCTGCTGGTAGAGGCGGAGGGGGGACGTCATCGGTGTGGGGGAAGGATTTCCCTGCGTATCGAGGCGGCGCGCCGGTCCTTAAGCGGGGCCGCCTCGGGGAGGAGGGAGAGGTGCGGAGGTTCGTGAGGTGCGGAGGTTCAGAGAGGTGCGGAAGGGGGAATGGCGGTGCCCGCCCCGAGGCGGAGCGGCACGGGGAGAACAGAGGGCTGAGGGCGCTCCTCTGACTCAGGACTCCTTCCAGGTCTCCACCCTCCGGACCTCTTCTCCATCGGACCTCCCAGACCTCCACCCCCGAGGCGGGCTCAAACCAGACCGGCCCGCCAGCGCAGTGCGCCGGCGAGCCGGAGGGGGGACAGGGTCCCGGAGTGGCCGCCAGAACCAGGGTCCGTGGGGAGCCCTGTCCTGGTCGCTCTCGCCTAGAAGAACGAGAGGACAGACTGCGGCGCGGCGTTGGCCTGGGCGAACATCGCCGAGCCGGTCTGCTGGAGGATCTGGAGCTTGACGATCTCCATCTGCTCCTTGGCGAAGTCGGCGTCCTCGATGCGGCTGCGGGCCGCGTCGTAGTTGTTCATCGACGTCTCGAGGTTCTGCGCCTTGAAGTCGAGGCGGTTCTGCACGTCGCCGAGGCTCGAGGCGCTCCGGTTGACCGAGCTGATCGCGCTGTCGATGGTCGTCAGCGCAGACGCGACGCCCGTGTCGTCGGTCAGGTCGAGGCCACCGGTCACGTCGCCCTCCGAGACAGCGGCACCGAACGCGACGTCGAACGAGTCGCCCGCGGCCTGGTCGGTGAGCGCGATCGTCACGCCGTCGACGACGGCCTCGCCGGATCCGTCGATGGCGTAGGTGTTCGTGCCGTCGTTGAGCTGGAGGCCACTGCCGCCGTCGCTCTCGACCGTGAACGAAGCGCTCCGCGAGGCGCCGGTGTACGTGGTCTGGTCGGCGATCGCGGCGGCGAACGTGCCGCTCGAGGCGTCGTCGTCGGTCACGTTGCTGACCGCGGCCGTCGAGTCGGCGTCGGCGGTAGCGACGGTGCCGAGGCCGAGCGTGCTCACGCCGATCTGGGCGATGGACGTCCCGAAGGTGTCGCCCGAGGCGTCGCCGACCTGGAAGCTGAAGCTCGTCGCCTCGGAGTCGCTGAAGAGGGCGGTGCCGTTGAAGTCGACGCCGCCGAGGATGTCGCCGACCTCGGCTGCGAGGGCGTCGACCTGGCTCTGGATGGCGGCCCGCTCCTCGGTGCCCATCGAGGAGTTGCCGGCCTGGACGGCCTTCTCCTTCATCGTCTGCAGGATGTCCATCGTCGAGCCGAGGGCGCCCTCGGCGACGGCGAGCATCGACTTGGCGTCGCCGATGTTGGAGAGCGCCTGGGCCTGGCCACGGGAGGTGGCGCGGAGCTTGTTGGCGATCGTGAAGCCGGCCGAGTCGTCGCCGGCGGCGTTGATGCGGCTGCCTGTCGAGAGGCGCATCTGGCGCATGCCGATCTCGTTGGAGGTCTTGTTGAGCGACGACAGCGAGAAGGCCGCGTTGGTGTTGGTCGCGATGCGGAAGGACATGAAAGCGGACCCTGGGGGTCGGTGGTGTGGGGGTTCTGGCGGGCCGGGATCGGCCTGTGCCGCGCTTATCGTGGCGCCCCCGTGCCCCTTGACCGCCTCGGGGGGCGGGAGCCGTTTGGCCGGCCAAAGGGGAACCCGTCCGTTCCCCCGAGGCGCCTCCGAGCGCCGTTTGGGCCGGTTTTACGTGGTGCCGCGCCCGCCTCGGAGAGCGGGGTGTGACGGCGGGCCGTAGGTTCGCGGCTCGTCTGCCGACTCCCGCCCGCGCCCATGCCCGACGCCGCCCCGCACGACCCGACCGGCCCGCCCCCCGAGGAGGTCCCCGCCCTCGCCGACGCGCCCGCGCCCGGCAGCCCCGAGTCTGGTGGCCCCGCGCCCGACGGCCCCGAGGCGCCGAGCGGCCTCTTCGCCCGCTTCTTGGCCTTCGTCGAGTGGCTGGGCAACCTGCTGCCGCACCCGGTCACGCTGTTTGCGCTCTTCGCGCTCGGCGTAGTGGTCGTGAGCGGCATCGCCGGGTGGTTCGACCTCGCCGTGCCGGACCCGCGCCCCGAGGGCGCCCGCGGGCGCGCCGACGACGGCATGATCCGCGCCGTGTCGCTGATGACCGGCGAGGGCCTGCGCTACATCGTCTCGACGCTGGTCACCAACTTCACCGGGTTCGTGCCGCTGGGGACGGTGCTCGTGGCCCTCCTCGGGGTCGGCGTGGCCGAGTACTCGGGGCTGCTCTCGGCGCTGATCCGGGGCATCGTGCTGAGGGCGCCGAGCCACCTCGTGACGGTCGCCATCGTGTTCGCGGGCGTGATCTCGAACACCGCGTCCGAGATGGGCTACGTGGTGCTGGTGCCGCTGGCGGGCGTGATCTTCCTGGCGCTGGGGCGGCACCCGCTGGCAGGCATGGCGGCCGCGTTCGCGGGCGTCTCGGGCGGCTACTCGGCCAACCTCCTCATCGGGACCGTCGACCCGCTCCTGGCCGGCATCACCGAGGAGGCGGCGCAACTCATCGACCCGGGGTACACCGTCCACGCGGCGGTGAACTGGTACTTCATGATGATCAGCACCTTCCTGATCACCGGCGTGGGCACGTTCGTGACGGCCAAGATCGTCGAGCCCCGCCTCGGGGCCTACGACGACACGAACGCCGACCCGAGCGTCCACGACGACCACGCGATGGAGCCGCTCACCGAGGCGGAGGTGCGCGGGCTCAAGTGGGCCGGCGTGGCGGCGCTCGCCGTGTTCGGCGTGCTGGCACTCCTGGTCGTGCCCGAGGGCGGCGTGCTGCGCAACCCCGAGACGGGCGAGGTCCTCAACTCGCCGTTCCTGCGCGGCATCGTGGCGTTCATCTTCGTCGCGTTCCTGATCCCGGGCGCCGTCTACGGCTACGTGACGGGCACCATCCGGAGCGACCGCGACCTCGTCGAGGGCATGTCGAAGGCGATGAGCACACTCGGGCTCTACATCGTGCTCGTGTTCTTCGCCGCCCAGTTCGTGGCCTTCTTCGGGCAGACGCAGCTCGGGGCGATCCTGGCCGTGACCGGCTCCAACTTCCTCATCGAGGCCGAGCTGACGGGCCCGCTCGTGTTCATCCCGTTCATCCTGATGTGCTGCTTCGTCAACCTCATGCTGGGGTCGGCGAGCGCGCAGTGGGCCGTGACGGCGCCCATCTTCGTGCCGATGCTGATGCTGATCGGCTACAGCCCCGAGGTGATCCAGGCGGCCTACCGCATCGGCGACTCGACGACCAACATCATCACGCCGATGATGAGCTACTTCGGCCTCATCCTGGCGTTCGCGGCCAAGTACGACCGCAAGATGGGCATCGGGACGATCATCGCGACGATGCTGCCGTACTCGATCCTGTTCCTCATCGGCTGGATCGTGCTCTTCTACCTCTGGGTGTTCGTGCTCGGCCTGCCCGTCGGGCCCGAGGCGCCGACGTACTACACGATGTAGGGCGTCATGCGTGGGACGTCGTGCGTGGGACGTCGTGCGTGGGACGTAGGGCATGGGACGTCGCCCGAGGCGGTTGTCACCTGCCTCCGCCGCCTCCTGTGTGTTCCGCCTCGCGGCCGATCTCCTTAGTAGCCGATCGCCTTGGTAAATGACAGTCTCCTCCCCCCAGCGGGGGGAGGTTGGGAGGGGGGCGACGACCCGGTCGCATCGCCCGGACCCGAGGCGGAGTCCCCTCACCCTGGCTGCGCCGACCTTGCGGTTGTCCCTCTACCCGGGTGACTCCGTGATGGGCCCCACTTCCACCCCGAGGCGGCGCTGCTTCGGACGTGCTTGCCCCCGAGGCGGTGCCTGGCTGGCTCGCCTTCCCCCCGGCCCCCTCCCGCTGGTGTACAGACCGGAGACATGGTCTACACCCGTACGAAGACATCGTAGACACTCCGGCACAGAGTCTACGGCGGCGCGCGCAGGTTGATCGCCCACACCTCCTGGT
>JBCCQJ010000009.1:0-38712 GCA_039024395.1 Bacteroidota bacterium | reverse complement strand
GGCGGTCGGCCCTGAGGCCCTCTGGCCGTCCGTGGTCTGTCGTCCGTTGTCCGTCCCCGAGGCGGTCGGCCTCGGGGCGGCCGGTGGTCCGCGGTCCGTGGTCTGTGGTCCTGCCCCGGTCCGTCGTCCTGCCGCGAGGCCGCGGCCGGCGGTCCGCGGTCGGCGGCCCCCCCAGACCGAGACAGCCCGCTCCGAGGCGGAAACGGGTAGGTGGGCCCTCATTCGCGCATGGCTTTGGCGGCGGCCTCCTCGCGCGCCTTGCGGGCCATCGCCTCGCGGACGCGCCGGGCGCGCTCCTCGGCCGCGTGCGTCTCGCGGACGACCGCGAGGCGGGCGGCGCTGTCGAGCGTGGCGAGCCGGTCGGCGGCCTGCGCGTCGGTCTCGCCGGCCGGGCGGAGACCGAGGGCGGCGAGCGTGAACCGGACCATCTCCTCACGCCGCCCCGCGTCGGTCACGCAGTCCTCGGGCCGCACGACCGCCGCGAGCGCGTCGAGGTCCTCGGCGAGGAGGCGCGTCACCGCCTCGGCGGACGCCACTCCTGTGAACGCCTCGTCGGCCACGAGCCAAGCCCCGACGAGGGCGACGGCAAGCGCGCGCACCGGCCGGTCGGGTTGCATCGCCGCAGCCCCGAGGCGGAGCAGCGGGTCGTCGGCGACCGTGCGGGCGGCGTCGGCGAGGACGGCGGCCACGTCGACCGCCTCGGGGTCGAGGAAGACGTCGGGGCAGGCCTGGAGGCGCTGCGTGAGGCGTTCGAGGGGCGGCCCGTCGGTCATCGCTCGGCCCGCTCGGCGGCGTAGACGGCGCGCGCGAACGCCCGCGCGAACCCGATCAGCTCGGCCTGGTCGCGCACGAAGTGGACGTCCCACCCCTGTGCCCGCAGCCGCGCAACCGCCTCAGGGTGAGCGTCCGGCGGCAGCTCGAGGACGATCGTCCCGCCGCCACCGGCCGCCGCGAGCGCGGCCTCGGCGACCTCCCACCCGAGCGGGCCGCCGCCCTCCGCCCAGTGACCGTAGCTCTTGGCGAGGCCCGCCTCGGTGGCGTCGAGCATCAAGAACAGGTCGCTGTCGGAGATCAGCAGGATGTGGGTCGGGCGGTCGAGCGGCGCGGCGAACGTGTCCCCGAGGCGGTGGACGCCGTACGCGAAGCCGGTCCCGAGGTAGTCGGTCAGGAGGGCGAGCACGCGGCCCTCGTCGCGCGACGGGCCACCCAGCCCGACCGACCGGCCCGGCTCGCCTGAGAGCACCACGTCGACGGCCGCGCCGGCGCGGAGGGCCGACAGGCTCACGACGGCGCCCGCGATGGCCGGGTACGACACCTGCCGCCGCGGGTTCGGCATCGACCCCGAGCAGTCGATGCCGACGTAGAGGTCGACCGGCGTCCGCTCGGGCGTGCCGCCCGCCTCGGGGCCGTAGCTGCGCTGGACGGTCGTGAAGCCCGGGATCACGCGCGGGCTCCGGAAGACCGACTCGACCCAGTCGGCGGCCTGGAGCGGGTCGCCGACCGTCCACGGCTCCAGCCCCTCGGGCAGCGGGTCGGTCGCCTCCGCCCCGAGGCGGGACGGGAACGGGACGAGGTGCGGCACGGCCCGCTCGCGGTAGTACCGCACGGCCGCCTCGGACTCGCTGACCGCGAGGCCCGCCATCCGCAGCAGCTCGCCGTACTCGACCGGCCCGCGGTGCGTCTTCTCGCTTTTCTGGCCGCCCAGCGCGTCGGACGCTCCGCTGAGGCCGTCGCCGGCCTGGATCGCCTCGGCGTCGGCCGGGTCGATGCCCGAGATGCGCGGGTCGAACGCCGGGTGGATCGCGCCATCGCGCTCGCTCGCCCCGATCTCGGTCAGGCCCGCCGGGAAGTCGCCGCGCCCGGCGTGCGCCGTGTCGTGCCACGCCGCGAGCGCCTCGGCCGCCGCGGCGTCGTCGAGAAGGTAGGGCAGGCAGAGGGTGGCGAAGCGGCCGGCGCCGTCGAGCCAGTCGCGCCCGTAGACGCGGACGAGCCGGGCCGCGAGGCTGGCGTCGGCGTCGAGGCGGGGCGTCCGCTCGCCGCGCGCGAGCGTGCCGCTCTGGAGCCCCCACAGCACCTCGTAGATCCGGAGGTAGAGCGTCCACAGCGCAGCGCCCGCGCCGCTGTCGAGGGCGCGCCAGACCCCGAGGAGGTCCAGCTCGTTCTGCCGCTGGAGCCGGTCGTTGATGAGGAGGTCGGTGTAGAGGTTGGCGACGTACGGCGCCGTGTGCTCGACCGACGGCAGCCCGGCGCGGACGTGGGCGAGGCTCCGCGCGTGGCGGTCCAGCGTGCCCGGCGCGAGGATGTGGTGGCCGATCTCGTGGGCCAGGATCTCGCGCGCGAACGCGCCCAGGCCCTGCTCGGCGACCTGCCGCAGGCTGATGACGACGGCGTGGTCGTCGAGGCGGATCATGGCGAAGCTGCCCGTCAGCCCCTCGCGTTTCTCGTCCGCCTCGGTAAGGCACCACGTCGGGCGGCGGAGGCGCGTGAATGGGCTCCAGCACGCGAGCGCCGGCTCCCACGCGGCCTCCCACGCCTCGCGGAGGTCGCCGAGGCCGAGCGCGCCGAATCGTGGGGTACCGGAGGGCGTCATGCGCGCGCGAGGAGGGCGATCCGATGCGACGTCGGGATGACGACGGCGAGCGTCGTCGCGGTGGCCGCTGCGCTCGGCGCCGTGGCGAGGGGCGGAACCACCGCCTCGGTGCCGGCCCACCGAACGCGCCCGCCCGCCCCGAGGCGGACGTCGCCCTGCGCTGCCGACGCAGGCGCCTCGACCCGCTCGAACGCCGTCCCGAAGGCGTCGGCGTGGAGACGCCACCAGCCGGCGCCGTCGGTCGCGAGCAGCCGATCCGCCTCGGCAGCGACGGTCGGCGGGTGGTGAAACGGGCCGCCGAGCCTGGAGAACCCGCCGCAGACGGTCCGCACGGTCAGCGCCGCCGGCTCCGCTCCCGAGGCGGCGCGCGCGGGCGTGCACCACGGGTCGGCCCCGAGGCGGTCGAGGATCGTGGGCCGCTCGGCCGGGTCCGCCTCGGGGAGACCGAGCGCGGCGAGGGCCAGCGGCGCGTCGAGGCGGGCGCACGCATCGAGGGCGGCCCTCCGGAACCGGACCAGCCCCTCCCGCCACGCCAGCACGGCACCGGCGTCGAGGAGGGCGTCGGCGTCTGTGGCTTGGTCGGCGAGATCGACCAAGCGACCAGCCCAGCGCTTCGGGTCAGCGCCCGACGTCGCGTCGAGGCGGCGGACGGCCTCCAGGAGTGCAGCCCCGAGGCGGCCGGGCTCGCGCGCGACGTGGGGTGCGCAGCCGGCGAGCGCCCGCGTCCAGGCCTGTTCCACGCCTCCGCCCTGCCCGACGGCGCCAAGCACGTGCGGGTAGAGTGCGTGCAGTGTGCTCTCGGGCGCCGGGCTCTGGCGCACGACCGGGCCGGCCGCCTCGGTGAGCGCCGCGAAGACCGCCTCGGGGGTGAGGTCGGGGCGCCGGGCGCGGGCCGCCTCGAAGAGGGCGTTGCAGCGCTCGCGCCCCGCCGCCAGGGCGACCGCGAGCGGGTCGGCCGGGTCGAGGCGCGTCACGAGCGCCCGCTCCACTCGAGCCAGCGGAGGTAGTTGGTGTAGCGCTGGTGGAGGTACTTGAGCTTCAGGAGGTCGTCGTAGAGGTGGCCGGTCAGCTTGCGGCCGCGGCTCCACGCGGCGAGGAGCCGCTCGATGGCCGTCAGGCGGGCCTGCACCTCGCGCGCGCCCAGGCCCTCCAGCCCGCGCGCGAACTCGGCCTCCATCTCCGCCACCGGGTCGTCGCGGTCGCGGTCGAGGCGGTCGTACTCGGCGCAGGCGAGGTCGAACAGCTCGCGCACCCAGCCCACGCGGTCGAGGCGGTAGACGGCGTGGCCCGGCTGCTCGAAGAACGGCGCGTCGGGGTTGGGCACGAGCGCGTCGTGGAGCACGAACGGCAGGATCTGGCGCACGTCCTCGAGGTCCGCCTCGGTGCGCCCGCGGAAGAAGGCGATGGCCTTGACGTAGACGAGCACCGACAGGAGCGCGCGGACCGACAGCCCACCGAGGGTCTGCGCGCCGAGGTCGGCGAGGCGGTCGGTGCCGGTGTCGCGCTCCCCGAGGCGGGCCACGTCGCCGCCGGACAGCTTGACGGTGTCCTTCGTCTTGTACTCGAACTGGGCGGCCGCGCCCTCGAAGAACTCGAACTGGCTGGCGAAGAAGGTCAGCCGGCGGCGGACAGCATCCGGCACACGCACGGCGCGGATCGCGTCGTCGACCGCGTCCAGCTCCGCCTCGGTGAAGACGATCTCGGGCGGCACGACGTCCTCGGGCCGCACGTGCGCCTCGACGCGCGCGAGCAGGTCGTCGAGGAAGCGCGGCGAGAAGTGGAGGGCCTTGACCACCACGTCGATCCGGTCGCGGAGCGCCTCGATGACAGCGTAGGTGCCACCGCCGGCGTCGTCGTTGGCCGTGAGGTACCACGCCGCCTCGGGGCACTCGTAGACCTGGTCGAGGACCTCGGCGTAGCCGTCGCCCATAAGCGTGAGCAGCGCCGACTGGGTGCGCGTCGGGATCCGGTTGTACTCGTCGATGATCTTGACGCGCATCCCGAGCCACCTCCGCCACGCGATGCGGATCGCGTCGATGTCGTCGGCCTCGACGAGGTCTTTGGGGAGCGGGTTGCCCAGCAGGTCGGTCAGCGTCATCTGCGGCTGGCCGTGCTGGATCGCGCGGCGGACGTCCCGGCGCGAGTAGCCGGCGAGGAGGCCCATCAGGACGGCCGTGGCCGTCTTGCCACGCCCCGGCCCGCCCACGAGGAGGCACCGCCGCCGGACGGCGAGCGTCAGCAGCGGCACGAGCACGAAGCTCGAGTAGCTCTGGCCGGACGGCAGCGTGAGCACGCTGTCGGTGTCGCCGAACGTGTACGCGGCCGGCGGCTCGTCGCCATACTCGATGTCGTAGTAGGGCGAGATGATGGCCGTGTTGGCGATCCAGAAGTAGGCCTGGCGGAGCTTCTCGCCCAGCGCCTCGGCCGCGTCGGCGGGCGCCTCGGGCGGGCGCTCGCGGTAGAGGTCGGCCACGTCGAAGTCGCGGGCGGCGGCCGGCGCGCCGGGGTTGGTCGGCGAGGCAGGGACGTGGCGGAACGGGTCGTCGGGCACGGGTCGGGGGCGGGGTCCGGCCAAGATGCCTCCGCCTCGGGGCCGGCGCCACCGCCCCGAGGCGGCCGCCCGCCCTGAACGCCGGACGCCCCCGGCAGCCGCAGCCACCGGAGGCGTCCTCGGGTCCATCGAGGTGGTCCTACCGAGCGACCGTCAGCGTCCGGGTCACCACCTCGGGGCCGGCGTGGGCGCGGACCACGTACAGGCCCGGCGCGAGGCGCCCGCCGTCGAGCGAGAAGTCGTGCATGCCGGCGCCGAGGGGGCCCTCGGCGACCTGGAGCACCTCGCGGCCGGTCACGTCGTAGACCGTCACCGAGGCGGGGCCGGGGCGGTCGAGGGTGAGCGTGATCCGGGCGGCGTCGACCGCCGGGTTGGGGGCGATGCCGAGCGCAAGCGCGGGCGCTGCCTCCGCCGCCTCGTTGGCGACGGGCAGGGCGAACGAGAGCGTTCCGTTCTGCGCGTAGGCCGAGATCGTGAATCGCCCGAGGTTCGTCGTCGGCAGCGAGCGGAGCACCACGACGTACGTCTCGCCCGCCGCCGCGTTGACGGACAGGTTGGAGGTGCCGATGCCACCGCTGCCGTCGTCGACGTAGGCGACCAGGTCGGTCAGCGGGTTCGCCGGATCGTAGCCGCCTCGGTAGAGCAGCATGGCGCCATCGAACTGCTGGGCCGAGAACAGGTTGACGAACCCGCTCGCCGACGGCGTGAACGATCGGACGGCAAAGGGACGCTCACCAAAAGTCTGGCACTCGGTAGCCGGGGTCGGCGGGTAGGTGCTCGAGCACGACACGCGTGGCCCCGAGGCGGACGCGGCGGTCAGCTCGCCGCTGGTGCGGTCGGCGAACGGGTAGCCGGTCGCAAATCCCGAGTTCCCGTCGCTCCGCGAGACGGGACGGAGCTCGTTTTCAAACGTCGTGCTGGCCCCGGCCGAGAAGGCGAACGTGACGACCTCGTAGTAGCCGATCGGGGACTCGTTGTCAGCATCCACCTCGTTGGCCCTCGCTTCAAACGCGACGGCCGACGACCGGGTGTCGAAGTCGTCGTCGTCGTACGCCACGAGGTTGTCGAGCGGGTTCTCCGGGTCGTACCCGCCGGCGTAGACGGCGATCACGGCGTCGGCGTCGTTCTGGCGCGACCGGACCTGGTGGAGGCCGTCCTGGAAGACGAGCATCGACCGCGACGAATAGGCCACCGGCGACGTGCTGACCGAGCACTGCGTCTGGGGGTCGGTCAGGTCCGAGGCGCAGCTCATCGGCCGGAGGGCGGTGCCGTCGGTCGTCGCGCCCGAGTAGCGCGCCACACTCGGCCCCCGGTTCACCACCTCGATGACGCCGCTGGGGCCGACGATTGTCCCCGAGTACGTGCCGCTGTTGCCCGCGCTGAAGCCCGCCGTGACCAGCACGTAGCGCCCCGGCGTCAGGTCGATGACGATCTGGCTCTGGCCGGTGTTTTCGAAGTCGTCGTTCGTGCCGATGATGTCGCGGTTTGGGTCGCCTGGGACGAACTCGTCGCGGTACAGCAGGAGGTATCCGTCGAATCCGGACCACGTGCCTGTGAGAACGTACGTCCCGCCCGCGGTGATCGAGAACGGGTGGACCTCCCACGGAACGTCGGTCCGGGAGGTCGAGCACTGCGACGACGGATCGGTGGGGTTGTCGGGCACGCAGTCAGGGCGGTCGAACACGGGCCGACCGGCCAGGTCCCCGGTGAATGACGCGCTGACGCCACCGGTGGAGGCGGACGCTGCGGAACGGGGAGAGATCGCATCGGCCTGTGAGCCCAAAGGCTGGGAGACGCCCGCAGGCGACAGCGCTAGGGCCAGGAGTCCGGTGAGGAGCGAACGAGTCATGGGGAGTCAGGGAGGTGGAAGACGGGGCGCACAGTGCGCCTCGTCCTCACCACGCGATTCCGAACGGCAAGGGATCAGGACGGGCTCTCGCTCTTCATGTCCGGGTTCACCTCCGTTTGCCGTCGCCGCTGCATTCCGCTTCGAGGGCTCGTTCTCCCCCGGCCAGCGTCGGCCGCCGCGGCGTCTCTCCCCGAGGCGGCGCTGACACGACGCTTTCACACCGGTCTGGCATCTTCTACGCCTCCAGTGCGTTGGCCCCTTACTCAACGTTCTCGACGAATGGACTGGACCCCCCACATCACGAGCACGGCCGACGTCCTCCGTGGGAAGCCGCGCCTCGTCGGCACCCGGATCCCGGTCAGCCTCGTGCTCGGGTACCTCGCTGAGGGCCGCACAGCCGACGAGATCGCAGAGGAGTTGCCCGACGTGACGGCTGAGCACGTCACGGCCTGCCTCGCATACGCACGCTCCCTCGCCGACTTCGAGGTCGCCGCGTAGCGGGTGCGGTTCTTCGCCGACCACTGCGTCTCCACCTCGACCCAGAACGCGCTCCGGGACGCGGGCCACGAGGTGATCCGCTTGCGGGACCGCCTCCCTCCCGACGCGCCCGACCCCGACGTGCTCGCCGAGGCGCAAACGCTCGGTGCGGTCCTTCTGACGCTCGACGGCGACTTCGCTGACATCGTCGCCTACCCGCCTGCCGCGACGCTGGGCATCGTCGCGCTTCAGGTCCGCGGGCGCACGGAGGCCATCCCGGCGATCATGGATCGCCTCGTTGCCTTCCTCGAGGCGCGTGCCCCGAACGAGCTGAAGGGGACGCTGCTCCTCGCCGAGCCGCACCGCATTCGCATCGTGGGTGCATGATCTCGCTGCGTCGGTTCCGAGCGGCCTGCCAAACACCCCGAGGCGAGGTACGCTGACACGACGCTTTCACACCGGCCCGGCATCTTCCGCGCCTCCGGCGCGTTGGCGCCCCGAGGCGGCCCGCCTCCCCCCTTCCCCCACACGCTCCGATGGCGAAGACGACGGCGAAGAAGAAGGCGACGCCCAAAACGAAGAAGACCGCCTCGGGGCGGAAGACCAAGACGACGAAGGCGAAAACGACGAAGAACGGCGCAGCGAAGGCCAAGGACCGCTTCGTCGGGCGCGAGCTGGTGGTCAAGGGCGCGCGGCAGCACAACCTGAAGGACGTCAGCGTCACGATCCCCAAGCGGCAGCTCGTCGTCGTAACGGGGCCGTCGGGCAGCGGCAAGTCGTCGCTCGTCTTCGACACGATCTACGCCGAGGGCCAGCGCCGCTACGTCGAGAGCCTGAGCGCCTACGCGCGCCAGTTCCTCGACCGGATGGACAAGCCGGACGTGGACCTCATCACGGGCCTCGCGCCGGCGATCGCGATCGAGCAGCAGACGGGCACCAAGAACCCGCGCTCGACGGTCGCCACCCAGACCGAGGTCTACGACTACCTCCGCCTCCTCTTCGCCCGCGTCGGGACCACCATCTCGCCCATCTCGGGCGAGGTCGTGACCAAGGACAGCCCGCGGTCGTCGGCGGAGGAGATCCAGGCGGCGCTGCCCGAGAAGACGCGGTTCTACCTCTGCTTCCCGTTCCCGCAGCACAAGGGCGCCAAGAAGGTCGAGGAGCTGGAGGCCCTCCGTGCGCGCGGCTTCTTCCGCCTCGTGGCCTTGCCCACCGAGAAGCAGGCCGCCAAGGGCGCCCTCCCCGAGGTGGTCGACCTGAGCGAGACCGACCCCGAGGCGGTCCGCACGCCCGTCGCGCGGCTGCTCGTGCTGGTCGACCGCCTGGCGACGAAGGCGAGCGACGCGACGACCAACCGCATCGCCGACTCGGTGGAGCAGGCGTTCCGCGAGGGCGACGACCGGGCGGTCGTGGTGACCGCGCCCGCCTCGGGGCCGTACGAGACGCTGGCGTTCTCGGCCCACTTCGAGCGCGACGGGATGACGTTCGAGGAGCCGTCGGCGCAGCTCTTCTCGTTCAACAGCCCGCTCGGGGCGTGCCCGGCGTGCCAGGGCTTCGGCCGCGTGCCCGGCATCGACCCGGATCTCGTCGTTCCCAACCCCGAGCTGTCGCTGCGCCAGGGCGCCCTCGCGCCGTTCCGCACCGAGACCTGGTCGAAGCACCAGCGCGCGCTCCTCCGCGAAGCGGGGAAGCACCGGATCGACCTCGACACGCCGTACATGCTCCTGCCGCAGGAGCACAAGGACCTCGTGTGGACGGGGATGGGCGACTACGTCGGCGTCGACGGGTTCTTCGCCTACCTGAACAAGAAGGCGTACAAGATGCACTACCGCATCTACGCCGCCCGCTTCCGGGGCTACACCACCTGTCCGGCCTGCGACGGCTACCGGCTCCGCCCGCAGGCGCTCCACGTCAAGCTCCGCGGCCCGGCGCTCGGCCCCGACGGCGACACTCCGCGGTGGACCCACATCGGCGAGATCGCGGAGCTGACGACGGCCGACGCCAAGGCGTTCTTCGAGGCGGTCGAGCTGTCGGACCACGACACCGAGGTGGCCGGCCGCCTCCTCGACGAGATCCGCAAGCGGCTCGACACCCTCGTGCAGGTCGGGCTCGACTACCTCACGCTCGACCGCCTCGCGATGACGCTCTCGGGCGGCGAGACGCAGCGGATCAACCTCGCGACGAGCCTCGGGTCGAGCCTCGTCGGCAGCCTCTACGTGTTGGACGAGCCGACGATCGGGCTCCACCCGCGCGACAACGACCGGCTGATCGCGATCCTCGAGGGGCTCCGCGACATCGGCAACACGGTGCTCGTGGTCGAGCACGACGAGCAGATGATGCGCCGCGCCGACCAGATCATCGACATCGGGCCGGGCTCGGGCCGCCTCGGGGGCGAGGTCATCTTCCAGGGCACGTTCGAGAAGGCCCTCGAAGACAAGAACTCGCTGACGGGCGCCTACCTCTCGGGCCGCAAGACGATTCCCGTCCCCGAGGCGCGGCGCGCGGTCGACCCCGAGCGCGCGGTGACGGTCCGCACGGCGCGCGCCAACAACCTCAAGCGGGTCGACGTGGCGTTCCCGCTCGACGCGATCACGGTCGTCACCGGCGTCAGCGGCAGCGGCAAGTCGACGCTCGTGCACGCGACGCTCTACGCGGCGCTGAAGCGGCTCAAGGGCGAGAGCGTCGACGGCAAGGTGGGCACGCACGACACGGTCGAGGGCCACGAGCGGATCGAGCACGTCGAGATGGTGGACCAGACGCCGATCGGCAAGAGCCCACGCTCGAACCCGGTCACCTACATCAAGGCGTTCGACCCGATCCGCGAGCTGCTCGCCGAGACGCACCAGGCCAAGATCCGCGGCTACCGCGCCGGCACGTTCTCGTTCAACGTGCCCGGCGGGCGCTGCGAGACGTGCCAGGGCGAGGGCGTGGTGCAGGTCGAGATGCAGTTCCTGGCCGATCTCTACCTCGAGTGCGAGGCGTGCCACGGCAAGCGCTTCAAGCAGGACGTGCTCGAGATCCGGTTCAAGGGCAAGAACGTCGCCGACATCCTCGACCTGACCGTCGACGAGGCGGTCGAGTTCTTCGCCGGCCAGCGGCGCATCGAGAAGAAGCTGAAGACGCTCCAGGACGTCGGGCTCGGGTACCTCACGCTCGGCCAGCCCTCGAACACGCTCTCGGGCGGCGAGGCGCAGCGCGTGAAGCTGGCCGCGCACCTCAGCAAGACGCACCAGGGCCACACGCTCTACCTCTTCGACGAGCCCACGACAGGCCTCCACTTCGACGACATCAAGAAGCTGCTCGCGGCCTTCAACGCGCTCGTCGAGGCAGGCCACTCGGTCGTCCTCATCGAGCACAACCTCGACGTCATCAAGGCGGCCGACTGGGTGATCGACATCGGCCCGGAGGGCGGGCGCCGCGGCGGGTTCGTCGTCGCCGAAGGCACCCCCGAGGCGGTCGCGGAGGTCGAGGGGAGCCACACGGGGCGGTTCCTGCGGGAGGCGCTGGGGTAGCGCAGGAGCGCAGGAGCGCAGGAGCGCAAGCTGCCCCGAGGCGGCCGGCGTGGCACACCAGCACCGGCGCGCCGTCTCTCGTGCGTGCCGTCGTTCCTCGTCGCCGACGAACTCCGCCTCGGTACGGGCGATGCGCCGGACCGCGGGGCCCGCTCTCCGTGCTCTCGGCGCGCAGGTTGAGTACTCTGCCCGAGCCCTCTCCCCCGCCCCGTGCCGCCCCTCCGCATCGCCCTCTTCACGGGCAACTACAACCACATCGAAGACGGCGTCTCGCGGACGCTCGGGCGGCTCGTGGGCTACCTCGTCGACCAGGGGCACGAGGTCCTCGTCGTCGGCCCGACGATCGACGACCCGCTGGACCAACCCGGGCGCTTCGTGGCCGTCCCGTCGGTCGCCGCGCCCGGCCGGCCCGAGTACCGCGTCAGCACGGGCTTCCCCGCCTCGGTGCGCGCCCAGGTGGAGGCGTTCGGCCCCGAGGTGGTCCACATTGCAACACCTGATATCCTTGGTCATCGTACGATGACATGGGCCTTGTCGGCCTCATTGCCGGTTGTCTCGACCTACCACACCCACTTCGCGTCGTACCTCGACTACTACCGCCTCGGGGCGGCCGAGGGTCTGCTGTGGGCCGCGCTCCGGCGGTTTTACAACCGCTGCGACGAGGTCTACGCGCCGACGCAGACCATGGAGGACGCGCTTCGCGAGCACGGCATCACCTCCACGCTCCGGCTCTGGCCGCGCGGCATCGAGCGCGACCGGTTCGACCCCGCGAAGCGCTCCGAGGCGTGGCGCGCCGCACACGGCTTCGACCCCGAGGCGGTCGTCGTCTCGTTCGTCAGCCGGCTCGTCAAGGAGAAGGGGCTCGACGTGTTCACCGCGGTGGTGCACCGGCTTCAGGCCGAGGGCGCGCCAGTCCGCGCGCTCGTCGTCGGCGACGGCCCCGAGCGTGCGGCGATGCAGGCCGCGCTCCCCGAGGCGGTGTTCACCGGCCACCTCGGGGGCGAGGAGATCGCGACGGCCTACGCCTCGTCGGACGTGTTCCTGTTCCCGAGCGAGACCGAGACGTTCGGCAACGTGACGCTCGAGGCGATGGCGTCGGGCCTGGGCGTCGTGGCCGCCGACGCCGCCGGCAGCCGCAGCCTCATCGCGCACGATGCAACGGGGCTCCTCTGCCCACCGCGCGACACCGAGGCGTTCGTCGCCGCGACGGCCCGCCTCGTGGCCGATGCCGACCTTCGGTCTCGCCTCGGGGGTGCAGGTCGCACGGCCAGTGGCGAGTATGCCTGGCCGAGCGTCCTGGGCCGAATGGTGTCCTACTACCGAGGCGTTCTCTCCACCTAGGACGTCCCGCCCTCTGCCTCCCGGATGCTGGTCTGCGACCTCACACACGCCCATCACCCGACAAGCGGTGGCATCCGAACCTTCATCGACCTCAAGCGGCGCTACCTCCTCGATTACACCGACCACGCCCACCTGCTGATCGCGCCCGGTGCAGAGGACGCCGTCGAGCGTGGCACGCGCTGGACAACGATCCGGCTGAAAGCGCCGCATCTGCCCGGAGGCTCGTCGTATCGCTTCTTTCCGCGCTCCGGACCCATTCGGGCGGCGCTGGAGCAAGAAGCGCCCGACGTGGTCGAGCTGAACACGTACTACATGCCGCAGGAGCACCGGGCGGCATTCGGGTACCGCGATGCCGCATGGGCGGCCGGGCGCCGCGTTGTGGCTGGGGTTCATTACCACACCGACTTCGCCGAGTCGTACGCCGCCGCGTACACCGGCGCCCTCGGGCCGCTTCTCGCGCCGGCCGCGCGCCGCTACGTTCGCGGCATCCTGAAGCGCGCAGACGTCGTGATGACGCTCGCGCCGATGTTCGTCCGCCAGCTCGCTCGCTTCGGCGTGAGCGACGTCCAGCTCGTGCCCCAGTTTGTCGACCTGGATCTGTTCGCACCGTCGCAGGCGTCCGCCTCGTTTCGCGCACGCACGGGGGCCGGTCCCGACGATCTCCTGGTCGTCTACATCGGGCGGTTCGACTCGGAGAAGCATGTCGACACGCTGGTCGAGATGGTGCACGCCTTGCCCGAGGCGCCGCGGCCGGTGCTCTTCATGGCAGGCGACGGACCCGACGCGGAGCGCCTGACCGCCTGTGCGGCGTCTTCAGACCGGCTCGTGGTGTCGTCGTACCTGAACGACAAGACCGAGGTCGCCGCTCTGCTCGCCTCGGCGGACGTGTACGTGACCGCGGGTCCGCACGAGGTGGCCGCCTTCTCGGTCGTCGAGGCCCAGGCGTCGGGCCTGCCCGTCGTCGGGGTCGACGCCGGCGGCCTCCGCGACCGCGTGCACGACGGCCTCGGCTTCCTCGTCCCCGTCGACGACTCGGCCGCGATGGCCGCGCGCGTCGCCGAGGCGTACCACCAGCGCGCCCGCCTCGGGGCGCAGGCCCGCGCCTACGTCGAGGCGACGTACTCGTGGACGCGGTGCTTCGAGCAGGTGGTCGAGGGGTACGCCTCGGCGCTCCGAGGCGGGCCGTGAGGCGAAACGGGTGCTGACCGACCGATTCAGGGTCGAAACGGAGGGGCAACTCCGCCCCGAGGCGACCCTCCCAAAACCCGGATCCGAGCCTCTCTGGGCCGATTTTGCCTCCGACGTGCCCAGGAATCCAGGTTCAACAGGCGTGGACTCGTCTCCGGAAGGACGAACACCTGCGTGTGAGGAGCGACGGTTTTAGCTCCCCACCTAACCATTAGGACTTGTTGACGGTGGCGGACCCCGAGGAGGGCGGGCGGAGCTTGAACGTCGGGCGGCGCAGCGCCTTCAGGTCGCCGAGGTCGTAGCGGCGGCGCTGCCGCCGGCGGCGCGGGTCGAGCCAGCGCGTGTCCTCGACGACCTGCAGGAGCGCCGGGAAGACGACGAGCGTCGCCACGAGCGTCGCCGTGATGCCGACCACCGCCAGCACGCCGATCGACCGGAGGCCGGGGTGCCCCGAGATCAGGAGGCCGCTGAACCCGATCAGGTTCGTCAGCGCGCCCATCGTCACGTGCTCGCCCGTCGACCGCAGCACGCGCCGGATCGAGCCCCGCCCCTCCTCGCGGTAGCGGTGCGCGAGGTGGACGCCGCCGTCGTTGCCGATGCCCAGGACCGTCGGCAGCACGACGAGGTTGTAGAACGTGAGCTGGATGCCGAAGAGGACCATCAGCCCCAGCATCAGCAGGAGCCCCACCGTGAGCGGCGCGACGGCGAGGAGCGTCCACCGGACCGAGCGGAACGACGTGAACACGAGGACGAAGACGAGCGTGAACGTCACCCCGATCATGAGCGGGCTCTCCTCCTGCATCAGCCGCAGCATGTCGGCCGCCACGAGCTGCGTCGAGGCGGCGTAGAACTCATTACCCGACGGCGTCGACACCTGCCCGATCAGCTCCGAGAACCGGATCGAGCGACGCCCGTCGGCCATGTTGCCTCGGGGGAAGACGATCACGAAGTCGCCCACCTCGCCCTCGCGCGTCATGAACGGCCGCGTGATGAAGTTGGGCACGCTGTCAAGCGGGATCGGCGCCGTCGCCGAGGCGGCCTGGCGCAGGCGTGTGACCTGCCCGGTCGTGTCGGCGCTCAGGAACGGGTCGTTCAGGACCTCGCGGATCTCCCCGAGGCGGTCGAGCTTGCGCGCGACCGTCGAGCTGTCGGTGGGGAAGCGCTCCTGGAGGCTCTCGACGGCGAGGATCAGCGAGTCCTGCTCGGCGAGGGCCTTGAGCGCGTCGGCGACCGCGCGCACGTCGCCCGACGAGTCGAGGAGGATGTAGGCGGGGTTGCGCCGCTCGTTCTGCCCGAACACCGGCTCGAGCGCCTCGGCGCGTCGGTAGTACTCGTCGTACTCGGGTTCGAGGTTCGAGAAGTTGTACTCGAACGCGACGTCGGGCGTCTTGAAGGCCGACGCGACGATGAAGACGGCCGAGATGGCGAGGATCGTCCGCGAGAACGGAAAGCGCGTCTCGGGCTCGTAGGTCGACGCCTCGCCTCGGAGGCGGAGGTCGAGGACGCCGGTCCGCTCGGCGAGGCTGAGGAGCGCCGGCAGGACCGTCAGCATCGAGACGACGGCGAAGAGGATGCCCAGGCCGCCGATCAGCCCGAACTCGCTGAACCCGCGGAAGTCGGCGAGCTGGAGGACGAACAGCGCCGAGGCGGTCGTCATGGCCGAGACGGCGATGCCCTGGCCTGTGCTCACGAACGTCTCCTCGACCGCCTCGGGGACGTCTTTCCCCAGCCCCCGCTCCTCGGCGTAGCGCGCGTAGAAGTGGATGCCGTAGTCGATCCCAAGGCCGAACAGGATCAGCCCGAGCGTGGACGTCATCAGGTTGAGCGTCCCGAACGTGACCGCCGCCACGCCGCCGACCCACGAGAGGCTCATCAGGAGCGGGAACGTGAGCAGGACCGCCGTCACGGGCGTCCGCAGCAGCTCGCCCAGGACCACGCGCCACACGAGGCGGCCGCCGGTGCGCGCCTGGATCGACTTGTAGAGGAAGTAGAGCACGACCGTCAGGATGACGGCCAGGACGCCGGCGCCGAACGAGTTGCGCACGTCGGTCGTGATCGAGCGCACCTCGATGGTCTGCCGCAGGAGCCGTCCGGCAGGCGTCACCTCCATGTCTGGATGGAAGCCCGCGGGCTGGAGGTCGGCCACGAGGCGGTCGATGTCGGCGTAGAGCCGGTCGACGAACCCGAGGTCGGTCTGCGCGCCGATGGGGTAGAACTTGACGACGAGCGTCGTCGAGTCGGGGCTGACGAGGTACTCGGTGAGGGCGAGCTGGGCGAGGTCGGTCCGGAGCCGGTCGGCCTCGCGCTGGCGGGCCGCCTCGGCGCTGTCGCTGCGCGCCGAGAACAGGTTCATGCGCAGCGGGTCCGTCGTCGACCGCACCTGCTGGGCCTGCCCGCGGAGGAAGTCCTCGAGGCGGTCCAGCTCCTCGAAGGTGGCGAAGTAGAGGGCGTTCTCGGTGACGAACCGGACGTCGCGCCTGAATTCGACGCGGGTGAAGTAGTCCTCCCCCTCGGGGCTCTGGAGCGCCATCATCGCCGGCACGAGCGCTTCGGCGAAGGTGCGGTTCGCCTCGAACGAGGGGCTTGCGACCGCCACGTCAACCGTCGTTTCAGCCCCGACGGTGTCTTGGAGCCGCTGGAGCGCCTGCACGCTCGTGTATTCGGGCGGCAGCAGCCCCACGATGTTGGCGTCGACGCGCAGCGTCACCGCCTGCGAAGCTCCGACGAGCGTCGCCACGAGGGCGATCGCGAGCACCCAGATCGGGTGCCGGACCGTCCACGACGGGATGACGCGAAGGCGAGAGAAGAGCACCGAGCAACCGGGACCGGGGGTGGCCGGAGTCTACCTACAGCGGCCGCGCACGCCTCCCGTTTCACGTGAAACGGGGCGACTCGAGCGCCCTTCGGTCGCTCGGAGGAGTGGAGGACGCGCTGCGCGCGGAGGAGTGGAGGAACAACCGTGGACCAGATCTCGGGGCGAGGCGTCATTCTCGAATCAACCTCCAGTCAGCTCCAGAGCCGAGAGTGGGTCGCCACCTCCAAACAGCCCGCAGGGCGCCCTACCCCCCGAGGAGGGACAGCAGCCAGCCGGCAACCGCGCCGAAGGCAACGAGGGCGATCACATTGACCTTGCCGCTGAACACGAGGCCGACCGCGACGAGCGCCACGATCCACTGCCCCACCGACGTCAGCGTCCCCACCGCGAGCATCACCGTCACGACCGCCATCAGCGCCACCGAGGCGGCGTTGACGGCGTCGAGGAGGGCCGCCGTCAGCGGGTGGCTGCGCAGCTTCGGCACGAGCGGATGCAGGAGGCCCGTGAACAGGAACGCCGGCAGGAAGATGCCGAGCGTCGCGACGGCCGCGCCGGGCACCCCCTGCACCATGTACCCGACCGCCGTCGAGGTGGTCAGCACCGGCCCTGGCGTGAGCTGTCCTAGCGCGATGGCATCCAAGAGCTGCGTCTGGGTCAGCCAGCCGTAGCGGTCGACGACGTCCGCCTCGAGGAAGGCGACGAGCACGTAGCCGCTCCCGTAGAGCACCGCGCCGACCTTCAGGAAGAACAGGCCCAGGACGGCCAGCGATGGGACCGCCCCGGCCGCCGCCTGGAGCCCCGCCGCAAGCAGGACCGGCAGCGACGCCTCCTTCAGGTCGACCGATCCGCCGCCTCGGGGCCGGCGGGCGAGGTAGAGGGCGAGGCCGCCGAGGCCGCCGCCGAGGAACAGGGCCGGGATCTCGCGGACCCCGAGGAGGAGCGCTGCGGCGACGGCCGCCGCGATGAGGGCCAGCGGCAGCGACGTGATCGCCTTCTTCCCGAGCCGCCAGAGCGCGCCGGCGATGATCGCCAGCACGGCCGCTGGAATGCCAACGAGGAACGGCTCGACGGCGGGGATCGAGGCGGTCTCGACGTAGAGCCACGCGAGCGCGAGCGTGAGGCCGGCCGCGGGCAGGATGAACGACCCGCCCGCGACGAACAAGCCGGCCCAGCCGGCGCGCGCGAACCCGACGTGCATCGTCATCTCGGTCGAGTTCGGCCCCGGGATCAGGTTCGTCGCGCCGATGAGGTCGAGGAACGCCTGCGGCGTCAGCCACTTCCGCTTGCGGACGACCTCCTCCTCCATCATCGCGATGTGCGCCGCGGGGCCGCCGAAGCCGACCACGCCGAGCCCGAAGAACAGCCGCGCCAGCTCGCCGAGCCGCTTCGACCGGGACGCTGGCGCTGCCTCGTCGCTCATCTCGTGTCTGGGTGTGACTACTCGGAGCCCAACGCGACGCACAGAGCCGGGTTCTCCGCCCCGAGGCGGTGGCCGAGGCTGGCCGCCAGTGGTAGCATCATGGCAACACGCCCTCCCCTCCTCGATGCCTCACACGTACGACTCGCTCGCCGTCGGCGACAGCTTCTCCTGGTCACGCACGCTCTCGATGGACGACGTCCGCGCGTTCGCCGACGTCACGGGCGACGACAACCCGATCCACATCGACGAGGAGGCGGGGCGCGCGAGCCGGTTCGGGCGGCCGGTCGTCCACGGCGTCTACATCCTCGGGCTCGCCTCGAAGGTGCTCGGTCGCGACTTTCCCGGGCCCGGCTCGATTGCGGTCTCGCTCTCGGCCAAGTTCCTGCGTCCGGTGCCGGTCGGCGAGGAGGTGACGATCGAGGTGAAGGTGGCCGAGAAGCTCGAGAAACACGGGCACGTCCGCATCCGGATGTACGCCTACGCCGGCGGCAAGATGGCGCTCGGCGGCGAGGCCGTCGTCATCCCGCCCCCCGAAGAGGCGTAGCCCCGAGGCGGATCCGCCTCGGGGCCGGAGCGCACCGGCTACTCGGGGAGCTTGACCCGGCTCCCGCTCGGGATCGTGTCCCCGAGGCGGACCTGGTTCATGATCGCGATCTGCTCCTCGCTCATCCCCGGCGGGATCGTCCGGCCGCGCAGGAGCGCCTGGAGCGTCGTCCTCCCCGAGGTGGTGACCACCTCGAGGCGGGTCGGGCGTCGGTTCAGGTAGCGGCTGTCGGTCAGGCGGTCGAACGTGTCGGCCGCCGATCGGAACGTGCTGGCGTACTGACTCAGCGAGTTGGCTGCTGTGATCCCGAGGAGTTGGTACACGTTGCCGCCGTACTCGACGAACGTGGCCGAGAAGCCGAGCGAGCCGTTCTGCTGCGGGGCCGTCCCTTCGACACGGTAGGCCCGGTTGCCGCCGACCGTCACGGCGCCGCTGCCGGAGACCTGGACGCCCTGCTGCGAGGCCAGCGCCCGGGCGGCACCCTCCGCGGACGACCCCTGGGCGAGGGTCAACTGGACCACGGCCTGGCCGTTCGGCTCGGCCATCTGGAAGGCCGCCGGCGAGTTCTGTGTGCGCCACCCACGCGGCACGTCGAGGCGGAAGCGAAGCTCGGGGTGCCAGAACACGCCGTCCTCGACGAACCCCTGACGCGGGTCCTGACCGAGAACGATGCCTTCGATCTGCGCGAGGTACGGACCGGTGTTGACCACTGTGCCCTGGTACCGCGGGTCGCTGTTGGCGAGCGCCAGGATGTTCTGCTCACGCTCCTCGGGGTTGGGGTGTGTGGACAGGAACGTCGGAGGGGCGTTGCCGTCGCTCAGACGGTTCAGCGTGCGGAAGAAGCGGGCGGCCTCGCTCGCGTCGTACCCCGCGAACTCGGCGTACGCGACGCCGGCAAGGTCGGCCTCACGCTCCGCCTCGCGGCTGTAGCTGAGCTGGAGGAGCTGAAGGCCGGTTCCCCCGTAGTCGAGAATCCCCTGGGTCACGCCGGAGCCCGCGCCGAGCACCGCGGAGCCGATCGCTGCACCGATCAGGCCGAACTGGCCGAGCTGGGCGCGCTGCGCGCGCTGCGACGAGTGCCGCCCGAGAACGTGGCCGATCTCGTGGCCGAGGACGACGGCGAGCTGCGCCTCGTTTTCGAGGAACGCCATCAGTCCGCGCGTGACGTAGACATAGCCGCCAGGGACCGCAAAGGCATTGACGAGGTCCGCATCGAGGACGCGGAACGTGAAGGGCGTGTTGCGGATCTCGGCCGGCGTGTTCGGATCGGTGTAGGCGCTCGTGGCGAGGACGTCCTCACCGAGGCGGCGGACGTAGGCCGTCAGCGCGGCATCGTCGTAGAGTCCGAACTGGGCGGTGATCTGCTGGTCGGTCTCGCGGCCGAGCTCGATCTCTTGCGCCCAGGTGAAGGCGCCGCGTTGGCTCTCGCCGGTGACGAGGTTGGTGTTGGTCGTGCCGCACGCCGAGAGCAAGAGGGCGAGCGCGACGACCATCGACGGCCGGAGCCGACGTGTGGTGGGAACGGTCATGGCGGAGAGGGAGTGGGGAGAAGGGACGCCTGGAGCGGCGAGACGGCGCCCTGTTCCACGTGAAACCGGGCGTGGTCGTCCGATTCGAACGGCACGAGGCCCTCGAAGGGTTCGGCGCGCGCGGCCGAGATGAACGACTGGCCGAGCGCCCCCGAGGCGAGGAGCCGCAGGACGAGCGCGGTCCGGTCGGGGTCGAGCGGCCCGAACACGTCGTCGAGAAGGAGGATGGGCGGCTCGTCGAGGTGGTCGCGGAAGAACAGCGCCTCGGCGATGCGCACGGCCAGCGCGAACGTCCGGTGCTGCCCCTGCGAGGCGTAGGGGCGGACGTCGAACCCGTCGAGTCGGAACGCCACCTCGTCGAGGTGGGGGCCGACGAGCGTGCGCCCCAGCTCGACGCCGCGGCGGCGCGTGCGCGCGAGCGCCTGCCGGAGCGCGTCCTCGGCCGACCCCGCCTCGGGGCCCGCCGCCTCGGGACGCGCCGACGGCGCGTAGGCCAGCTCGGGATGCCCGCCGGGCGAGTCGAGGAGGTCGTAGGCCTCGGCGACGAAGCCCGAGAACCGATCGAGGAACGCCGCGCGGCGGTCCATCAGACGTCCTCCGAGAACGGCGATCTCCTCGTCCCAGGCATCCAGCGCCGAGGCGGGGGCCTGGCGGCTCCGGCGGAGCTGCTGGAGCAGCGCGTTCCGCTGCCGCAGCGCCCGGCGGTACTTGACGAGGTCATCGAGGTAGACCGGGTAGGCCTGGCTGAGGACGGTGTCGAGGAACCGGCGCCGCTCCGACGGGCCGCCGGCCGTGAGGTCGTAGTCGGCCGGCGAGAGCACGACGAGCGGGACGCGGCCGACCAGGCTCGTCAGCCGCTCGAGCGGGGCGCCGTTGGCGAACGCGCGCTTGCCCTCGCCCGGTACGAACGCCAGCCGCAGCGCCACCTCGGGGCGCGCCTCGCCGGCGAACGTCCCCTCGACGACGAAGTGGTCGGCGCCGCGCTGGACGGCATGCTGGTCGCTCGATGCGAGGAAGCTCTTGCCCAGGCAGAGGTAGCCCAGCGCCTCGAGGAGGTTGGTCTTCCCCGCGCCGTTCGGCCCGACAAGCAGGTTGACGCCCGGGGCCGCGTCGAGCCCCGAGGCGGTGTGAGCGCGGAACTGGGTGAGACGAAGGTGGAGGAGGTTCACAATCGCGCGTGCTTGACATCTCCTACCCCCTCTCGCAGCCTGTGTTCGGTATCGTAGGGCCAAACCCGTGGACTGCGTGCCCCACTCCCACCACCGATCATGATCCGCCCACGATGGGGATGGGTGGGCGCGCTCGTCGTTGCGCTCGGCGTCCTCGGTCCGTCGTCCCCCCCGCAGGAAGCGGAGTGCCGGGCGGCATTCGTCGCCTTCCGAGACGGCCCGTGGGAGACGCGGCGCGACAGTCCCGAAGCGAGGCGCCTCCTGCTCGACCGCCTCGGGGTTTTGACCGAGCAGTACGCGACGTCGGCGCCGCGGTGCTACGGCCGCCTGGTCGAGTACCAGTCCACCCTCCTGGTGCTCGATCAACGGCACAGCGAGGCGGATCGGCTTCTGGACGCGTACCTCACCGGCCCCGGCCGCAGCGCAGACGCGTCGCTGCGGCTTCGTCTGTTGGTGGACCGGGGCTACGTCCTGGAGCGGATGGGAGAGATCCGCGCGTCGTCGCAGCAGTACTTCGCCGCCGCGGCCCTCGCCGGCGAGGCGGATGCACCGTTCGGTGTCCGAGCACTGCTCAACGCTGCCGTCAGCGCCGACATTCTCGAGAACCCCGTCGCGCAGGCGCGCTACCTCGACGAAGCCACCCAGCTTCTCGCCGACAGCCTCCGTGGAAGCGAGGACTACGACGAGCATCTCGGTAACGTGCTCATGCGTCAAGCCGATATCCTCGAAGACCAGATCGAGCAGATCCGACCCGATGCGGATCGGCGTGCTGTCGCCGAGGAGCTTCGAGACGTGAGCCAGCGCGTCCTGGACCTGCTCTCAGAGACGGGAGCCACGAACGCTTCGGAGACCGAAGCCAGGAGCACAGGGTACCGGGCGCGCATGATGGGTGCGAACGCACTCGCACTCGCCCACCTCGGGGAGCACGCGCGCGCGCGTGAGGTGGCCGCACCGATGTTGGAGCTGGCGCGCCAGGCCGTGACCCACCTGCCGAGCACGACCTACGATGTATGGCTCTACAAGAGTCTGATTGCTGAGGTCGAAGGCGACCTCTCCTCTGCGCGGCAGCACGCCCTGGAGGCCAGACGCGAGGCGATCGCGCTCGGGAACGGCTTCAGTGAGCGGTTCATGATGCGCCGCCTCGGACACCTCGCCGAGATGGAGGGCGACTGGACCGAGGCGGCCGCTGTGTACGACGAGGCGATTGCCCAGGAAGAGAGCTACCGAGAGCGCCTCGGGCTCCAGGACTGGACCGCACAGGCCTTTGCCGGGGTTGACGAAGCGTACCGAGGGCTCGTCCGCACGCACCTGGCGACGGGCTCCCCCGAGGCGGCCTTTCTGGCGCTCGACCGAACACGGGCACGCTACCTCCGCGACCTCCGCCGCCACCTCGATGTGCGCGCACGCATGACCCCCGAGGACCGTGCCCGGGCGACCCGGCTCCAGGCCGAGCTCGACACGACACGCCTCATGCTCATGCAGAGCGGCGACCGCGGGCCGACCCGGGCCACGGTGGCCGTCCGCGTCTCCGAGCTGCAGGAGGAACTGGAGGCGCTCACGGGAAGCTCCATGGCCCCGCCGCCAGACCTCGAGCTGAGCGATCTGCAGACGGCGCTCGGTTTGCGAAGCCAGGTGCTCGTCTCGTACTTCCTCGACGCCCGGGGGAGCGTCGCCTTCGTGGTGCGCCCGGACACGTTCGTGACCGTGCCGCTCGGCACCACGCCGGCCGCCGTCGAGGCGCTGCTGAGAGAGGTCGGGACGCCCTGGCAGGCCGGGGGCCGCACGGACCCCGCCTTCCGCCTCGGGGCCCTCCACGACCTCTACCTCGAGGTGATGGCGCCGGTGATGCCGTGGATCTCGGGGTCCGAGACCGTCGTGGTCGTCCCCGACCGCTCGCTCGGAGGCGTCCCCTTCGGGATGCTCGTCACCGAGCCCGCCGAAGAGTACCACACCGCCCCCTACCTCGTGCGGTCGTTCGCCATGACCACCGAGCTGGCCGCCTCGATGATCCCCGAGGCGGCGGATCGACCGCCTCTGCGTTCGCTCCCGGTCGACCTCCTGGCCTTCGGCCGGACCGATTTCGAGTCTCGCGGTTTCACGTGGAACACCGACGGACCGCTCGCCGACCTCCCCTACGTCGACGACGAGGTGCGGCAGATCGGGCGACGGATCGAGGCGCGCGAGGTCGCCCTCAACCGGCAGGCGACCGAGAGCAACCTGATGCGAAGTCTCTCGGAGGCACGGGTGATCCATCTGGCCTCGCACGCCGAGTCGGACCCGGAGCTCCCCCTGTACTCGAAGATCGCCCTCTGGGAAGGCGACGACGACGACGGCATCCTCTACCTCTACGAGCTGCAAAGCCGATCCCTCGCGGCCGACCTCGTCGTCCTGAGCGGCTGCTCGACCGCGCGCGGACGGCACCTCGACGGAGAGGGCATGGTCGGGCTCCAGTACGCCGTGCGGACCGCGGGCGCCCGCGCCTCGCTGGCCACGCTGTGGCCCGTCGACGACCGAGCATCGGTCGAGCTCATGGGTGCGTTCTACGACGGGCTCAGAAACGGGCTGACCAAAGACGTCGCCCTCCAGCGCGCCCAGGTGGCCTACCTCGACGCCCACGACGGCCTGAGCGCGAGCCCGTTCTTCTGGGCCGGTCCGGTCCTCTCGGGCGACACGGCCCCCGTCCCGCTCCGCATGGCCGACGCCCCGCCGTGGTGGCTGGCGGCCGTCCTCGGGCTGGCCAGCCTCGCGGTAGCTTGGCGCCTCCGACGACGCCGCCTCGATGCCTGACGCCTCCGCCCTCTTCGACCAGCTCCAGACGCTGACGACCGAGAAGCGCAACCCGCGCACGATGGGGATCGACACCGCGGCGCTCCCCGAGGTGATCCGCCTGCTCCATGCCGAGGACCAGATCGCCGTCGATGCCGTCACGCCGGAGCTGCCCTACGTGGTGCAGGCCGTCGAGATCGTCGAGGCGGCGTTCCGCGCGGGCGGCCGCCTGTTCTACGCCGGCGCCGGGACGAGCGGCCGTCTCGGGGTGCTCGACGCCGCCGAGTGCCCGCCGACCTTCGGCACGCCGCCCGAGCGGGTGCAGGGGCTGATTGCGGGCGGCCGCGAGGCCATGTTCGTCGCGCAGGAGGGCGCCGAAGACCACGAGGCGAACGGGGCCGACGCCATCGACGCGGCCGGCGTCACCGAGGCGGACGTCGTGTGCGGGATCGCCGCGAGCCGCCGCACGCCCTACGTCGTCGGGGCGGTCGCGCGGGCGCGGGCGATCGGCGCCAAGACGCTCTTCGTGACCTGCAACCCGCGCAGCCAGTTCGCGCTCGACGTCGACGTCGCCATCTGCCCCGACGTGGGGCCGGAGCCCATCATGGGCTCGACGCGCATGAAGTCGGGCACGGCGACCAAGCTGGTCCTCAACATGATCTCGACGGCGACCATGATCCGCCTCGGGAAGGTCTACGAGAACATGATGGTGGACCTCCAGATGACCAACCTGAAGCTCGTCGAGCGCTCCAAGAAGATCGTGATGACGGCGACGGGCGTCGACTACGACACGGCCGCCTCGGTGCTCGACGAGGCCGGCGGGCACGTCAAGACGGCGCTCGTGATGGTCCTCGCCGACGTCGGCCCCGAGGCAGCGCGGGCGCGCATCGAGGCGGGCGGCGGGTTCGTCCGGCACGCGATCGCGGGCACGTCGCCGAACAGCTAGGCGCGGCGACCCGCCGAGGCGACACCGAGGCGGCGTGGCCGGTCGCCGTGCGGTGCCGGCACGGTGTCAGCCGGCGGAGGGATCCTCCCCTCCTGCCTCGGCGCCGAGCCTGTCCCCGAGGCGAGATCCGCGCTTCAGCCTGGCGTCGGGGAACCGCCGTCCCGCCCCGTCTCGTCTGTTCATCGTGCTCACGTCCGTTCTCCTGCTCCTCGCCCTCGCGCCACTCGTGGCCGACACCACCGACGACGACCGCCGTCACCTCGACGACGCCGTGCGCGCCTACGTCCAGCCGTTCGACGGCACGTGGAGCATGGCCTCGGCGCGGGTCGCGTGGATCGACCTCAACGGCGACGGGCTCGACGATGCCATCGTCTACGTCGAGGACCCGGACTGGTGCGGGTCGGGCGGCTGCACCGTCCTGGTGTTCGAGCGGATGAACTCGGCCGACGCCGTCGAGATGGGCACCTTCCGGCCGGCGGCGGAGGTGGCGCTCGTCCAAACCCCGATCTACGTGTCGCAGCGGCGCACGAACCAGTGGCGCGACCTGATCGTCCGCGACGAGCGGGGCGACGTTCGCGCGATCCGATTCACCGGCGAGACGTACCCGCACAGCCCGGCCGAGGGCGAGCGGCTGCGGCGCCGCACGTCGGGCGCCACGGCGCTGTTCGCCACCCCTCGCTGAGGCTCCCTCTTCTTCTCTCCCCTGCCCGAGGCGCTGCGCGTGCGCGTCGGGCCTCGCGCGTGTTCCCTCGTGACGCTCTCTGACCTCCGCACCCGGCTCGGGACGCTCCCGTTCTTCGACCAGACCCGCACCCAGGCGGCCCGCCTCGGGGCCGGCGACCGGCTCCGGCTGAAGGGGACCGTCGGCTCGCTGCCGGCCTTCGTCCTCGCCGACCTGCTGGCATCGGCCGGCGGGCCGCTCGTGGCGCTCCTCGCCGAGTCCGAGAGCGCCGACTACCTCCGGTCGGACCTCGAGCAGGTGCTCGGCGGCGACGACCGCGTGCTGTTCTTCCCCCCGACCGGCAACGCGCCGTACGACCCCGACCACCTGAGCGACAGCCTCCCGCTCGTCCAGCGGGCCGACGCGCTCGCGCGCCTCCGCGACGGCTTCGACGGGATCGTGGTGACGAGCGTCGAGGCGATCTCGGATCTCGTGCCGCTCCCCGAGACGGTTTCCGACGAGACGCTGACCGTCCGCGTGGGCGAGGAGGTGCCGCCCGAGGAGCTGATGGACCGGCTGACGGGCCAGGGCTTCGAGCCGGTCGAGTTCGTGAGCGAGCCCGGCGAGCTGGCCCTCCGCGGCGGCATCCTCGACGTGTACCCGTTCGCCGGCGGCTTCCCGATCCGCCTCGAGTTCTTCGGCGACGAGGTGGACCAGATCCGCGAGTTCGACCCGCAGAGCCAGCGCTCCGTCGCCCGCCTCGAGGCGGCCCGGCTCGTGCCCAACCTCGACGCGGCGCGCTACGCCGAGGCGGGCCACGTGACGCCGCTCGACTACCTCCCCGCCTCGGTGCCACTTGCGCTCTTCGACGCGCAGCGACTCACCGAGAACGCGGCCGAGCGGTTCGACGCCGCCACCGAGGCGTACCGCGCCCGCCTCGGGGCCATCGAGGCCGACGACGCGCCGCCGGCCGAGCCGGGCACGCAGTTTCTGACCGGCGAGGCGCTGTCATCGCTCGTCGACGCCCGCCCGGCGCTCCTGTTCGGCACGTTCGCGGGCGAGGCGGACCGGGCGATCGAGCTTCGGGCCACGCCGCAACCGTCGTACAACGGCGACCTGACGCGCCTCCGCGCCGACATCGAGGCGAGCGACCTCCGGACGGTCGTCCTCTGCGACAGTGCCTCGCAGAAGAACCGGCTGTGGGAGCTGCTCGGCGGCGACCTCGAGACGGGCAAGCCACCACCCGCAGATCTCGTCGTCGAGAGCCTCCACGAGGGATTCGTCGTCCCCGAGGCGGGGCTCGCGGTCTACACCGACCACCAACTGTTCAACCGCTACCACCGCCCGACGGCCCGCAAGCGGAAGAAGGCGCGCGGCGGGCTGTCGCTGCGCGAGGTGAAGGCGCTGCGGCCCGGCGACTTCGTCGTCCACGTCGACTACGGGATCGGCAAGTTCGCCGGGCTCCAGACGATCACCGTGCGCGAGCAGACGCAGGAGGCGGTCCGGCTGCTGTTCTCGGGCGGCGACGAGCTGTTCGTCAACGTGGCCGCCCTCCACAAGCTGCACAAGTACACCGGCAAGGAGGGCCACCAGCCGAAGCTGACCAAGCTCGGCACCGGCGCCTGGGATCGCCTGAAGGCGCGCACCAAGAAGCGCGTCAAGGACATCGCGCGCGACCTCATCCAGATCTACGCCAAGCGCAAGGCGTCGCAGGGCTTCGCGTTCAAGGGCGACACCGTCTGGCAGCGCGAGCTCGAGGCCGCGTTCGAATACGAGGAGACGCCGGACCAGGCGACCGCCATCGACGCGATCAAGGCCGACATGCAGCAGCCAATCCCGATGGACCGCCTCGTGTGCGGCGACGTCGGGTTCGGCAAGACCGAGGTCGCTGTGCGCGCGGCCTTCAAGGCGATCCAGGACGGCAAGCAGGTCGCCGTCGTCGTGCCGACGACCGTCCTCGCGCGGCAGCACACCGAGACGTTCGCGGCGCGCATGGGCCGCTTCCCGATCAAGATCGCCCAGCTCTCGCGGTTCGTGACCAAGGCCGACCAGAAGGAGGTGATCGCGGGCCTCGCCTCGGGCGACATCGACCTCGTGATCGGCACGCAGCGGGTGCTCTCGAAGGACGTCCAGTTCCGAGACCTCGGGCTGCTGATCGTGGACGAGGAGCAGCGGTTCGGCGTCGGCGCCAAAGAGAAGCTGCGGAAGCTCCGCCCCAACGTCGACACGCTCACGCTGACCGCCACGCCCATCCCGCGAACGCTCCAGTTCTCCCTCCTCGGGGCGCGCGACCTGTCGCTGATCCAGACGCCGCCGGCCAACCGCCAGCCGGTCGTGACCGAGATCCACACCTTCAACCAGGACCTCATCCGCGACGCCATCCTCTACGAGGTCAACCGCGGCGGGCAGGTGTTCTTCGTCCACAACCGCGTGCAGACGATCGACGAGATGGCGGCCATGGTGCGCGCCCTCGTGCCCGACGTCCGCATCCGGACCGCCCACGGCCAGATGCCCGCCTCGGTGCTCGAGAACACGATGCTGGCGTTCATGGACCGGGAGTTCGACGTGCTGGTCAGCACGACCATCGTCGAGTCCGGGCTGGACGTGTCGAACGCCAACACGATCCTCGTCAACCACGCCGAGCGACACGGGCTGGCCGACCTCCACCAGCTCCGCGGGCGCGTCGGGCGGAGCGACCAGAAGGCGTTCTGCTACCTGCTCGTCCCGAGTATCCACTCGCTGACCAAGGAGGCACGGCAGCGGCTCCAGGCCGTCGAGGAGTTCTCGGACCTCGGGGCCGGCTTCAACCTGTCGATGCGCGACCTCGACATCCGCGGCGCCGGCAACATGCTCGGCGCCGAGCAGTCGGGCTTCATCGAGGACGTGGGCTTCGAGACCTACCACCGCATCCTCGACGAGGCCGTGCAGGAGCTGCGCCACGAGGAGTTCGCCGACGTCTTCGCCGACCAGGACGCCGCCCCTCCCCCGCCCGAGCCGACCGTCGACGTGGCCGACGACGTGTTCATCCCGCGGGACTACGTCTCCAACCCGGTCGAGCGACTCAACCTCTCCCGCCGCCTCGCCGACCTCGAGGCGGCCGACGACATCGCGGCGTTCCGCGCCGAGCTGGAGGACCGCTTCGGGCCGGCGCCGGGCGCCATCGACACGCTCCTCCGCCTCGCGGCGATGCGGCCGCTGGCGATGCGGCTGCGGCTGCCGCGCGTGACGTGGAAGAACGAGCGCCTCTTCCTCGCCGTCCCCGAGCCGTCGGACGACCCGTACTTCCACACGCGCGTGTTCAACCCGCTGCTGGAGGCGCTCGCGACCCTCGACCGGCGCTACGTGCTCAAGGACAGCCGGACGGGCAAGCTGCGGGCGATCGTGCAGGGCGTGCCGTCGCTCGCCGAGGCGGAGACGGTTCTGACCCGCCTCGGGGACGCGGTCGAAGCGGCCACCGAGGCGGCCGAGCCCACCGAGGCGGCGAACGTTGAGGCCGAAGCCACCGAGGCGGACGCGTAGACGGCACCAAACCGGCCACCACACCGCCTCGGTGTAACCCCTGGGACGACGGCCCGTCCGGAGGGAGGACTCGCCTCTCCACCGCCGTGCCTGCTCGTTTGAAAGGCGCCATTGTGTACGCCGTCGTCTCTCTCCTGGTCTTCGCTGGGTGCGGGACCTCAGGACCCGAGGCGACGCTCAGCGATCTGCCACCGGACACGGCGTTCGCAGACCCCGAGCGGGTCCAGATCCGAGGCTACGAGGACGACGCGATGGAGCCGTTCCTCACGCGCGACGGCCGGTTTCTCTTCTTCAACAACCGCAACGACCCGTCAGTCAACACCGACCTCCACGTTGCCGAGCGCGTCGATTCGCTGACGTTCGCGTACGTCGGGCCGCTGACGGGGGCCAATACGCCCGCCCTCGAAGGCGTGCCGACGATGGACCGGGCAGGCACCGTCTACTTCGTCTCGACGCGGAGCTACGACGCGACCCTCTCGACGATCTACCAGGCCCGATTCGCAGATGGGCGCGTGCAGGATGTCCGCCTCGCGGAGGGCGTGTCGCGGGAGCAGCCCGGGATCGTGAACTTCGACATCGAGGTGAGCGCCGACGGCGAGACGCTCTACGTCGTCGATGCCCGGTTCCGAGGCGGCGCCCCGGTGGAGGCAAACCTCGTCCTCGCCGAGCGCGCGGGGGAGACGTTCGAGCGGTCGCCGGACAGCGATTCGATCTTCCAGAACATCAACACCGAGGCGCTGGAGTATGCCGCCGCGATCTCCGCCGACGGGCTGGAGCTGTTCTTCACCCGGGTGGCATCGGTGACCTCGGGGGCGAGCCCGCGGATCTACCGGGCCGTGCGGGGCCGCCTCGGCGACCCCTTCGGCCGCCCGCAGTGGGTGGCTGCGATGGAGGGGTTTGTGGAAGGCCCCACGGTCTCGCCGGACGACCGGGCGGTGTACTACCACAAGCGGGAGGGCGGCCAGTTCGTGATCTACCGGGTGACCCGCCTCGGGGACCGGTAGCCAAACCGGGCGGCGCTGTCCCCGAGGCGGAACGCCCCGAGGCGGTGTAGCGGGACGCCTTGGGGGTAGAGCCTGACCGAACGCGCTACGGCAGGTCTCGCCTCGGGGAGCCGATCACGTCCGATCCTACCAGGATCGCATGAGCCGCGAAGCCGACCTGGACGCGCAACGCCTCCCCGTCCTCCATTCGCAAGGCGACCAGGCCGTGCATCGTCGCCCACACGACCTTGGCGACCCTCCGGACGTGCTCGTCCGTGGCCTCCTCCGACAGCGCCTGTCGCACCGCACGCTCCAGCAACTGCAAGGACCGGTGACGTGCTTCGTGGAGAGCCGAGTCGTCTGGATCTAGCAGGTCGCTCCGAAACATGACCGAGGCCATGCCGGGGTGCCGGCGACCGTGGTGGACGTAGGACTCGCAGACTTCGATCACGCGCTCGACTGGGGCGGTGTCCCGGCCAAGGACGTCCTCGAAGTCTGAAGCCAGCCGCTCGAAGCCCAGCGTGGCGACGGCGGTGAACAGACCGGCCACGTTCCCAAAGTGATGGGACGGCGCGGCCACCGCGACCTGAGCACGGCGCGCGACCTCCCGCAAGCTGAAGCCGGCGACGCCACGCTCGTCCAGCAGCTCGATCGCGTTGGCGATGAGCACACGTGGCAGGTCCCCGTGGTGATAGGACGCCCGTGCGTTGCCCTGGGGCCGCTTTGAGTCGGGTTCAGGCATGGGGGAGTTCGAGGCCTTGACTAATCTGATCAGTGTTCATATGCTAGGACAATCCGATCTGATCGCCGATCAGATTGGCTCCCGCCTGACCAAGGTAGCCACCACCCCACCCCCATCATGAGGCGCGCTCTCCAGATCACCATGCTCGTGGTTGCCGCGGTGCCACTGACACTCGGCATCGTGTCGTTCCTGTTCGGCGCGGGGCAGTTCCTGCCTGCCGAGCACATCACGGCGTCTCTCGACAACCAGCTTCGCTTCTACGCGATCTGGTTCACGGCCGTCTTCTTCCTCACCGTCTGGTGCGTGCGGAATCTGGACGTGGCTGGACCGGTGATGCGCATCATGTTCATCGTGATGGCACTGGGCGGTGTGGCCCGCCTGTACTCGATGAGCCAGGTGGGCCTCCCCGATCCTCCCATGATCGGCGCTGCCATCGTCGAGATCGGCGTGCTGGCATTCATCCCCTGGCACGCCGCTGTCGTGCGGTCACGGACGGCCCAACCCGACACCTCGGCGTCTGCGGCATAGAGCCCAACCGCTGTCGGTGAGGCCTGAGGAGTACCGTCGAGACCATCCCCGAGGCGGAGCGCCCCGAGGCGGTGTCGTGAGACGCCTCGGGGACAGCGCCCTCCTGCCCACGGCGGGCATGTGCTGCGGAGAGCGTCGGGGGCGGTCCCCGCGTATCCTGGCGTCCGCACCCTCTGTTCCGACTCCATGCCTGCAGGCCTTTCCTCGACACAGGCGACGGGAGCGCTGGAGCCTGCGCGGCCCTCGGCTACGGTGCGGCGGCCGCGCATCACCTCGATCGACGTCATGCGCGGCCTCGTCATCGTTCTGATGATGGTCGACCACGTGCGCGAGCGCTTCTTCTACCACATCTCGATCGGGGACCCGGTCAACCTGGAGGTCGCGAGCACGGGCTTGTTCTTTACCCGCCTGTCCTCGCACCTCTGCGCGCCGGTGTTCGTGCTGCTGGCGGGGCTGGGCGCATGGCTCTACGCGCACCCGCGCGGCGGGGAGTCGCGATCCCCCAGCCGCTTCCTGTTCACGCGGGGCCTCTTCCTGGTCGTCCTGGAAGTCGTCCTCGTCAACCAGGCGTGGTTCTGGGGCTTCCCGCCGGACACGATCTACCTCCAGGTCATTTGGGCCATCGGGATCAGCATGATCGCCCTGTCGCTGCTCGTGCGCCTGCCACACTGGGGCATTGCGACCCTAGGCCTCGTCATCGTCTTCGGTCACAACGCCCTCGACCCGATCACCGTCGCCCCGGGTGACCTTGGCTATTCGCTGTGGACCATCCTGCACGACCGGGGCTCTCTGTTTTCGAGCGACGTGATCTCCGTCTGGGCTTCTTACCCCGTGCTGCCGTGGATCGGGGTGATCCTCTGCGGCTATGCGCTCGGCCCCCTGTACGGTTCGACGGTCGCGTCGGAGGATCGAAAGCGGCGGCTCGTGCAGATCGGCGGCGGCTGCCTGGCCGTTCTGGCCTTGCTCCGTGGCCTCAACGTCTACGCAGAGCCCCTGCCATGGACCGCGGGCGCCACGCCGATCGACACGCTGATGTCGATGCTCAACTACACCAAGTACCCGCCCTCGCTCGCCTTTCTCCTGCTCACCCTGGGCGGCGCCTTCCTGATGATGGCGTGGCTCGACACGAAGGACAATCCCGCGACACGGGTCCTGCAGACGTTTGGGCAGGCCCCCATGTTCGTCTACGTCCTGCACCTGTACGTCCTTCTGGTCTGCTATCAGATCGTCCTCCGGACGGTCGGCCCCAACGCGGGCGACCTGTACCACATCGACCACGTCTGGCAGATCTGGATGCTGACGGGCCTCCTCGGCGTGGCGCTCTACCTGCCGACGCGCGTCTTCGGTCAGTTCAAGCGCACGACGGACAGGACGTGGGTCCGCTACTTCTAGGCGCTCGGAGTCATGTCATCTCGCCGCTGGCGTTCCAGGACGGTCGTTCTCGGTCACGCTACGGCGCCGTGAGGCCTGCAAAGGCCACCGATGCCTGGGCGCGAACACGATCGGGCGGCTCGCCAGCGGCCATCAGCATGGTCACCGTCGTCAACTGCGTGTCGAGCATGTAGGCCGCCAGCGGAGGGTCGACGTCGCCGTTGGCGTCGCCACGGGCGACGGCCCGGATGTACCAGGCCTCGTACGCGCTGCGGAGCTCCTCGCGAAGGGCGGCCACACGGTCGGCGGTTTCCGGTCCGAGTTGATCGGGGGAGGCTCGCAGCTTCGAGAAGAGACAGCCCGCCGGGAGGTCTCGGTCTGAGGTGTACCAGGACACGAGCCCCTGGAGCACATCACCGAACGGGCGCTCGCTCGCCAGGAGCTGGTGCAACCGCTCGAGGACGGTCTCGCGGTAGTGATCGAGAGCTGCTCGCATCAGGCCGTCCTCGCCTCCGAACTCTCGGTACAGCCCTGGCTTCGAGATGCCAGCCCGACGGCAGAGCTCGTTGACGCCCAGCGCGTGGGGTCCTTCCTGCCAGTAGCACTCCGTAGCGATCTCGATGGTCCGCTGACGATCCAGGGTTCGCGGCCGCCCGCGAGAACGCTTCGGTGTCTGATTGGACATTTTAGAACCGTACGGTATTTATTTTTGCTTCCTGGCGTTTGGCAGCGTACGTTGGTCGCGACCCGAAGGTATCGACGACCAACGCTGGCTGCCCGTTCGCCCTCCACACCGAGCGTTCAGTAGGGCTCAAGCTGGGCCTGGTAGGCAAGCCAGCCACACGCTCCCTCCACAATCCGCCGAGGCGACCCGAACACACAGCCCCATGGTCACAACCACGAACGTTCCCCAGGTCGATCTGGCAGCTCTCCGACGGCCGCACTGGTCTGAGGAGGAGCAACGAAACGTCGCGATCGTTGCGGACTTCGTCCAGCACCTGATGAATGAGCATGACTTCGACTACGTCCTGCGCACGTTTGGCACCCACCCGTACGTGCAGCACAGCCGTGGCATCCCCGACGGGATGGACGGGCTTGTCGGGTTCGTGCGACAATTCGTAAAGCGGTTCCCCGACTACTCCTATGACGTAAAACACATCTTCGCAGACGGCGACACCGTCACGTTCCACTCTCACGTGACTCCCCGGAAGAGCCAGAGAGGCGATGACACGAAAGGGTTCAACATCATCGACACGTGGAGGTTGGAGGATGGGAGGATCGCCGATCACTGGGACGCGATCCAGCCCCTCGACGGGTTCATGCGCTTCTACCTGTGGGTGGCAGGCGGCGCGATCCGGAATGCCAACGGGGTGTTCTAGACGCCACGCCTTTGCGCGCAGTCGGCACTCGACTCGTGGACTCCCAAACCGGCGTCCAGTCCTATGACCATCCCGACGCCTGACCCGCTGGCACCCGTGGGCCTCTCCGGACCACCGACGTACCAAACCGTCGGCCCCAACGCCATCGCCTACCGCACCGTCGGCAGCGGGCCGCCCTTGGTGTGCATCACCGGCTGGCCCTTCCACAGCGCGACCTACCACCGCCTCGTGGCCCGGCTGGCAGACCAGTACCGCTGCGTGCTGCTCGACTCGCCGGGGCTCGGGCTGACCCGGTGGAGCGACGCGACCGACTTCACGTTTCCGGGTCAGGCCGCCACGTTCAGCGGCTTCCTGGACGGCTTGGGCATCGAGGACTACTACCTGCTGGCACACGACACCGGCGCGACCATTGCCCGCCTCATGGCCGCCAGGCACGGGTCGCGGGTCCGCGGGTTCGCCATCCTTAACACGGAGATCCCCCGCGAGCGTCCGCCCTGGTTTCCGCTCTACGCCCGCCTCATGCGTGTGCCGGGCAGCGCCACGCTGTTTCGGGTGCCGCTCCGCTGGCAGGCGTTCCTTCGGTCGCCAATGGGATTCGGTGGCTGCTACGCCGACCCGTCTCTCGTCGACGACCGGTTCGTCGCCACCTACATCCAGCCTCTCCTCGACGACCCCCGGCGGCTCGATGGCGCCATGCGCTACTTGAGCATCGGCCTCGACTTCGACCTGATCGACGCCCTGCCGGAGGTCCACGCCCAAATCACCGCGCCGGTCCACCTGATCTGGGGGCAGGCCGACCCCACGTTCCCGGTGGCGGGCGCCCGCCGCATGGCGACGGAGTTCGCCAACGGGACCGGCATCACCGAGATCGAGCGCGGCAAGCTGCTCGTCCACGAGGAGTTTCCGGAGCCGGTTGCGGCCGCGGTGCGTCGCGCGTTCGAGGCTCGATAAGACCGGCGTGGGCCCACCTCGTGGGCGCCCCTGAGGCGGGGCGCCTCTCAGGTCATGACGGGGCTGCGCTGCTTGCTCGTCTTGCCGATGCCCGGGTTGAAGGTGTTGGTCGGGTCGAGGGCCTCGTAGTGGGCCTTGAGCGCCGGGTCGGCCTCGTAGATGTGCCCCACGTTGTGCTCGGCGGGGTACTTGGCGCCGCGGGCGTCGAGCACCTCCAAGAGTCGCGCCTTGATGGCCTTCACGTCGGCGCCCTTCTTGGGCACGAGGTCGAGGTGGAAGACGTGGCACATGAAGTGTCCGCAATAGAGCGCGTGGTCGAGATGCTCGGCCACGTCGTCCGGGATGTCGATGATCCAGTCGGGGTCGTTGCCCAGGAGCGCGATGTCGAGCGCGAGCACCTCCTCGGTGGTCTTCTGGTGGACGTTCTGGTAGCGGATCCCGGCGCCGGCGGCCGCGAACCGGTGGAGCAGCGCCGCTTCCGCCTCGGTGTCGGTGCACTCGAAGTACGCCACCCCGTCGCGGGCGCCCCACTCGTCGGCCAGGTAGCGGCGGGCCTCCTCGATGCCCGCGTCGCTCATGTTGAGGATCAGGTAGTGCTCGAAGCGGTCGCGGTAGGCCTGGATGCGCGGCGGGATCTGGCTCGGGAAGGCCTTGCTGATCCCGTAGAGCGCAAGGTCGGGGAGGAACTTGGGCAGCACCGAGACCTTGTTGGTCAGGTACTCGACCTTCGACTTGAGGGCGTAGAGCGCCGGGAGCCGCTTCGTCCCGAGGTGCTTGATCGAGAGCACAACGTCCTTGCCGTACTGCTTGGCCGTGTCCAGGATCTCGCGGTTCATGTACTCGCACTTGTCGGGCAAGTCCTCGAAGCGCGTCAGGATGTCGCGGCGGAGCGCGGTGAAGTCGTCGGGGTCGTTGGTGCCGAGGAAGAAGACCTGCGTCTGCTCGGGCTGAGGGTAGGTGTCGACGCGCACCGCGAAGGCGGCCACCTTGCCGGCGCTCCCGCTGACGTCGCAGAGCCGCCTCGGGTCGGCGTTGTAGCGGTTGGGCACGTCCGAGTCCAGGTTGCGGATGCGGTCGCCGTACTCGCGGTCCGAGGCGGGCGTGTCGAAGTCCTCGACGTTCGCCTCGGGGATGCGGCCCTGCTCGAGCGCCGCGAAGATCTCCTCGGGCGTCTCGCCGAGACCGCGGATCCCGAGGTGGTCGACCAGCTCCAGCGTGCCCTCGGCGTTGACGCGCGCGAACAGCGCCTGCTCGGTGTACGAGACGCCGCGCTTGCACAGCGCCCCGCCCGCGTTGTTGGCGATGCCGCCGACGATGGTCGCGCCGATGGTGCTGGAGCCGATCACCGAGTGCGGCACGCGGCCGATGGGCTTGAGCATCTCGGTCAGCTCGTGCAGCGTAGCCCCGGGCAGGGCGACCACCTGCCGGCCGCCGTCGATCGGGATGATGCCCTTGAGGCGCCGCGTGTTGACGATGACCACGTCCCGGTCGTAGTCGAACCCGGCCGGGCCGGAGCCGCCGGTGAGGCCGGTCTTGGTGGCCTGCAGGATGATCGCGGCGCCGGCGTCCACGCACGCCTGGAGCACCTTCCACTGCTGGAGCAGCGTCTCCGGAAACACGACCGCGGCGGCGCCGCCGAAGCCGGAGCGGAAGCCGGAGCGGTAGTAGGCCGTGTCGCGGTCCTCGGTCAGCACGTTCGTCGCGCCGACGATGCCCTGGAGGGCAGAAATCAGAGTTGGGGTCGACATAACTGGGGGATTCCATCGTCTCGGGCCGCCTCAGACGACCACATGGCAACGTGGGTTCGGTCGGTGATTGGATGCAGCGATTGCCAGTGTAACGCCCGCCTGGCGGGACCGGCCGGCGCGACGTGCTCACGGACAGCCGGACGGGCACGCTGCGGGCGACCGTGCAGGGCGTGCCGTCGCCCGCCGAGGCGGAGGCGGTCCTGACCCGCCTCGGGGATACCGTCGGGGCGACCACCGAGGCGGCCACCGAGGCGGAGCGCCCCGAGGCGGCGGTGAAGCGGGCCGCCTCGGGGGCGGTCGAAGCACGCCGCCATCTGCGAAGGCGCCTCCGAACGTCGTGCCAGCTCACGCGTTCTGTCTCACGCTTGCCCCCAACTCCCATGCATCGGCTGCTCGAAGAAGCGTTTGACCGGGCGTCCTCGCTCCCGGCACAGGAACAGGAGGCCCTGGCCCGCCGCGTCCTGGCCGAACTCGATGCCGACGTGCAGTGGGACGACCTGTTGGCCCGGCCAGAGTCGGACGACCTCCTCACACGGCTGGCCGACGAGGCGCTCGCAGCGCATCGAGAGGGGCGGACTCGCCCGCTCGACCCCGACGACCTGTAGTGGCCGCTCGGTACGCGTCGTTCACGGACCCCGCGTTCTGGAAGGCATACCGGGCACTCCCCGAGCCGGTTCAGACAGCGGCCCGGGAAGCGTACCGGCGATTCACGGAGGACCCGTCGCACCCGGGGTTGCAGTTCAAACGGGTGGGGAAGAAGCGAGCGGTGTACTCAGCCCGAATCGGGCTCGACCACCGGGCGCTCGGGGTCGTGGCGGGAGGCGAGGTGATCTGGTTCTGGATCGGCCCACACGGGACGTACGACCGGCTCCTGAAGGGGCTGTGAGCGGGCGACCGTGCAGGGCGTAACGTCGCTCGCCGAGGCGGCGGAGCCCACCGAGGCGGAGCCCACCGAGGCGGAGCCCACCGAGGCGGAGCCCACCGAGGCGGTGTGACAGACCACCTCGGGGGCGGTCAGAGCACTCGGAGGAACCCGCCTCGGCGTGGAGGTGGATAGCACGGACAGCGGCGTTGATCTCGCGAATGGCGGGCCGGCTGGTTTTCTCACCGCTCAGGACAGCGCGGACATAGCGCGGGCTCCAGTCACACCCGGCGCCGCGAAGCGCCGCCGAAACGGCCTCGATGGTGATTGGGCTGGAGCGATCCGTGGATCGCATTCCGGCGCGGATCTGGCGGCGGACAGCGTTGGCCCTTCGATGTCCACCCGGTGTGGACGGCTTCGCCATCGTGAAGAGCTAGGGTGGCAACTCTGCACAATCACGGGTTAGGAGATCCCGTTGATCTCTCCTGACGAAGCGGCCGCTTCGTTCTGCGGAGCCCAAACCAACGAGATGATCCGACCCGTCGCGTTCTTGCTCCTCGTGCTTGCAATGCCGGTGGCGTCTGGTCAAGAGGTCGAGCCGGAAGATGTCGGCTTCCGCGCATACCCTGTCGCGTCTGCCGGGGGCATAGCGCAGGTCTACGTCTCGACCGCGGGCCGACCGGCCGACACCACCCGCGCGCTCCCGCTCGTCATCTACCTCCAGGGCTCGGGGTACGGCCCGATCTTCTCCGGCCCGTCTGACCGGCTCTCCCACGTCCTCATGCTGAAGCCGACGGACTTCCCCGGCTTCCATTACGCCGTCGTTTCCAAGCCCGAGGCGCCGTTCTGGGCGCCAGAGGCGGGGGAGCCACCGACAGCCTACCACGAAGCGCTCACGCTCGACCGGCGCGTAGGCGACGCGAGCGCGGCCATCGACCTGCTCGCGGCACAGCCGTGGGTGGATACCTCTCGCGTCGTCGTCGTGGGCCACTCGGAGGGTGCCCAGGTCGCCCCTGCCCTCGCCGCAGCGAACGGCCGCATCACCCACGTCGCGGCGCTGGCGGCGAGCGGGCTGAGCCAAGCGTTCGACTTCGTCCTCGACGTCCGGCGGCGGGTCCGCGAGGGCGACCTGATACCAGATCGCTAGGTTAGTACTCCACTCTACCCCCGCGACGATGGCCTACGCGGCCCTGCCAGAGATCACCGACGACACCGACCACCTGCGCCGCCAGCTCCGCGCTGAACTCGACCCCGAGCGCAAACGCCGCCTC
>JBCCQJ010000008.1:0-40025 GCA_039024395.1 Bacteroidota bacterium | reverse complement strand
GCCCGCACGTCGGCATCGAGGCCAGCGAAGGCGCCGGCGTCCAGCGCACGGAGCGCGCGACGCGCCCGCCGGCGCGCGGCGTCGGTGCCGTCGCCGAAGGCCGAGGCCCAAAACCAGCGCTCGACCGCCTCGGCGTTCAGAGACGTGCCCGCGGAGCCGTCAGCGACCATCGTCGTCGAGCGGCCAGGGGGAACGGGAGGCCGGGCTCACGGCGCGCAGCCGAGGCTCCGGCACGAGCCGCACGACGAGCGTCCCGCCTCGGGTGACCTCGGCGCCGGGGCGGGCCGAGGGCGCACCGAGGCGGACCGAGACATATCCGGGCGCCGTGACCACGGCCCCGCTCGTGAGGGACAGCCGAGCGCGGAAGCGGCCTCGCACGTCGGACTGGACCGGCGAGCGCGCGTCGGCCATCGAGATCGTGGCCTCGGCGACCGGCCGCCCCGTGCGGGCGTCGACGACGATGCCGGACACGTCCCGGGACGAGGGCTGCGCGGAGGCCGCAGCGGCAGAGGCGAGGGCGAGGGCGACGACGAGGCGAAGCATGGGCATCTGTATCTGGACCTAGTCTAGATAAGGCTTATCCTGAAACGCGACCGAACATTGGATGAAGAGGTTTTCCAACCGCGGTCCACTTCACCCCGCATTCCTTGGCAGCGGGTCACCACGTTCGTAGATTCGAACCTACACAAAGCTATCGATGGCCAAGCTCCTCTCCGTCAGCGAAGCGGCCGACCGCCTCGGGGTTCACATCGGCACCATCCGCCGGTGGACCGGCGACGGCGTCCTGCCCGAGTCGCGCACGCCCGGCGGGCACCGGCGCATCCCCGCCGAGGCCGTCGAACGCCTCCGCCGCGAGCGGCTGCCGAGCCCCGCCTCGGAGGCCGACCCCCTCGTTCCGGCTGACCCCGAGGTGGGTCCGGCCGACGAGGCCTGGGCCGAGCACGCCGTCGTCCACACGCGCTTCGCCCTCCGCACCGACGCCGACGCCGAATGGAACGTGGCCTTCGACGGCCCCGGGCGGGCGCAGCGCCGCGAGACCGGCCGCCAACTGATGGGCCTGCTGCTCCGCCACGTGGCGGGCCAGGGCGACGCCGAGGCGCGCACGGCCGAGCTGCGCCGCCTTGCCTGGGGCTACGCCCTGGACATGAAAGACCGCGGGCTCCCCATCTCCGAGGCCCTCCGGGCGACCCTGTTCTTCCGCGACGTCCTCACCGAGTCGACGGCGCTCTACCCCCGCTTCGAGGAGCGCGACCCGGCCGACCATGTCGCCTTCATGCGCCAGGTCAACGGGTTTATGAACGAGGTCCAACTGACGATTGCACAGGCCTACGAGTCCGAAGACGACGCATGACGACGCCTGAGACGTTCCCCTCTGCCGCGGACTCCGTCGTCGTGCTCTGGCTCGACGGGCAGACGTGCGCCGTCCCCGAGCGCGAGGGGTGGGCGCTGACCCCCGACGAGGTCGCGACGATCCACGAGGCGGCCCGCGCCGACGGCCTCGGGGCGGGCGTCGTCTCGACGTGCTTCCGCGTGGAGCTGATGGTCTCGGGCGAGGCGCCGGACGACGACCTCGCGGCCTGGGGCCGCCAGCAGCTCGCGGCGCTGCGGCCGTACCTCGACACCTCATCGTTCCGCGAGGCCCGAGGCGACGGCGCGCTCCGCCACCTGCTCCGCGTGGCAGCGGGCTTGGAGTCCGCGGTGCTAGGCGAGGCCCAGATCCTGGGGCAGGTCCGCCGTGCTCGCGCCGAGGCCGAGGCCGCCGGTGCGCTCTCGCCCGCGCTCCGCGCCGCCTTCGACGCCGCCGTCCAGGTGGGCCCGCGCGTCCGCGCCGAGACGTCCATCTCACGTGGCGCCGCCTCGACGGCCTCGGCGGCCGTCCGCTGGGCGGGCGAAACCCTCGGCGGATTGGAGGGGCGGCACGTCGCCGTCGTCGGCGCGGGGCAGATCGGCCGGCTCCTCCTGAAGAACCTCGCCGGCGTCGGCGCCGCCTCGGTGACACTCGTCTCGGCGCACGCGCCGGCCCACGCCGGCTTCGAGGTGGTCCGGCCCCGTGCGCTGCCGGCGCTCCTGCCCGAGGTCGACGCGCTCTTCACCGGCACCGACCGGCACGTCCTCGACGCCGACCTCGCGGGCACGGCGTGGGCCGGCGACCGCGCCCGCGCCGTCGTCGACCTGGGCGTTCCACGGAACGTGTCGTCGGACGTGAGCCGGCTGCCCGGCGTGGCGCTGGCCGACGTGGACGCGCTCGGGGCCGTCGTCGACGCCGGGCTGGCGGCGCGGCGCGCGGCCATCCCCGAGGCGGAGGCCCTCGTCGAGGCGGCCCTCGCCGACCTCCGCGAGGCGCTCGCAGCGCTCGAGCGCGAGCGGCTCATCGCCGACTTCCGCAAGAAAGCGGAGATCACGCGCCAGGAGGCACTCGCCTACGTCTGCGACAAATGCGCCGCCCGGACGTGCGGGAGTGCCGACGCCGGCCCGGGCCCCGGCCCGTGCTCGGACCCCGAGAGGCTCTCGAAGACGCTGACCACCCGGCTCCTCCACGACGTGACCGCCGCCCTCCGCTCCGGCCGCGGCGACGACGAGACGCTCCGCCAGCTCCTCGCGCTCCCGTCCGACGGATTGCCCGATGGCCGCGCCTGACCGACTCCGCCTCGGCACGCGGACCTCACGACTCGCGATGTGGCAGGCCGAGCACGTCGCCGGCGCCCTTCGCCGGTCGTGGCCCGGCCTCGACGTCGAGCTGGTCCCGTTCGTCACGAAGGGCGACACGACGCTCGACCAGCCGCTCCCCGAGATTGGCGGCAAGGGGCTCTTCACGGCCGAGCTGGAGGCGTCGCTGCTCGACGGCCGGATCGACCTCGCCGTCCACTCGCTCAAGGACCTCCCCACCGACGACCCGGACGGCCTGACGGTCGGCGCGACGACCGAGCGCGCCGACGTGCGCGACGCTTGGATCTGCCCGGACGGGCACGCGCTGGCGGAGCTGCCGCGAGGCGCAACCGTGGGGACGAGCAGCCTCCGGCGCGGGGCGCAGCTCCTCCGCCAGCGCCCGGACCTCGTCATCCAGTCGATCCGGGGCAACGTCGAGACGCGCATCCGGAAGGTCCACGAGGAAGACTACCACGCGGGCGTGCTCGCGCTTGCCGGCCTCGAGCGGCTCGAGATCGCCGACCGCGCGCACTCGACGCTCGACCTCGACACGATGCTGCCCGCGCCCGGGCAGGCCGCGCTCGGCGTCCAGGTCCGCGCCGACGGAGGCGAGGCGGCCCGCCTCGTGGCGGCGCTGGACCACCCCGAGACGCGCGCCGCCGTCACCGCCGAGCGGGCGTTTCTGGCCGGCCTCGGCGGCGGGTGCAGCGCGCCCATCGCCGCCCTCGCCGAGGTCCACGACGACCGCCTCCACCTTCGCGGCCGGGTCGTCTCGACAGACGGTGCCCGGACCGTCGAGGTCGAGGCCGACGGCGGCTTCGACCCCGAGGCGGCCGCCGCCTCGGGGCACGCGCTCGGCCACCGCGCCGCCTCGATGGCCCTCGCCGACGGCGCCCGCAACCTTCTGCCGTCGTGAGCCGCCGCGTCGTCATCACCCGCGCCGAGGAGCAGGCCGGCCCCCTCGCCGAGGGCATCCGCCAGCGCGGCTGGACGCCGCTCCTCGTGCCGAGCCTCCGGTTCGTGCCGATGGACGACCCGGCGCCGCTCCTCGAGGCGGCCCGTACCATCGACCAGGCGGCGTGGGTCGTGTTCACGAGCCGCACGGGCGTCCGCTTCGGCCTCGACGCGGTCGCCGAGGCCTGGCCCGACGGCCTGCCCGAGGGCGTCCGCGTCGCCGCCGTCGGCCCCGGCACGGCCGACGAACTCCGCCAGCGCGGCGTCGCCGCCGACTTCGTCCCGCGCGACGCCATCGGCGACGTGCTCGTCGAGGAGCTGCCGGTCTCGGCGGGCGACCGCGTGGTGCTGCTGCGCTCGCACATCGGCCGCGAGGCCATCGCGACCCGCCTCGAAGCGCGCGGCGCCGAGGTCCACGACGTCCCGGCCTACCAGACCCTCACCGAGGCCGACCCCGCCCTCGTCGCCGACGCACTGGCTGCGCAGCCCGACGCCGTCACGTTCACGTCGCCCTCGACGGTTCGAGGGTTTCTGTCGTCGGTGCCCGATCTCGACGCGCTGGCAGGCGTTCGGCTCGTCGCCATCGGGCCGGTGACGGCCGACGCGCTCGCGCCGTTCGGCCTCGCCGCCGACGCCGTCGCCGACCCGCACACCGTCCCGGGCCTGCTCGCCACGCTCGACCGACTCTTCCCCGCATGATCGACCTCGCCCCCCCACCCGCTCTCGGCCCCGACCGCCCGCAGCGGCTCCGCCGGTCGGCAGCCGTCCGGCGGCTCGTCCGCGAGACGCGGCTCGACCCGGCCAGCTTCATCCTCCCCCTGTTCGTCCGCGCCGGCGAGGGCGTCCGCCACGAGATCGGGTCGATGCCCGGCGTGTTCCAGCTCTCCGTCGACGAGGCCGTCCGCGAGGCGGAGGCGGCCGCTCGCCTCGGGGTCGGCGGCGTGCTGCTGTTCGGCATTCCCGAGCACAAGGACGCCGCGGGCTCGGCCGCGAGCGACGACGCCGAGGCGGTGCAGCGGGCCACGCGGGCCATCAAGGACGCGGTGCCGGCGCTGGCCGTCATCACCGACGTGTGCCTCTGCGAGTACACCGACCACGGCCACTGCGGCGTCCTCGGGCCGTGCGGCGACATCGACCTCGAGGGCTCGCTTCCGCATCACGTCGAGACGGCCATCAGCCATGCCCGCGCCGGCGCCGACCTCGTCGCGCCGTCGTCGATGATCGACGGGGTCGTGGGCGCGATCCGCGCCGGGCTCGACGGCGCCGGCTTCGAGCACACCGGCATCTTCAGCTATGCCGTCAAGTACGCGAGCGCGTTCTACGGCCCCTTCCGCGACGCCGCCGACAGCGCGCCGGCCTTCGGCGACCGCCGGACGCACCAGATGGACCCGGCGAACGTGCGCGAGGCGCTCCGCGAGGCGGCCCTCGACGTGGCGCAGGGCGCCGACCTGCTGATGGTGAAGCCGGCGCTGGCCTACCTCGACGTGATCCGCCAGACGCGCGAGGCGTTCCCCGAGAAGCCGCTCGGGGCGTACCACGTCTCGGGCGAGTACGCCATGCTCAAGGCGGCCGCCGAGCGCGGGTGGATCGACGAGCGCCGCGCCGCGCTCGAGGCGCTGACCAGCATCCGCCGCGCCGGCGCCGACCTCGTCATCACGTACTACGCGGCCGAGGCCGCCCGCTGGCTCACAGAGGCGGATTAGCCGCTCCCCCGCGCACTCTGTGTGAAGCCGCGCCCGCGACGCCGGCCCGCGCGATCCGCGAGGCACCGACGGCGTACCCTCTTTCACTCCCGACTGAAACCTGATGGCTCTCGACATCCAGCCCGAGGCGGTCCCGCAGGAGACCCGGCCCGACGGAGACCGCGCGTCCGGCGGCCTCGACCTCTCCGAGCGCGGCAAGACGCCCGACGGCGCGCCCCAGTCGCTCGACCGCCGCCTTCTGGTCCAGCTCCACGCCTACACCGGCTGCACCGACCCCGCGCCCCTCATCGAGGCCGCCGAGGCGGCGGGCGTGGGCGGCGTGCTCTACCAGAGCGCCCAAGACCCCGAGGGGGTCGCGGTCGTCCTGTTCAGCGAGAGCGACGACTTCTTCGTCGAGGACGGCCGCCGGCTGCTGCTCTCCGCATCGTTCGCCGCGCTCACGCGCCGGCCCGAGATGACCATGTTCGGGCGGACGTACTCGATCGGCTACGAGCGGGACCTCCTCGGGGCGCTCGTCGCCCGGCCCGTCAAGACGATGACGAACGCGGACTGGCCGTGGGCGGTGTGGTACCCGCTGCGGCGGAGCGGGATGTTCGAGCGCGAGCCGCGCGAGGAGCAGCGCAAGATGCTGATGGAGCACGGCGGCATCGGCCGCGCCTTCGGCCGCGGCGACTACGCCCACGACGTGCGCCTGGCGTGCCACGGCATGGACGAGAACGACAGCGACTTCATCGCCGGGCTCGTCGGCAAGGACCTCGCGCCGCTCTCGAAGGTGGTCCAGCGGATGCGCGGGACGCGCCACACGGCCGAGTTCCTCGAGCGCCTCGGGCCGTTCTTCGTCGGCCGCGCGGTCTGGCAGAGCGCCGGGCCGCACGCCTGGGCACTCGAGCACGAAGGCTCCGGCCACTGATGGTGGGTTCGGAGTTGGGAGTTCAGAGTTCGGAGTGCTCTGGACCAATCCATCCCAGCCTCTGAACCCCGACCGCGCCAGCGACGGCGCAGCCAACCCTGAACCCTGACCGCGCCAGCGACGGCGCAGCCAACCCCAAACTCGCTTTGTCCCGATTCCTCGACGCCCTTGCGAACAAACCTGTCGACGCCACGCCCGTGTGGTTCATGCGCCAGGCCGGCCGCTACCTCCCCGAGTACCGCGCCGTCCGCGAGAAGCACGACTTCCTGACGATGGTGAAGACGCCCGAGATCGCGGCCGAGATCACGCTCCAGCCGATCCGCCGGTTCGACCTCGACGCCGCCGTCATCTACTCCGACCTGCTGCCGCCGCTCGAGACGATGGGGCTGAGCCTCCGGTTCGAGAAGGGTGTTGGGCCGGTGATCGACAACCCGATCCGGACGACGAAGCAGGTCGACCTGCTGGCGACGCCTCCGGCCGGCGAGACGATGCCGTTCACGCCCGAGGCGATCCGGCTCGTGAAGGAGGAGCTGGGCGACCGCGTGCCGGTCATCGGGTTCGCGGGGTGCCCGTTCACGCTCTCGGCCTACGCCATCGAGGGCGGCGGCTCGAAGAAGTACGAGCTGACCCGCCGGTTCATGTACCAGGAGCCCGCCGCGTGGCGCCGCCTGATGGACAAGATGGTGACCGTCGCCGGTAGCTTCCTCGGCGAGCAGGCCAAGGCCGGCGCCGACGCGCTGCAGGTGTTCGACTCGTGGGCGGGCGTCCTCTCGCGCTACGACTACGAGCGCTACGTGGCGCCCTACAGCGCCAACCTGATCGCGATCGCGCAGAAGACGGGCCTCCCCGTCGTCCACTTCTCGACCGGCACCGGCGGCCACCTCGACGCGATCGCGAAGGCGGGCGGCGACGCGATCGGCGTGGACGCCGGGCCGTCGCTCACCGAGGCGCGCGAGCGGATCGGCGACGACCGGCCGCTCCAGGGCAACCTCGACCCGTACCTCCTCCAGGCGCCCTGGCGCGAGCTGAAGGCCCAGGCCGACCGCGTGCTCGACGAGGCCCCCGAGGTGGGCCACGTGTTCAACACCGGCCACGGCCTCGTGCCGGCCACCCCGCCCGACGCTGTGGCGCGCCTGACCGACTACGTCCGCGAGCGGACCGCCGCGGCAGTCGCCGCGACGTAGGACGTCGGGCGTAGGGAGTGGTCCCGGTCTTCCCCACGCTCCACGACCCACGCCCCGACCGTCTCTGACAGCCGCAAGCCCGCAAGACTCTTCCATCCTACCCCGACCGATGCCCAACGACACGAACCCTCCCGTCGGCGTTCTCTTCATGGCGTACGGCGGCCCCGAGTCGCTCGACGAGATCGCCGGCTACCTCTCCGACATCCGCCACGGGCGGCCCACGACGACGGCCGTCCTCGACGAGATCACAAACAACTACCGCTCCATCGGCGGTGCCTCGCCCATCATGGGGCTGACGCAGGCGCAGATCGACGGCGCGATGGCGGTCCTCAACCCCGAGGGCGAACCCGAGCGGTTCAAGGCCTACCTCGGGATGCGGCACTGGGCGCCGTGGATCGAGGAGACCGTCGGGGACATGATCGACGACGGCATCGAGCGGGCGGTGGCGATCGTGCTCGCGCCGCACTTCTCGTCGATGTCGATCGCGAAGTACCAGGGCAAGGTGAAGGCCGGCCTCGACCTCTACCGCGGCGACATCGCATTCTCGTACGTCGACGCCTACTTCGACGCCGACCTGCTGATCGACGCCTTCGCCGACCGCGTCCGCGAGGGCATCGCGCAGTTCCCCGAGGCGGAGCAGGACGACGTGCACGTGGTGCTCTCGGCGCACAGCCTGCCGGTCCGCATCCTGAAGATGGGCGACCCCTACCAGACGCAGCTCTGGACGACGGCCCGGCTCATCGCCGAGCGCGCCGGCCTCCGCGAGGATCAGTGGAGCTGGAGCTACCAGTCGGAGGGCCGCAGCCCGGAGCCGTGGCTCGGGCCGCAGCTCGAAGACCACGTCCCGGCGCTCAAGGCCGAGCGCGGCATCGACAAGGTGGTCTCGCTCGCGATCGGGTTCGTGAGCGACCACGTCGAGATCCTGTTCGACATCGACATCGAGGCGCAGGAGGCGGCCCAGGAGAATGGGGTGACGCTCGTCCGCCCGCCGTCGCTCAACGACGACCCGCGCTACACGCGCCTGCTCGCCGAGCTGGTCGAGGAGAAGGCGGCCGCCGAGGGCTGGGTCGACTCCGACGTGCGCCACCAGCCCGCCCCGGCGCCGACGATGCCGATGCCGGCCGGCACCGTCGACGCCGGCGCCGAGCCCGCTCCTGCCTAGCCGCCTCGACGCCCCTGCGACCGCCCCGAGGCGGTCTGCCCTCATGACCGACCGCACCGACACCCTCGTCCTCGGCGGCGGCGTCGCCGGGATGGCGGCGGCGCTGCGACTGGCCGAGCGCGGCGCGCGCGTCCGGCTGCTCGAAGCCTCGGGCCGCCTCGGGGGCGTCGTCCGGACGCTGCGCCACGACGGCTTCGAGGCCGATGTCGGGCCCGACGTGTTCCTCGTCCGCAAGCCGGCCGCGGCGCGGCTGGCCGAGCGGCTGGGCGTCGAGACGGCGGCGGCCCGGATGGGCGCCCTCATCCAGCGGGGCGGCCGGCTCCACCCGTTGCCGGCCGGGCTGACGGGCCTCGTCCCGGGCCGCCTCGGGCCGCTCGTCGCGACGCGCGCGATGAGCCTGCGGGCCAAGCTCCGCGCCGCGCTCGAGCCGTTCGTGCCCGCCCGCACCGACGCCGCCGACGAGAGCCTCGAGGCGTTCGCCGTCCGCCGGTTCGGCCAGGGCGCGTGGGACGACCTGATCGAGCCGCTCCTCGGCGGCCTCTACGGCGCCGACGACGGTCCGATCTCCCTCCAGGCGACCCTCCCCCACCTGCGCGAGCGCGAGCGCGAGGGCAGCCTGCTCCGCCTCGGGGGCGCCCCCGGGCCGCCGGGCATCACGACCGGCTCCGCCCCGTTCGCCCGGCCGGTCGGCGGGATGCAGGGGCTGACCGACGCGCTGGCGGACGCCCTCGCCGAGGCGGGCGTCGCCGTCGAGACCGAGGCGCCGGCCGAGCAGGTCGAGCGCGACGGCGACGGCTACCGCGTGGCGCTGACCGACGGCACCGCGCGCACGGCCGAGACGCTCCTCGTCGCCCTCCCGGCGCCGGCGGCGGCCCGCGTGCTGTCGGCGCTCGACCCGGCGCTGGCGGAGCCGCTGCGCGCGATCCCGATGGGGAGCGCGACCGCCGCGATCCTCGGCGTCCGCGCCGACGGGCTGCGCGTGCCCGACGCCTCGGGGTGGCTCGTTCCGAAGCGCGAGGGCGGGCCGACCCAGGCCGTCACCATCCTCTCGCGCAAGCATCCCGGGACGGCGCCCGACGGGCACGAGCTGTTCCGCGTCTTCCCGCGCCCGGCCTTCGCCGAGGCGGCGACCGACGCCGAGATCCTGGCCGCCGCCGCCGACCACCTTCGCGGGCGCGTGGGGCTGACGGCCGCGCCGGTCTGGACGGCCGTCCAGCGGTGGACGCGCGCGCAGCCGCGCTACACGCTCGGCCACACCGACCGTCTGGCCGCGCTCGACGCCGCGCTCGCGCGGCACCCCGGCCTCGCGCTCGCGGGCGCCTCGCTCCGCGGCGTCGGCCTGCCCGACGTGATCGCCGACGCCGAGGCAACGGCTGACCGAATGCGAGAATGGGGGGAAGGGGACGAGAGGGAGGAGCCACCCCACCCGGCATCCTCCCCTTCTTCCCCCGCCCTCCGCTCCCCCTCCTCCCTCACTGAACGATGACTGAGACGACCCTCTCGACCCAGACCTCCGAGCGCCTGTTCGCGCAAGCGCGGACGCTCATGCCCGGCGGCGTCTCGTCGCCCGTGCGCGCCTTCAAGTCGGTCGGCGGCGTGCCCCGGTTCATCGAGCGCGGCGAGGGGCCGTACCTCGTCGACGTCGACGGCACCCGCTACATCGACTACGTGCTCTCCTTCGGCCCGCTGCTGCTGGGCCACGCCCCCGAGGCGGTCACGCGGGCGGTCGGCGAGCAGGCGCAGAAGGGGACCAGCTACGGCGCGCCGAGCCCGCTCGAGGTCGAGCTGGCCGAGACCATCCAGGAGACCTACCCCTCGATGGAGCGGCTCCGGTTCGTCAACTCGGGCACCGAGGGGGCGATGAGCGCCGTCCGCGCGGCGCGCGCCTACACGGGCCGGACCAAGGTGGTCAAGTTCGACGGCCACTACCACGGCCACGCCGACCTGCTGCTGGCGAAGGCCGGGTCCGGCGTCGCGACGCTCGGCCTGCCCGACTCGCCAGGCGTCCCCGAGGCGGTCACGGCTGACACGCTCGTCGTCCCGTTCAACGACGAGGCGGCCCTCCGCGAGGTGTTCGCGCGCGAGGGCGACCAGATCGCGGCGGTTCTGACCGAGCCCATCGCGGGCAACATGGGCTTCGTGCGCCCGCGCGACGGCTTCCTGGCATTCCTCCGCGAGATCACCGAACGGCACGGCGCGCTGCTCGTCTTCGACGAGGTGATGGTCGGCTTCCGCGTCCACCCGGGCGGCGCGCAGGCGCTCTACGGCGTCACGCCGGACGTGACGATCCTGGGCAAGGTGATCGGCGGCGGGCTGCCGGTCGGCGCCTACGGCGGCCGCGCCGAGGTGATGAAGCTGATGGCGCCCGACGGGCCGGTTTACCAGGCCGGGACGCTCTCGGGCAACCCGCTCGCGATGGCGGCCGGGCTCGCGCTGCTCCGCGAGGCGCAGGCGACCGACGCCTGGGAGCGGGCCGCCGAGGCGGCGCGCGCCACCTCCGAGGCGATCCTCTCGGCCGCCGAGGCGGCGGGCGTGCCCGTCGTGAGCGAGGCGGTGGGCGCCATGTTCGGCTTCTTCCTCAACGACCGCTCGCTGTTCTCCTTCGAGGACGTCCAGACGAGCGACAAGGCCGCGTTCGCACGGCTCCACGGCCTCCTCCTCGAGCGCGGCGTCTACCTCCCGCCCTCGCCGTTCGAGGCGTGCTTCACGTCGAGCGTCCACACGCCGGAGGTCGTCGCCGAGGCGGCCGAGGCGTTCCGCTCGGCCTTCGCCGCGCTCTGATGCGCCGCTGCTAACCCCGCCTGCGCTGCACGGCACTCCCATGTCGTCCCTTCAGACCGAAACGCCCGCGCCCACGGCCACGCCGCGCCTCCTCGGTGTCCTCTTCCTCGGCACCCTCCTGGCGGCGCTCGACATCGCCATCGTGGGGCCGGCGCTGCCCGCGCTCCGCGAGGCGTTCGCCCTCGACGAGCGGGCGGTCGCGTGGACGTTTACGGCGTTCGTGCTCGCCAACCTCGCCGGGCTCCCCGTCACGTCGGCCCTCGCCGACCGGGTCGGGCGGCGGCGCGTCTACCTCGCGTGCGTCGCGGTCTTCGCGGCGGGCACGCTGGTGGTCTCGCTCGCGCCCTCGTTCGGGGTGCTCCTCGGCGGGCGCGTCGTCCAGGGGCTGGGCGCCTCGGGGATCTTCCCGGTCGCGACGGCCGTGATCGGCGACGTGTACCCGCCGGAGCGGCGGGGCCGAGCGGTGGGTCTGCTGGGCTCCGTCTTCGGGGTCGCGTTCCTGATCGGGCCGGCCGTCGGCGGGGTGATGCTGGCGTTTGCGAGCTGGCGGTGGCTCTTCGCGCTCTCGCTCCCGCTGGCGGCCGTCGTGTTCGCGTGGGCCGCCCGGCGGATGCCGGAGTCCCGGGCGGCGACGCCGCGGCCGTTCGACGCCGCGGGCACGGCAACGCTCGTGCTCCTTCTGGTCGCCCTCGTGCTGGGTCTGAGCGGGCTCGACGCCTCGGCGCTCGGCGCCAGCCTCGCGCGGCCGGCGGTGTGGGTGCCGCTCGGGCTGGTGGCTGCGCTCGTCCCCGTCCTGGTCACGGTCGAGCGGCGGGCCGAGGCGCCGCTGCTGCGGCCCGGCCTCGTCGCCCGGCGTCCGGTCCAGGTCGCCTGCGTGCTCGCGGTCGGGGCCGGCGTCGTCGAGGCCACGTTCGTCCTGCTCTCGGCCTACGTCGTCGTCGCGTTCGGCGTCGGCGATTCGGCGGGCTCATACCTGCTGCTGCCCCTCGTGGCGGGCGTTGCTATCGGCGCGCCGGTCGCGGGACGGCTGCTCGACCGCGTGGGCCCGCGTCCGGTCGTGACGGTCGCCTCGGTGTTGATTCTCGCCGGGATGGCCGGCGTGGCGGCGGCGCCGTCGCTGGGCCTGCACGTGGCCGCGACGGTCGTGCTGGGGCTGGGGCTCTCGGGCGTGCTGGGGTCATCGCTGAGCTACATCCTGCTCGCCGAGGCGGGCGAGGGCGAGCGGACGGTGGCGCAGGGCCTCTCCACGATCTTCCTCAGCGTCGGGCAGTTGGCGGGGGCGGCCTTGCTCGCAGCCCTGGCCGCCTCGGCGACGAGCCCCGAGGCGGGCTACCGGCTCGGGTTCGCCGTGGTGGCCGCAGGCGCGGTCGGGCTCGTCGTCGTGGCCCGGGTGCTTCCTTCGCGGCGTTGATTCCCCGGTCGGTCTCGACGCCTCGGGGAGGCCTGGACGTCTCAGATCGTGCCTGACGCAAAACGCCCGCCTCGGGGCATCGAGGCGGGCGGTGGAGCCAACGGTCGGATTTGAACCGACGACCTGCTCATTACGAATGAGCTGCTCTACCACTGAGCTACGTTGGCCGGTCTGCCACAGCGGGCAGGGCGCAAAACCTACGACGCCCGCCTCGGGGCCGCCAAGCGCGGACCGGCCGAAATCCCCGTGAACCGGCCGCCTCGGGGCCGTGGGCCGTGGGCCGTGGGCCGTGGGCCGTGGGCCGTGGGCCGTGGGCCGTGGGCCGTGGGCCGTGGGCAAGCTGAGGCCTGGCCCCGAGGCGGGTCCCGCCTTTTCGCGCCGAGTTGCCCACAGTGTCTCCCCCGTCACCGTCTGCCCTCTCCATTTTGCCTTCTCCCTTTTCCCTTCCCCAATGGCCGTCCTCACCCTCGACCGCGTCCGCAAGGACTACGGCACCAAGCCCCTCCTCGACGAGGTCTCGCTCGTCGTCGAGGCCGACGAGAAGCTGGGCGTCATCGGGGCCAACGGGGCCGGCAAGACGACGCTTCTCCGGATCGCCTCCGGCGCCGAGGCGGCCGACAGGGGGCGCGTGGTCGTGGCCCCGGGTGCGCGCGTGGGCTTCCTCCCCCAGCGACCCCACTTCGACGAGGCGCAGACGGTCCTCGACGCCGTGTTCGCAGGCGACGGCCCCACGGCCACCCTCCTCCGCGACTACGAGGCCGCCGTGACGCGGCTCGAACGCGCGCCCGACGATCCCGAGGCAGCCGCCGCGATGACGCGCCTCGCCGCCCGCCTCGACGCCGTCGGCGGGTGGGACCACGAGGCGCAGGCCCGCGCCACGCTCGACCGCCTCGGGGTGACCGACCTCGGCGCGACCGTCGGCACCCTCAGCGGCGGGCAGCGCAAGCGGGTCGCCCTCGCGCGCGTGCTCGTCGAGCGGCCCGACCTGCTGGTCCTCGACGAGCCGACCAATCACCTCGACGCCGAGACGGTGGGCTGGCTCGAGGGCCTGCTCCGGGCCTGGACCGGCGCGCTCCTGCTCGTCACGCACGACCGCTACCTCCTCGACCGCGTCACCAACCGGATGCTGGAGGTCGGCGGCGGCGAGGTCACGCGCTACGTCGGCACGTACGGCGACTACATGGAGCAGAAGGAGGCCCAGGAGGCCGTCGAGGCCGCCAACGAGGCGCGGCGCGCCAACCTGGCCCGGCGCGAGCTGGCCTGGCTCCGCCGCGGCGCCAAGGCGCGCACCTCGAAGTCGAAGTCGCGCATCGACCGCGCACACGCCCTCCTCGACGCCGCCCCGGGCGGCCCCGAGGCGGAGATCGAGATCGCCTCGGTGTCGAGCCGCCTCGGCAAGAAGGTGATCGAGGCCGAGGGCGTGACGAAGGCCTACGGCGACCGCGTGCTCATCCGCGACTTCACCTACGCCCTCCGCCGCGACGACCGCCTCGGGGTGATCGGGCCCAACGGGGCCGGCAAGACGACGCTCCTCGAGATGCTCGCCGGGCGCCTCGCCCCGGACGCCGGGCGCATCGAGCGGGGCCCAACGGTGTCGATCGGCTACTACGACCAGGAGAGCCGCGCCCTGGCTGCCGCCGACGCCGAAGGCTCCGAGCAGCGGATTCTGGACTACGTCGAGGAGATCGCCGAGAACGTGAAGACAGCCGACGGGTCGCTCATCACGGCCAGCCAGATGCTCGAGCGGTTCCTGTTCTCGCCCAAGCAGCAGCGCACGCCGGTGGGGCTCCTGTCCGGCGGCGAGCGGCGGCGGCTCTACCTGCTCCGCGTGCTGATGGGCGCGCCGAACGTGCTCCTCCTCGACGAGCCCACCAACGACCTCGACATCGCGACGCTGGTCGCCCTCGAAGACTACCTCGACACGTTCGCCGGCGCCGTCGTGACCGTCTCGCACGACCGCTACTTCCTCGACCGGACCGCCGAGCACCTGTTCCGGTTCGAGGCCGGCGGCCGGCTCCGCGAGATTCCGGGCACCTACAGCGCGTGGCTGGAGATCCAGGCCCGCGAGGAGGCCGCCGCCGCCCGCGAGGAGGCCGCCCGAAAGGCTGCTCCGCCAGCCCCGGCCGCGGCCGCCTCGGAGCCCGCCCCGAGGCGGAGCGACGGCCCCAAGAAGCTCTCCTACAACGAGAAGCGGGAGCTGGAGACGCTCGAGGCCCGCATCGCCGAGGCGGAGGCCCGGCAGCCCGACCTCGAAGCCCAGCTCGCCGAGCACGCGACGGACGCCGACAAGGTGATGACGCTGTCGGCCGAGCTGGCCGCCCTCGTCGAGCAGCTCGACGCCGACGTCGACCGGTGGGCCGAACTGGCCGAGCGGGCCTGACCCCCGCCTCGGCGCCCCCCCGCCCCGCGCCTGCGCGCCCTGGTTTCGCGCAGGCCGGGTGGATGTGCGAGGAGGCGCCGAGGCAGACGACGGCACCACGGGCCCTGGAGGAAGAAGACCGTCCGCCGGCGCCCCGGCCGATCCGGCCGAGCGCCCCGAGAGGCGCGAGCCGGTGCAGTGGGACCCGAGGCCACCGGCGGACGGGGCTCGGCGCTACCCCGCCTCGGGGTCTGCGTCCTCGTCGTCCTCGTAGGGATCGGGCGCGTGGACGAGCGCCGCCGCCATCCGGCGGACCGTCGGCGCCGAGGCGGGCAGCGGAAGGATGGTGCAGGGGTGGGAGAACAGGGCCTCGGTGGCTCGCCTGCGATGGCTCACCATCTCCTGCGCGGCGATCAGGAGCGGAACGCCAGCGAACCGGGCCGAGAGAGGCCCCAGCTCCTTCTCCGCGTGGTGCTCGAGCGTGTACAGGTCGGCCGCGATGAGGTCGATGTCCTGCGGACCGAGGCGGGCGGCCAGCTCGCGGAGCGTGGGCGCGATCACGGTCTCGAAGTCGGCTTTGAGGGCGTGCGACAGGAAGACCTGGAGCGAGAAGGCATCGGAGAGCACGCCCACACGTGGCTTGCCCTGCGGCGGCCCCTCCCCTTCGCTGCGGGCGAGCGCGTCGGGCGTCCGGGAGGCCGATGGCGTCGGCTCGCCATCTGGGCGTTCGTCGGGAGAGATCGGCATGGGGGCGAGGGCGGGGGCTGTGGCGGGAGGCCAGTGTCGGGCGTTTCGGGCCGCATCCTCGACTTCGATTCGCGCAGAGGGCTGCCTCCAGCGCGCATGACCGGATCGGGCAAGACGTCGCGCGGATCGGGCAGGCGGTCCCCTCCGGCGCGGGCGGTTCGGGACGGAGAGCGGCCGCAGGTGGGCACACCGGGGAGCCTCTGCGGCCTCACGCCCCCGAGGCGGCCTCGGCGAGGGGCACCGTTCAAGTGTCTCTCCCCGAGGCGACAGGGCGGTTGCGCTCCACGGCCAGCCCAGGAATCACCGTCCGTCTCGCCCTTCGACTCCGCTCAGGGCAGACTCCGGTCGGACCCGGCAGGGCGGCGCAGCCTGAATCCCCGACTCCTCGGGGGATGACTCTGTGGGAGGAGGTGGCCACGGGGCGAGAACCGCACAGCCCGACCCCGAGGCGGACGTCTGGCGGGCCGCCGTCGAGTCGGCCGTTGCCAACGCCGACGGGCGGACCGAGGGGGCCGGTCCCCTGCCTCGGCGCCCCCCCGCCCCGGCCATGCGCCCCCCTGGTTGGGCGCGGGCCGGGAGGGTGGGAACGGGGAGACGCCGAGGCGGAGGCCGGTCAGGCCCCCGGCGCGTCGAAGCGAAGGAGCGCCCGCGCGACCCGCCGGATGGTGGTCCAGGAGGTCGGCAGAGGGAGCATCATCTGGGGCTCGACGTGCTGCAGCGGCCGCATCATCCGGGCCTGGGCCACCGGCTCCTGCGACCCGAGCAGGAACGGCACGCCCTCGAACGTAGTTGTCAGACACGCGAGGGCCGCCTCGTCGTGATGATCGAGGGTGTGGAGGTCCGACACGATGAGGTCGAGGTGGCGCCCGTCCGCGGCCTCGGCGAGGGCCTCGAACCGATCGACCGAGAGGACCTCGAAGTCGAGGCTGAGGCAGATCTGGAGGTACGACTGGACCGACGGCGCATCGGACACGACCGCGACAACGGGCCGGGGCGTCATCGGGGCGTCGAGGCCGGACATCGCGTTCAGCATCTGCGGCGAGACGACGTACTTGTCGGGCGGAGACAGCGGGTCTGGCTCACCGCGCGACGGCTCCGAGCCAGGAGGGATCGGGGAAGAAGCGTCCATGCGTGCATGTCGAGCGGGACACCGAGAATCGGCCGCGCGGCGCCCAGACCTCGAACGCAGAGCGCGCGAATCACTGCTTCCACCGCGCATGCGCGATCCGGGCAAGCCCATGCGCGATCCGAGCACCCCGGGCATGGCGCACGTCCACAGCCGATCCCGCCTCGGGGAGGACCTCTCCGCCTCGGATACCCGCCATTGTCTCGCTTCTCCACGCCTCACAGCGACCCGGAGGATCGCTCACGAGCTAGCAGCAGATGGGTTCGAGGGTGGCTTCTGTGCCAGGGAGCGTCGCGAGGGGTCGTCCCTCCATTCCTCCGCGTGCGGAGCGCGCCCTCCATTCCTTCCATTCCTCCGGAAGGGGCGCTCTACCCCTGCTCGGCCGCCGCCGCTGCGTACTCCGTCGGCGTCTGCCCATAGGCCTCGCCGAAGGCACGCGTGAAGTACGAGACGCTGTTGAACCCGACGGCGTAGGCCACTTCGGCCACCGTGCCCGTCTGCCTCGCCAGCAGCCCTGCACCCTGCTGCAGCCGATAGGCGCGGACCACCTGGCTCGGCGACTGTCCGTAGAGGGCCTGCATCCGCCGGCGGAGCTGCGACCCGCTGAGGCCCACCGCCTCGGCGAGATCGCCGGCCCCGAACCCGGGCTCGGCAAACCGCTCGTGAACGACGCCGTCGATGCGCTGCCGGAGCTGGTCGTCGGCCGAGACCGCCTCGGGGAAGGCGTCGCGGAACGGCGCCGGAGCCGCCTCGGTGCGCCACGCCCGGCGCGCGGCGATCAGGTTGTCGACGCGGGCGCGCAGCTCGCGGGCGTCGAACGGCTTGGCGAGGTAGTCGTCGGCCCCCGCCTCGAGACCCGCCAGCCGGTCTTCGACGTCGACGCGCGCCGTGAGCAGGACCACGGGAACGTAGCGGAGCGCCGGGTCCTCCCTCAACGCAACGCACAGCCCGAGGCCGTCGAGCGCCGGCATCACCACGTCGCTCACGACGAGATCGGGGAGGGCGTCGCGGGCGAGGTCCAGCGCTGCGGCGCCGTCCTCGGCCTCGAGCACCCGGTAGGCCGGCCGCAGCACGTCGGCCACGTACGCCCGGACGCCGGGGTCGTCGTCGGCCACCAGGACGGTCGTGCGGTCGGCCGCGTCGTCGCCGTCCTCGGCGCGCGCGGCGACCACCAGTTCGGGGATCCGGTCGCTCAGGACGTACGAGTCGCCGCGGCCTTCGACGCGCGTCGTCGCGTCCAGCGGCAGGCGGACCGCAAACGCGGAGCCCCGCCCGAGCTCGCTCTCCACCTCGACGGTTCCTCCGTGCTGCTCGACGGCCTCCTTGACGAGCGCGAGCCCGAGCCCGGTGCCGCTCCCCTGCCCGGTGTGCGCCAGTGCGAAGCGCTCGAACACCTCGCCCACGTCGTCGGGCGGGATGCCGACGCCGGTGTCCTCGACCACGAGGACGGCGATCTGAGGCGCCTCCGGGGCGGGCGCGCCCGCCTCCGCCTCGGCAAGGGGGGCCGCCTCGGGGAGAGGCGCCGCCTCGGCCCCGAGGCGGACGGTGACCCGCCCGCCGGCCGGCGTGAACTTGATGGCGTTCGAGAGCAGGTTGAACAGCACGTGCTCGAGCAGCGACACGTCGAACCGCCCCACGAGCGGCGCCTCGGGGATCTCGACCTGGAGGTCCACGCCGCGCCCCTCGGCGTACTCCTCGAACACCCCCGAGAGCGTCGTCGTGAAGTCGCCGAGGTCGATGGGGCGCAGCGAGAGCGTCGCCCCGCCGGCCTCGAGGCGGGCCAGGTCGAGGATCTGGTCGACGAGGTGGAGCAGGCGGCGGCCGTTGCGGCGGACGCCCTCCAGGGTCCGGCGGAGGCGACCTGGGAGGTCGGCCTCGGCGAGGGCGTCCTCGACCGGCCCCAGGATGAGCGTGAGCGGCGTCCGCGTCTCGTGGCTGACGTTGGCGAAGAGCCGGCGCTGCTGCCGGTTGAGGCGCTCCAGCTCGACGGACTGCAGCTCGGTCCGCATCTGGGCCTGCCGCAGGGCGTCGGTCCGCGCGGCAACCTGCGCCTCGAGGAGGCGCTCGCGGTCGCGCAGGTCGGCCGTGCGCCAGCGGTAGGCCGCGACGGCAATCCCCACCCCGAGCAGCAGGAGCAGCCCGCGGAACCACGCGCTGGCCCACCACGCCGGCGGCAGCACGACGGTCGCGAGCGCCACCTCGTCGCTCCACACGCCGTAGGCGCTCGCGGCGCGGACCCGGAACGTGTGCGTCCCCGGCGGGACGCGGGTGTAGCGCGCCTCGCGGACGGTCGAGAGCGGCTGCCAGTCCGCGTCGACGCCCTCGAGGCGGTACTGGTAGCGGTTCGCCCCGGGGGCGGCGTAGTGGAGCCCCACGAACTCGAACGTCAGCACGTCCTGGTCGGGCCGCAGGCGGACCGTGCCGCCGGGGTCGAGGGCGCCGGGACCCGGCACGACGGCCTCGTCGCCGGCCACGAGGCGGCGCAGGCGGACCTCCGGCGGGAACGGGTTGTCGCGCAGCGTCGCGGGGTCGAACACGTTGAGCCCGTCGATGCCGCCGAACATCAGCGTGCCGTCGGCCGCCTTGTGGGCCGCCCCGCGGTTGTACTCGAGCCCCTGCAGGCCGCGCCCGACCGGCAGCACCGAGACCACCTCGGTGTCCGGATCGACGCGGGCGAGCCCGCGGTTGGTGCTCACCCAGACCGCCCCGCCATCGTCGACGAGGACGCCGTTGACGTAGTTGTTGGGCAGCCCCGAGGCGGCGCGCGTGTAGCGCTGCACGCGGCCGGTCGCCATCGAGACCCGGTTGAGGCCGGCCACCGTGCCCACCCACAGCACCGAGTCGCCCTGGGCGGCCATCGAAATCGTCTCGTCGCTCGTGAGCGAGCCGCCGTCGGCCGGGTCGTGCCGGAACGCGGCCGAGGCGCCCGTGCCGGGCTCGTAGCGGACCAGACCCGCGTCGGAGGCCAGCCACAGCGCTCCGTCGGCCGCCTCGTGGACGGCCCGGACGGGGAGGTCGAGCACCTCGGTGAACCGCCCCGAGGCGGGGTCGAGCAGGAGGAGCGCCTCGGTGCCCACCCAGAGCCTCCCGGTCCGGTCCTCATGCACGAACGCCGGGTTGGCAGCCCACTGCGCCCGCGCCTGGAACGGGAACCGGCGCTCGACGGCCCCGCCGGGCGCGTGCCGCTGCACGCCCCACCAGACGACCGACCACAGCGCGCCGCTCCGGTCCCGGTCGAGCCCGAAGACAGTCGGCTCGCGGAGGAGGGCCGACGCGAACGAGGCGGGCGGGACGGGCAGCGGGAAGCGCTGCACGCGGCCCGTCGCGCGGTCGATCCGGTTGAGGCCCAGGTTGTTGAGGCCGGCCCAGATCGAGACGCTGTCGGACTCGATCGAGCGGAGGCTGGGCGAGGCCAGGGCGGCCGGGTCGTCGGGGTCGGCGCGGATCACCGGCAGCCGCGACGTCCGGAAGTCGGCGACTGCGGCACCGGCGCCAGCCGTGGCCACCCAGAAGAAGCCGGCCCGGTCGTAGAGGAGGTCGAGGACCCGCGCCGTCGGCAGCGCGATCGGGTTGCCAGGCGCGTTCGAGCGCACCGTCAGCACCTCCTCGGTGTTGGTGTCGACGAGAACAAACCCGCTGCGGGTGGTGGCCCACAGCCACCCGTTGGGCTCGGCGAAGAGGGCGTCGGTGCGCTCGCGCAGCTCGGGCGCCGCGAAGCCCCGAGCCCTCCCCGAGGCGGGGTCGTAGACGGCGAGCCCCTCCTGCGTCGCCAGCCACAGCCGACCCGCGACCTCGCGCATGTCCCAGATCGTGTTCGAGACCTCCGGCCCGAGGTCGAGTGGCGTCAGGGCCTGCCCGGGGGCGTCGGCCAGGAAGAGACCGTCGAGCGAGCCCACCCAGAGGCCGCCCGTGCCGGCGTCGGCCAGGGCGGTCGGGCGAAACGGTCCGGGCGCGCGGAGGTGGGTCATCCGACCTGTCGCCGCGTCGAGGCGGGCGAGGCCGCCGTCGGTCCCAAACCACACTGCCCCGTCGGCCGCCTCGTAGAGCACGTTCACCTGGGGATGCGGGAGCCCGCCCTCGGTTGCCTCGCCCACCGGCACGCGGACGAACGCCTCCGAGGCGGGGTCGAAGCGCGCCGCGCCCGCCACCTCGAACCCGACCCACAGCGTCCCGTCGCTCGCCACCATCAGGTCGCGCACAATGGGGTCGGGGAGCGAGCCGGGGTCGGCCGGGTCGGGCTCGAAGACGTCGAACCGGTAGCCGTCGTAGCGGGCCAGCCCGCCCGCCGTACCGAACCAGACGAACCCGAGCGAGTCGCGGGCGACCGAGGTGACGAACACCTGCGGCAGCCCGTCCTCGAGCGAGAGCGTCTGAAACCGAAGGTCCGCGCGCTGCGCCTGGGCGCCCGCCACCGCGAGGGCGCCCACGAGGGCGCCGATGGCCCCTCGGAGGACTGCGTTTATGCTTCGGTTCATGCCTTGGAGTGTACGCACCCCAGACGACATCTCGGGGCTACGCCACTGCCTCGGTGCGCGCCGCCACCTCGCGGCGGACCACCGGCGCCACCTCGGTGCCGAACAGCTCGATGGCGCGAAGGACCTTCGGAGGGTCGACCGGCCCGACGGTGAGCTGGAGCAGGTGCCGGTCGTGCCCGAACCACTCGTGCTGGAGAAGGATCTTGTCGATCGCCTCCTGCGGACTGCCGAGCACGAGGGCGCCGTCGATCTCGGCCTCCGCGGCGAACTGCGCGCGCGACGGCGGCGGCCACCCGCGCTCGCGCCCGATCCGCCCCATCGTCGCCATGAACGGGTCGAGGGCGGTGTCGAGGGCCGCCTCACGCGTGTCGGCGAGGAACCCATGACCGTTGATCGACACCCGCAGCGCGGCCGGGTCGTGGCCCGCCTCGGCGCCCGCGCGGCGGTACAGCTCCACGAGCGGCCGGAACCGGGCCGGCTGGCCGCCGATGATCGCCAGGGCGAGCGGCAGCCCCAGCGTTCCCGCCCGCACCACCGAGGCGGGCGTCCCGCCGACGGCGATCCACACCGGCAGCGCGTCCTGCTGCGGGCGCGGGTACACGGCCTGATCGCGCAGAGGTGCACGGTGCCGGCCCTGCCAGGTCACCTGCTCTGAGGCACGGAGCCGGAGCAGAAGGTCCAGCTTCTCGGCGAACAGCGCGTCGTAGTCGCGGAGGTCGTAGCCGAAGAGCGGGAACGACTCGGTGAACGACCCTCGGCCCACGATCACCTCGGCGCGGCCGTCGGAGAGCAGATCCAGCGTGGCGAAGTCCTGGAACACACGGACCGGGTCGTCAGACGAGAGGACCGTGACCGAGCTCGTCAGCCGAATCTGCCGCGTGCGGGCCGCCGCGGCGGCGAGCACGACGGCCGGCGCCGAGGCGGCGTAGTCGGCCCGGTGGTGCTCGCCGACGCCGAACACGTCGAGGCCGACCGCGTCGGCGAGGGCGATCTCCTCGAGGAGGTGCCGGAGGCGGTCGGGGTGGGTGCCGCCAGGTGGCACCTCGGCGAACGAGAACAGGCCGAGCTCCATCGGAGAAAACGTTGTTCGACCAAACAAACGCCCCGAGGCGACCGCCCGTTTCCGCCTCGGGGACGCCCGCCTCGGGGACCGCGCCGCGCGGCGGGCGTAGGGAGCGCATGATCGAGCTCCGAGGCGTCGCCAAGCGCTACGGCGAGACCGTCGCCCTCCACCCCACCGACCTCGCCGTCGCCCGGGGCGAGACGGTCGCGCTCCTCGGCACGAGCGGCGGCGGCAAGTCGACCGTGCTCCGGACGGTGCTCCGCCTCGTGCTCCCCGACACCGGAACGGTCACCGTCGACGGCACGACCGTGTCCGATGCGACGGCCGAGGCCGTGCGACGTCAGACCGGCTACGTGATCCAGGGCGGCGGCCTCTTCCCCCACCTCACCGCACGCGACAACGCGGGCCTGCTGCCGCGCCACCTCGGGTGGGGCGAGGGTCGACTCCGAACGCGACTGGCCGAGCTGGCCGAGGTGGTCCGCCTCGACGTCACGCTCTTGGACCGCTTCCCGGGCGAGCTGTCGGGCGGGCAGCGGCAGCGGGTCGCGTTGCTCCGCGCGCTCGTTCTCCGCCCCGAGGTGCTGCTCCTCGACGAGCCCCTCGGCGCCCTCGACCCCGTCACACGAGACGGGCTCCAAACCGACCTGAGAGACATCTTTGACCGACTCGAAACGACCGTCCTGCTCGTGACGCACGACCTCCGCGAGGCGGCGGTCCTGGCCGACCGCGTCGGCGTGATGGACGGCGGGCGGATCGTGCAGCGCGGGCCCCTCGACGCGGTCGCCGCCGCGCCAGCCACGCCCTTCGTCGAGGCGTTCGTCGAGGCCCAGCGGTACGCGCTCTCGTGAGGGCGGTGCTCCTGGCCCTCCTCCTCACAGCCGCCTCGGTGGCGGCGCAGGACGTGCCCGAGGTGGCGGTTGGGTCGAAGGGGTTCACCGAGTCGGTGGTGCTGGGCGAGGTCGCGACCCAGCTCGCCGAGGAGGCGGGCGCGCGCGCCGCGCACCGCCGCGAGATCGGCGGCACGCGCGTCGTCTGGGAGGCCCTCCTCCGAGGCGACATCGACGCCTACGCCGAGTACACCGGCACGCTGGCACTCGAGATCTTGGCCGGCCTCGCCGACGACGTCGGCGGCGCTGCGACCGACGCCGACATCGAGGCGGCGCTGGCCCGCCTCGGGGTTCGCATGACGGCGCCGCTGGGGTTCAACAACACCTACGCCATCGGGATGACGGCGGCGCGCGCCGACGCCCTCGGCATCGAGGCGGTGTCCGACCTCGCCGCCCACCCCGACCTCCGCCTCGGGGTCTCGAACGAGTTCCTCGACCGCGCCGACGGATGGCCAGGGCTCCGCCGCGCCTACGCGCTGCCCCAGGCCGACGTGCGCGGGCTCGACCACGACCTCGCCCTCCGCGCCCTCGTCGCCGGCGACCTCGACGCGGTCGACCTCTACGCGACCGACGCCGAGATCCCGTACTACGGCCTGCGCGCGCTCCGCGACGACCGCGGCTTCTTCCCGCGCTACGACGCCGTCCTCCTCTACCGCGCCGACCTCGCCGAGCGTGCCCCCGAGGTGGTCGCGGCGTGGGCGCGCCTCGGAGGCGCGATCCCGGCCGACACGATGGCCGCGCTCAACGCACGCGCCAAGATCGACGGCGTCCCCGAGGCGGTGGTGGCGGCTGGCTTCGTGCGCGCCCGCTTCGGCGTCGAGGTGGAGGTTGAGGTGGCGGGCCGGGCCGAGCGCGTCTGGCAGCGGACCCGGGAGCACCTCGCGCTCGTCGGGCTGTCGCTGCTGGCGGCGATCGGGGTCGCGATCCCGCTGGGCGTGGCGGCGGCGAAGGTGCAATGGCTGGAAGCGCCGGTCCTGGGCGCCGTCAGCGTGGCCTACACGATCCCGTCGCTGGCGCTGCTGGTGGTCCTGCTGCCGCTGCTGGGCATCGGAGCCGCGCCGGCGCTCGTGGCCCTGTTCCTCTACAGCCTGCTCCCGATCGTGCGCAACACCCACGCCGGGCTGACCGGCATCGCGCCGGATCTGCGCGAGAGCGCGGCCGCGCTGGGCCTGCCCGCCTCGGTGCGGCTTCGCCGCGTTGAGCTGCCGCTGGCGGCGCCGTCGATCCTGGCGGGCATCCAGACGAGCGCCGTCATCAACATCGGCACGGCGACGCTGGGCGCGCTCGTCGGCGCGGGCGGCTACGGCCAGCCGATCCTGACCGGCATCCGGCTCGACGACGTCGGGCTGATCCTCGAGGGCGCGGTTCCGGCCGCCGCGCTTGCGCTCGCGGCGCAGGGCCTCTTCAGCCTCGCCGGCCGCCTCGTCGTCCCGCGCGGGCTGCGGCTCTGACGCCCTGCGGGCGGGTACAGGGTACTTGGTACGAGGTACAGGACGCGCGGCGTTCGGTAAGAGCCGTACCGAGTACCCTGTACCTCGTACCTACCCGAAGGGTGCTCCAGGTCTCTTTGCCGGTAGGTTGGTGAGGACGTAGGCGAGGGCATCGGGTCGACCGGCACGCCAGGGCCGCCTCGGTGCGAGCTTCGGGATCCGCCCTGCCGCCTGATGCCCGACCTCGACGCCCTCCGCGACCGCTACCTCGATCTCACCCGCGAGGCGCTGCCGGCGCGGGCTGCCGCCGAGGGCTGGCCGCTCCGGTTCGACCACTGCTTCATGCGCGTCGTCCTCGACGACGTGTTCGGCGGCGTCTGGTACGACCACGTCGAGGGCCGCCCGGCCTACCGCCACCTCGACGCCGACGCCCTACGCGCCGCGATTGCCGTCGCCGAGTCGATCCTCGACGAGGGCGAGCCGCGCCTGCGCGCCCTCGACGCCCAGAGCCTCCGCTTCCGCGGCAAACGCCCCAAGCCCGCCCCTCGCCGTGCCTGACGCCCTCGACGCCCTCCGCACCCGCCTCGCCGAGGCGGCCGACCTCGGCCACGCCGCCGCCGTCCTCGAGTGGGACCAGGAGGTGTTCATGCCCGCCGGCGGCGCCGAGGCGCGCGCCCAGCAGGTGGCCACGCTGCGACGGATCGCCCACGAGCGGTTCACCGACGACGCCGTCGGCGCCCTCCTCGACGCCGCCGAGGCGGAGACCGATCTCGACCGCGCGCTCGTCCGCGTGACGCGCCGCGACTGGCAGCGCGCGACGCTTCTGCCGGCTCGCCTCGTGGCCGACAAGGCGACCGCCTCGGGGCGGGCGAAGGAGGCGTGGAAAGCCGCCCGCGAGGCCGACCGGTTCGACCTGTTCGCACCGCACCTCCAGCGGGTCCTGGACCTCGCCCTGGAGGAGGCCGACCTCGTGCGTCCGCTCCTCCAGCAGGAGCGCGGCGCCAGCTACGCGCCCTCCGAGGCGGACGCCCGCTACGACGCCCTCCTCGACACCTACGAGCCCGGCGCTTCGACGGAGGCGGTCGCCCGCGTCTTCGCCGACCTCAAGGTCGAGCTGGTGCCCCTCGTGGCCGCCATCGCCGAGCGGCCGGCGCCCGACGACGCCGTGCTGCGCGCACCCATCCCCGAGGCGGCACAGTGGGCGTTCGGCGTCCACGTCGCCGAGGCGATGGGCTACTCGTTCGACCACGGCCGCCAGGACCGCTCGGCGCACCCGTTCACGACCTCGTTCGGCATCACCGACGTCCGCATCACGACCCGCCTGGACGAAGCCTTCTGGCCGATGGGGCTCTTCGGGACGATCCACGAGGTCGGCCACGCGCTCTACGAGCAGGGGCTCGCGGCGGAGCTGGACCGGACGCCCCTCGCCGACGGCACCTCGCTGGGCGTCCACGAGAGCCAGTCGCGGCTGTGGGAGAACCTCGTCGGGCGGAGCGCGCCGTTCTGGGAGTGGGCCTTCCCGACGCTCCAGGCGCACGCGCCCCACCTCGGGGACGTGCCGCGCGAGGACTTCCTGCGGGCCGTGAACAAGGTCGAGCCGTCGCTCATCCGCGTCGAGGCCGACGAGCTGACGTACCACCTCCACGTGCTGCTGCGGTTCGAGATCGAGCGGGCGCTGGTCGCCGGCACGCTCGCCGTCGCCGACCTCCCCGAGGCGTGGAACGCGGGGATGCGCGACCTCCTCGGGGTCGAGCCGCCGTCCGACGCCGACGGCTGCCTGCAGGACATCCACTGGTCGCTCGGCGCGATCGGCTACTTCCCGACCTACACGCTGGGCACGCTGATGAGCGTCCAGCTCTGGGAGGCGATGGCCCGCGACCTCGGCGACCTGGACGCCCTCCTGCGCGCCGGCGACTTCGGCCCGATGCTCGGGTGGCTGCGCACGCACGTCCACCGCTGGGGCCGCGCCAGGTCGGCCGACCAGATCCTCACAGAGGCGGTCGGCTCGGGGCTCGACGCGGGGCCGTGGCTGGCGTATGCGAAGGCGAAGTTCGGAGCGCTCTACAGGATTGGGTCGTAGGGCGTAGGACGTGGGGTCGAATCCCACCCGCGTCCTACGTCCCACGCACTACCGCACGACCGTGAACCGCTGCGTCTCGACCTCCCCCATCGCCTCGACCTGGATCACGTAGCTGCCCGACGGGACGCCGCCGAGGTCGATCCCGAGGTCGACGACGCCGGCCGCCGCCTCGATGCGCTGGTCGACCACGCGGCGGCCGAGCAGGTCGAACACCGCGATCGCGACCGGCCCCGCCTCGGCGAGGTAGACGCGGACGGCCGCGCGGCCCGTGACCGGGTTCGGGTACACCGGGTCGACGCCGAACGTGAGCGTCTCTGCCGCGCGGAGCGACGGCATCGAGGGGTCGCCGGAGGCCACGCTGGAGACGGCGACGTCGGTGAACGACGCCGAGGCGGTCGCGCCGGCGCCGTAGTCGGCCGCCGACACGACGAGGCCCGCGATGGCAGACGCAGGCAGCGCCGGCACGTCGACCGTGCCGATGGCCTGCCAGTCGGCGCCGTCGGCCGACCAGAAGGCGGCCACCTCGGTGCCCACGCGGTCGAGGCGGAGCCAGACCGGGCCGGAGACGCCCCACACGTCGAGCGGTCCGGCCGTCGGCGCGTCGGTCGCCGTCCGCACCTGCAGGTGGACGCCCAGCGTCGAGAGGACGACGCCCGCGTAGGGCGCGCCTGCCTCGGGGCCGCCGCGGATCACGAGGCCGGCCTTGGCCCAGGTCGCCGGCGCGTCGAGCGACGCGACGCGGGCCACGACCGAGCCGTCGCCGTCGAGGGGCTGCGAGACCATGTGCATCCGGTCCTGCGAGCCCCACGTGTCCCCGCCGCCGGTCACGTCGAATGCCGAGCCGTCGGGGTCCGTCGCCACGGCCTCGCCCGTGCCGGCGGGCGCGCCGACGTCGGCCGAGGCCCACGGCGTCGGCAGGGCGGCCGTGAGGGTCACGTCGCGGAAGGCGGCCGTCGCGCTCGCACCGGCGCCGTAGTCGGCCGCTGAGACAGCCATCCCGACAAGCACCTCACCATCGAGCGCCGGGACTGTCGCCGCGTCGACGACGCTCCACGCCTGCCCGTCGTCCGACACCGAGGCGGTGACCGTCGTCCCGACGCGCTCGAGGCGCAGCCAGGTCGGGGCGCGGCGGCCGAAGAGGTCGGTCGGGCCGCCGGTGTCGGCGTCCGCCTCGGAGCGGACCTGGAAATGCGTGCCCAGGTTCGAGACCGCGAGGCCGACGTAGGGCGCGCCCGCCTCGGGGCCGGCGCGGACGACGAGGGCGGCCTTGGCCCAGTCGGGGCTCGGCGAGAGGGCGGTCAGGCGCGCGGTCAGAACGCCGTTGCCCGCGAGCGGCTGGTGCGCGAGGTGCATCCGGTCCTGGGCGCCCCAGAGGTCGCCGCCGCCGGTCACCGAGATCGCCCCGCCGGTCACCGAGGCGGCGCCCGCTGCGGCTGGCGTGCCCACGTCGGCCGAGACCCACGGCGCGGGGAGCGGGCCGGGACCGCCCGCCTCGACGGCGAAGGCGCGCAGCTCGCCGACGGTCACGAAGGCGTCACTACCGCCGGGGCGGCCCACAAGGCGGATCGCGTCGCCCTCGGTGGGCACGAAGCGGAACGTGTGCGTGTCGTACGCGCGGTCGTTGTGGGCGGCGTAGGCCGGGGCGGCCATCAGGCCCACCACGTCGCGCCACGCGCCGCCGACGCGCACCTGCACGCCGAGCGTCTCGAACCATCCGCCCGAGGCGGAGAACAGGCCCTCCTGGAAGGTGAGGCCCGTGAACCGCAGCGGCTCGGCGAACGCGTACCCGACGCCCGCCTCGGTGCGGCCCGGCGCGGCGCCGGAGTCGAACTGGAGATCCACCCCCGAGCCGACCGCCGGCATCTCGCCGTCGGCGACCCGCTCCAGGCCGGTCCCGCCCGGCGCGACGGCGAAGGCCGTGCCTCGGTCGGTGACGTCCTGGATGCCGTCGGCGTCGGTGAGGAAGAGCACCGACTCGTCGGTCGCCGTCAGGCCGGTCGCGTCGCGCACCGAGGCGGTGAGGCGGTAGTAGTACAGCTCGCCGTCCTCGCCGTGCTCCTCGGCCACGAACGCGGTCTCCTCACCCGCCCCCAGGAAGACGTCCGGGTGGAGGTGGTTCTCGTGGACCTGCGTCACGCGCCACTGGACCGAGAGCGTGCTCGCGGCCTGATCGGGGTCCGAGATCGCGGCGCGGAGCGGGAAGCTCTCGCCCGCGATGGCCCGCGCGTCGCGCGTGGGCGAGAGGATGCGGATCGTCGGCGCGCCGCCCGGCTGCACGGTCACCGTCACCTGCTTGCGCGTCGTCGCGAACGCGTCGCTGACCGACACCGAGGCGGTGTAGACGCCCGCCTCGGCGTAGACGTGGAGCGGCGCGCGCTCGGCCGAGGTGGTGCCGTCGCCGAAGTCCCAGGCATACGAGAGCGTGTCGCCATCGGGGTCGAACGAGCCCTCGGGCGAGAACTGGACGCGCACGCCGACCGCGCCCTGTGCCGGCAGCGCCGCCGCCGAGGCGACCGGTGCTGCGTTCGCCGCCTCGTCGACGTGGCGGACCCGCTGGATGCGGCCCGTCGCCACGTTGACCAGCACCAGGTAGTCGCCCTCGACGTCGTGCGCGGCGTCGACGAGCGGGCCGGCGGCGGCGTCGAAGAGGCGCTCCTGCGTCGGGTCCGCGCCGCCGTCGACGCGCGCCGAGGCGAGCCAGCCGTTCGGGTAGTCGCCGTAGAAGAGCGCCCCGTCGTAGGCGTCGGGGTAGCGCCGGCCCTCGTAGACCGTGCCCACCATCACCGCCCGGCCGGTCCGCCCCTGGGGCACCGACCGATCGGTTCGCGAGTGGTGCCACAGGTAGGATTCGCCGTTGCTCAGCGTGCCCGCGAGCGTGGTCTGGCAGCCGTTGGTGGGCGGCGTCGCGTTCTGGTAGCCGTTGTGCGGGTTCGGCCCCTCGTAGCACGGCCAGCCGAAGTTCTCGCCGCCGCGCGACACGTTGATCTCCTCCCACGTGCCCCACCCCACGTCGCCGATGTAGAGCGTGCCCGGCGCGCCCGCCTCGGGGTCGGCGCTCCCGTCGGCCAGGATGGCGAAGCGGAACGGGTTGCGGAGGCCGAGCGCCCACACCTTCGAGGCGGTCTCGGAGGCGTCGCCGGTGTAGAACGGGTTCGAGGCGTAGCCGTCGCCCGTCTCGGGGTCGACGCGGAGGATCTTGCCGGCCAGGCTCTCGAGCCGCTGCGAGCGGAACGCGCCGATGTCCTCGCTCGCGTCGAGTCGCCCGGGCCGGAAGCAGACGTCGTACTCGCCGCCGTCGTCGACGCGCCCGTAGTGCGCGCCCTCGCCCGTCCCCACGAACAGGCTGCCGTCCGACCCGAAGGCCAGCGTGCCGATCGTGTGGCTGTAGTAGCACGACGGGATGCCAGTCGCGAACGTCTCGCCGATCAGCACCTGCCGCGTCGAGAGGTCCGCCTCGTTGGGGTTGCTCGCCTTGCCGGCCCAGCGCGTCACGCGGGCGTAGGCGTCGAGGCGGCGGACGTCGGTCGTCGCGTTGTGGTCGACGGTGTAGGACAGGTAGACCCGCCGGTTCGTCTCGAAGTCGGGGTCGACGGCGATCCCGAGCAGGCCGCGGTCGTGGCTGTTGAGCACCTCGTCCTGGATGTCGAGGAACGGCTCCGCCTGGAGCACGCCGTCCACCACCACGTGGACGAGGCCACGCTTCTCGACCACGAACATGCGCCCGCCGGGCGCGAACGCGACCGCCACCGGCTGCACGAACGACGCGTCGACGGCGTCCTCGAGGTAGAACCCGTCGGGCACCGCCTGGGCGGAGGCCCCGAGGCGGGCGGCGGAGGTCAGGTCCTGGGCATGCGCGCCAGATACCGTGAGCGCGGCGGCTCCGACGAGGAGCGCCGCGAGGCGGGAGAATCGCATGGTGTGAGCCGGATGTCTCCAGGGAGCGGCCGGACGTGGCCGTGTCTCCGAAGCTAGGGTGGAGCGTGTTCTCCGAACGCCTGTCCCCGCCCCTCTCTGGCAGGTTCAAACGCGCGGACGGTCGCAGAGGGGTACCCCGAGGCGGCCAGTAAACCGACCGCCCGGGTGAACCGCGGGGTGCGCTAGCGGACGACCGCCAGGCGCTGCACGACGCTCGCCTGCGTCGCCGCCTCGGTGAGGCGGACGAGGTAGACGCCGGCCGGCACCGCCTCGGTGGGCAGCGCGACCTCCGAGGTCCCGGCCCCCACGCGCACCGTCCGGGCCGCGACGCGGCGCCCGAGCAGGTCGAACGCCTCGACGGTGACCGTCCCCGGCTGCGCCGTGCGCACCACTGCGCGGGCCGCCCCCGAGGCGGGGTTGGGGGCAAACGGTTCGACGGCGAACCCGGCCGTCGGGTCGGTCTCGGTCGAGACCGCATTTGCGTCGCCGTCGAGGTCGGTCAGCGAGACGCCGGCGAAGGTGGCTGTGACGGTCGTCCCGTCGCCGTAGTCGGCCGCCGAGACGCCGAGGCCGACGGTGAGCCCGCCAGCGAGCGCCTCCACGGCGACCGAGTCGACACGGGTCCACGTCACGCCGTCGACCGAGTAGTCGGCCTTGACGCTCGTCTGCTCGCGCGTAAGGCGCAGCCACGTCGGGGTCGCGATGCCGAAGACGTCGGTCGGCCCTTCGGTCTCGCCCTCCGCCTCGGCGCGGACCTGGAAGTGGACGCCGAGGTTCGAGGCCACGAGGCCCACGTAGGGCGCGCCCGGCGCGGCCGAGGCCCGCATGACGAGGCCGGCCTTGGCCCAGTCGGGCTCGTCGGTGATCGCGTTGACGCGGGCCGTCAGGATGCCGTCGATCCCGAGCGGCCGCGAGACGAGGTGGAAGGCGTCGGCGCCGCCCCAGATGTCGCCGCCGCCGGTGACCGTGAAGACGTTCGCTGCGAACGCGCTCTCACCCGCGCCCGGCGGCGTCCCGATGTCGCCCGACACCCACGGGGCAGGAAGCGTCTGGGCCGCGGCGGCGAGCGGTGCGAGGAGGAAGACGACGAGGGCGTAGCGATGGCGCATGGCACAACGTGGGGGTTGGGCGGCGAAGCTATCTCGCCGGCCTCCTCTCCCATAGGGCAAATGCCACATTTGGGCAGACAGAGCACCCCGAAAGCGCCAGAACACCCGCCTCGGGGCGGGCTCAGGACCCGAACTCGCGCGAGAGCCGCTCGACGTAGGCCTCCCAGAGCTTGCGCGGCTCGGCCGCCTCGACCTCGACGAACCCGCAGTCGCCACACACGCAGACTCGCATGTCGGTCCGCTCGGGCCGCTTCATCATCGCCGCCTTGGGGCGCCTGTACACACCGACGGACAGCTTCGCGGCCCCGTAGCCCTCGGCATAGAGGAAGGCGTCCGGGATGAGGGCGTCCGAGCCGCAGCGCGTGCAGCGGGGCGTGATGGCGGGGTCGTTTTCGGGCATCTCAGTCTCGGTTGCTCTGTCGAGACGCTCACCACAGGCGTCATCCTGAGCCTTGCGAAGGATCTCAACGGGGAGGTTTTAGCCTTCGCCACCGGCTGCGACGGGCTGCACGGTCGGCATTGAGACCCTTCGCGTTCGCCCAGGATGACAAGGTGAGGAGCTCTTCAGCAGGGCACGTCTCGGTCGTCCGTTAGAGGATCGCGGTGCGGAAGGTGTCGTCGGCGCGAACGGAGCGCACGAACGCGGCCAGCAGCGCCACCGTCGCCTCGACGTCGCCCACGTCGACCGTCTCGACGGTCGAGTGCATGTAGCGCATCGGGATCGAGACGAGCGCCGACGGGATGCCCTCGCGGGTGGTGAAGATGACGTCGGTGTCGGTCCCCGAGAAGCGGCTCGACGACTCGTGCTGGAGCGCGATGCCCTCCGCCTCGGCCACCTCGACCAGGCGCTCGACGACGCGCGGGTGGTTGACCGTCCCGTGCGTCACGCTCGGGCCGCCCCCGAGGCGGACGTCGCCGTGCTTGGCCTTCTCGATGCCCGGCGAGTCGGTCGCGTGCGTCACGTCGAGCACCACGGCCACGTCGGGCTGGATGGCGTAGGTCGCCATGCGCGCGCCATTCCCACCGATCTCCTCCTGGACCGCGTTCAGGGCGACCGTCGTCGCCGTGGGCGTCTTCTTGTCCTTCGCCAGCGCGGCCAGCACCTGCGTGAGCACGAAGCCCCCGAGGCGGTTGTCGAGCGCGCGCCCGACGATCCGGTTCTCGCCCAGCATCTCGACGCCCTCGGCGTAGACGGCCGGGTGGCCCACGCGCAGGCCCAGCGCGGCCACCTCGTCGCGCGACGACGCGCCGACGTCGACGAACAGCTCCTCGACCTTGGGCACCTTCTCGTCGCCCGAGCGGTCGCGGAGGTGGATCGCCGTGTTGCCGAGCACGCCCGGCACCGGCCCCTCCGCCCCGAGGAAGACGACGCGGCGCGCCCGCGCGATGGCGTGGTCGCTCCCGCCGATGCGGTCGACGCGCAGGAAGCCCGCCTCGGTGACGTACTTGAGGGCGAACCCGATCTCGTCGGCGTGGGCCTCGAGCAGGACGGTGGGCGCCTTCTTGGACCGGCCCGGCAGCGTGGCCCAGGCGCTCCCGTAGGCGTCGCTCTCGACGCGATCAGCGAGGCCGGCGGCGCGGGCCGCCCAGAGGCGCTGGCCCGGCGCCTCGAAGCCGGTCGGGCTGGGCGTGCGGAGGAGGTCGAACAGGAACGTGCGGTCGTCGCGGGAGAGGGCCATCGGCTCGACGCAGCGCGTCGGAAAAGCGGTGGAGATGGGACGGTCGGGGATCGGCGTCACCCCGAGGCGGTACGTTCGCCATGCGCGTGCTCCCCGTTCCCTCCATGCCTGGATTTGTGACCGCCGCCGCCCGCCTCGGGGCGGCCCTCGTCGTCGCCGCCACCCTCAGCCTCGGGCCGAGCGTCGCCCAGACCGCGTCCCCCGAGGCGGCCCCCACGACCGACCGGTTCGACGCGCCCGACCGGCCGCTCGTGGTGATGAACCTCGCCGGCCACCCCGACGACGAGGACGGCCTCACGATGGCCTACTACCGCGGCAACCAGGACGCGGCCGTCTACTCGGTCATCTACACGCGCGGCGAGGGCGGCCAGAACGAGGCCGGGCCGGACCTCTACGAGCGTCTCGGGGCGATCCGCACGGCCGAGACCGAGGCGGCGGCGCGCATCCTCGGCACGCGCGTGTTCTACCTCAACCGCTACGACTTCGGGTTCTCGAAGCACGCCTGGGAGACGTTCGGCGAGTGGAGCCGCGAGCGGCGCGGCTTCTGGGACACCGCCGCGGCGCCCGAGGGCGCGGACGCGGCGCGCGACGCGCTCGTGGCCGACCTCGTCCGCCTCGTGCGGATGCTCAAGCCGGACGTGATGTTCACCAACCACGACACGTCGACGGCGTGGCCGAACGCGCAGCACGGCCACCACCAGGCGGTCGGGATCTCGGCTGTCGAGGCGTTCCGCCTCGCCGCCGACCCGGACTACCGGCCGCAGCAGCTCCGCGAGGAGGGCGTCGACCTGTGGCAGCCGCAGCGCCTCTTCCTGCGCACGCGGGCCTTCTGGAGTGGGGGCGACGCGCCCTACGACGCGGCCGTGCCCGTCGGCGACACGTGCGCCGCCACCCTCACGCGGCCCGCCGAGCCGTGCGCCGACCGGGCCGTCGAGGCCGTCGCGCAGCACGTGAGCCAGGGCTTCGACCTCTGGGCGCCGCGCTTCCGCCGCGACACGACCTACTTCACGCTCCTCGCCGAGGCGGACGGCGCCCCGGCCCTCCCCGAGGCGGCGACGGACCTCGCGGCCGGCCTCGCGCCCAACCCGCACGCGGCCAGCCGCGCCCTGGCGACGCTCGTCGACAGCGGCCGCCTGCCCGCGCTCGACGGCCTGACGACCACCTCGGAGGTCGTGGTGCCCAGCCAGGACGTGTTCGTCCGCTGGCCCGCCGGCGACGCCGGCCACACGCTCACGATCCTGCCGCCGCGCGGCGCGCCCGTCACCCGCCTCGGCCCGCCCGCGCCCGTGACCGCCTCGATGGACCGCGGGGGCGTCCGCCTCGTGGTGCCCTCCGGCACGACGCCCTCGGCACCGCGCCACCGCGCGCAGTACGAGCAGCAGGGCGGCGGCGCGCCGTACCTGTACGAGGTCCGCGACGCCGACGGCGCCCTCGTGGCCGGCGGGCGGCTGCCGCTCGACATCGTGCCGCCGGCGACGGTCGACCTCGCCGCCTCGCCGATCCGCCTCGAGGCGGGCGTGAACGAGATCCCCATCGAGGTGACGGTGTACGACGTGCTCCGCGACTCGGTGGAGGTCGGGCTGACGGTGTACCGGGGCGACCGGGCGGTCGCGTTCGAGATCCAGTCGGTCCCCTCGGGCACGGCCACGTTCGCCGTCGACCTCAGCGACGCCGCGCCGGGGCCGTACCGCATCATCGCCGACGCCCGCACGACCGGCTGCGGCCTCCCGTGGTACCGCGTCGCGCTGCCGGCGGCCGTCCTTCCCGACGTGGCCGTCGCGCCGGGCCTGCGCGTCGGTTTCGTCGAGACCTACGACGGCACGATGGGCCGCGCGCTCGAGACGATGGGCGCCGATGTGGTCCGCCTCGACAGCACGGCCCTCGCGAGCGCCGCGTTCGACGGCCTGCACACGGTCGTGGTCGACATCCGGGCGCTCCTCGACCGGCCCGACCTGGTCACGCACAAGGACCGCCTGATCGACTACGTCGAGGGCGGCGGCCACCTCGTGGTCGGCTACCACAAGTCGTTCGAGTGGAGCGACCATGACGGCCTCGCGCCGTACCCGCTCACGCTCGGCCGCAGCCGCGTCACGATGGAGGACGCGCCCGTCGAGGTGCTCGCGCCCGAGCACGCGGTCTTCCAGGCGCCCCACGTCATCACCGAGGCGGACTGGGACGGCTGGGTGCAGGAGCGCGGCCTCTACTTCCCGTCCGCCTACGACGACCGCTACCAGGAGCTGCTCTCGGTCGGCGACCTCAGCGAGGCGCCGCTCCGAGGCGGCCTGCTCGTCGCCGAGGCGGGCGCGGGGACGTACGTCTACAGTCCGCTGGTCTGGTACCGCCAGCTCGACGCGCTCAACCCGGGCGCGTGGCGGCTCTTCGCCAACCTGGTCTCGCTGCCCCTCACCGACGGCCGCGCCGAGCGCACCGCGCGGTAGGGCTCGGGGACGACAGACGACGGACCGCCGCCTGAGCGCGCCGCCTCGGGGTCGAGCGCGGCAACGGAGACCGAGTCCGCTTCCTGTCCAGGTGGGGACAGGGTGAAGGGATCCCCGCCTTGGAGGGCGGCTGCCTCGGGGGCGCGCGAAACGCCCACTCGTGAGATCTCCCCCTCCCAGCGGGAGGGGGCTGGGGGGAGGGCGAGCCCGCCGAGCACCGCCTCGTGAGCGAAGCATGTCCGAGGCAGCGCCGCCTCGGGGTCAGGTGACGATGGGCACCGAGGCGGTCGATTCATCGCCCCCCTCCCGGCCTCCCCCCGCTGGGGGGAGGAGAGTTTTTTCGCGCCGAGGCGGTCGATCCCGAGGCGGTGTCGTCCGGGCCGATCGCTCAGGCCGCGGTCCGTCGTCCGCGGTCCGTCGTCTCGCCGCAAGGCGGCGCCCCGAGGCGGCGTCTGTGAAGGACCGTCCGAGGACGGATGAAGCGGCGTTCACCGCCGTTTGGCCGTCCCTTCGCCTCCGTTTGGCCGTCCCTTCGTTGAGGCGGCGCAACGACGTTCGATCCCTGTCGTCCAACTCCTCAAACAAACGCGGGCGCGACGACGCCTGCAGATCGATGACGACACCCGCCCTCTCCTCCACCTCGATGCACGCGGACCGCGTGGGTGGACGGACGTGCGCGCAGGCCGCCTGGCTCTGGCGGCTGACTCCGCTCGAACGGGCATAAGCGGCCTCGGCCGCACCCACGATTTCCCGGCCGGACGAGTGGCGTCCGGCTCCCGCGCCGATCCCCGGCGCACCAGCTCACAACCCGACGCGGGCGACCGCCGCGCGTCCTCGTATCTCAGACCCATGATCAACATCCCCCGCCCCGTCACCCGGACCTCGTTCCTCGACTCGCGGCTCCGCCTGCGGAACCGCACCAACCGCCTCATCGAGCGCGGCATGTCGGTGAGCGACCACCAGCTCGACCCGGCCCACATCGGTCGCCCCGGCGTCTCGACGTCGGCCATCGACCGGGAGGCGAACCGCCCCGAGGCGGCGTAGTCCAGGCGACACGTCTCCGACCGGCGTCGGCGCTCACGCGTCGGCGCCGGTTTTTTTGTGGGCCGCCTCGGGGGAGCGGCCGGCGTGCGAAAAACCCCGCACCCGTCGCAACTCCGGGCACCGTTTCCCGTGGAGGGCTCACATCAACGCCGCGACCGTCCCCCCCGGACTCCTGCCTCGCTCGCGTCCCGGCCCACGCTCCTGAGAGAGTGCAGCGGCTCCGACCGAACCGGCAGGCTCGCCACGGCTCCTTCACCCCGGTGACCCCGTGTCGCCCCCTCGGTGAGGTGTGCGCTCGCCGCACCCCACCCATCTCTTTCCGACCATGTTCTCGACTCCCATTCCCCGCACCTCGTTTCTCGACTCGTCCCTTCGCGCCAAGAGCCTCCGCAGCCGCCGGATGAACTCCCGGCACTCGCTCGGCGCGACCCACCTGGGCCACGGACGCCGCACTGCTCCCGACCGCGGGACGATCGGCCTCCACCAGAGCAAGCCGGTCGAGACGACCCGCTAACCCGACACTGCCGCTCGCCGGATTCGGCGAGACCGCGCACGCCGAGGGCCGGAGACGCTGTAGTCTCCGGCCCTCTCGCGTGTGCCCCTCGTGCCCGACCTCGCCCCGCCTGCCCGCTACGACGACGCCCGCCTCGACAGCTACGTCCCGCAGACGGAGAGCCAGGCCGAGGCGCAGCGCAACGCGCGGCAGTTCGTCCGCCTCGTGCGGGTCCGCGAGGGCCGGCCGTCGTGGATGCGGCTGTTCACGCGCGACGACGGGCTCCGAGGCGGGCTCTACCTCGTCGGCCCGGTGGGGACGGGCAAGACGCACCTGCTGGCGTCGATCCACCACGAGCTGACGTCGCCGCCGGCCGGCACCGCCTCGGTGGCGTGCGCCTACACGCACTCGTCGGCGCTGCTGCGGGCGATGGAGCCGCCGGACGCCTACGCGGCGCGCATCGCCGCGCAGGCCCGCGTGCTGTGCCTCGACGAGGTGGAGCTGGACGACCCGGCCGGCGAGGTGCGCCTGATCGCGGTCCTCAAGGCGCTCCGCGAGCGCGGCGTGACGCTGGCGGCGACGTCGAACGCCGAGCCCGAGCGGTTCGTCTCGTCCCACCTCGGGCGCGACCGCCTCGAGCGGTTCATCTCGGAGGAGTTCGAGCGGCAGTACCACGTCGTGTTCGTCGGCGGCGAGGACTTCCGGCAGCGGCTGGCGAAGGAGGGCCGCGCGTGGGTGGGCGACCCCGAGGCGGCGCGCGCGGCCATGCGCGCGGCCTTCGAGGCGGCGCCGGAGCCGAAGCGGTGGCTCGCGTTCGACGACCTGATCGCGCTCACCACCGAGGTGGAGCGCACCCGGCTGACGGCCGACCTCGCCGCCTCGCGCGCCCTCTTCCTCGACGGCATCGACGTGGGCAACACCGACGACGCGCTGCGCCTGCTCCGCGTGGCCGACGACCTCTACGGCCTGCCCGACCCGCCGACGCTCTACTTCACCTCGGCGACCGAGCCCGCCGCGTGGTTCGCCGCCTCGGGGCGGAGCGGCCTCGAGGCGGCGATCGCGGAGAAGTTCACCCGCACGACGAGCCGCCTGACCGCCCTCGCCGAGGTGGAGCGGGTGGGCTGATCGAAACGGTAGAGCAAAATGGCATAAGCCACCGCCCGAACGACGGGCAGGTGGAACGAGCCGCAGGGCGCGCAATGGCAGAGCGAAGCGAAAACGCGACCGCACAGGGTCGGCCTGCAGTGACAGGTCCCGTCGCAGTAGCTACGAGCGCGCAAGCAGCGTGTCGTAGTCCGCGTGCGAACCGATCCAGAACCAGACGATCGTGTCGCCGTCGACCTGCCCGACGGCGCGGTACCCTTTCGAGACCCGAGCCGAATACAACGGGGCGACGGCGTGGACGCGCTTGAACTTCAGGCCTTTGTGGTGGGGGTCCGCCGCGAACTGGCGGTACGCGCTCCGGGCTTGATTCTGGACCGCCTCGGGCAACGCTCCGAGCCGTTTCCGGAACGCCCGCGTGGTCTTCGACTTCACTATGACCGCCCGAGTGTGTCAGGGTCAAGGTCTTGGGTTTCGCCTGCCTGATGCTCCTCCATCGCTTCGGCAGCGAGAGCGGCCAGGACGTCCTGAGACCCGGCGAACGCGGCGTCCCAGCGCGCTTCATCCTCCATCTCGTCGAGCAGCAACGCAGCGAGGGCGTCCTGTTCATCATCCGGAAGAGAGGACGCCTTCGAGAAGGCTTTTTCGAGCAGGGCTGTCATCGCAGAGCAAGAGGTTGCGCTCAGGAAACGCCAGATCCAGCGTTTCAGTTCGGAGCGCCGCCGCCCTCTAAAGCCTGCCCGACCCGCCGACGCTCTACGTCACCTCGGCGACCGAGCCGGCCGCGTGGTCCGCCGCCTCGGGGCGGAGCGGCCTCGAGGCGGCGATCGCGGAGACGTTCACCCGCACGACGAGCCGGCTGACCGCCCCCGCCGAGGTGGAGCGGGTGGGCGCGAATGGCTCAGGGCGCGGCAGGCGAGACTTGACGGTGTCGCTACGCGTCTCGGTCAGGAGTGTTGCCACTCGTCTCGGTTCCTACATCTGCAGTGTTCTACGTCGATGACCACTCGCGAGCCAGAGAGCCACCCAACGCACCGGGAATGAGAGAACAAGAGCTGGCGCGACGGTGATCGCTGCCAGTTGGAGGAGGATAAAGCTCAGCGGCGTATGGTCGATGGAGGCCTCGTACTCGGCGATGTCCTCGGCTGAAGCTGGGGGACCTACGGTCGCCTCGTAGAAAGGCTCGCTCATACAGCGTGACGCGGTAGTTCTGGCATGGTAGCTTCGCCGCTCCGCCCTTGCCATGGCGATCTCTACAGACCTCCGCCGCCGCGCCGTCGAGGCCTACGAGCGCGGCCACGCCCCCATCCCTGACGTAGCGGCCCGGT
>JBCCQJ010000007.1:0-41537 GCA_039024395.1 Bacteroidota bacterium | reverse complement strand
TGCTCTCCGACGACTACTACCCGGCGCTCCAGCAGCCGAACGTCACGCTCGTGCCGGCCGCCCTCGCCGAGGTCCGGGGCGACGTCGCCGTCGGCGCCGATGGGGCAGAGCACGCCGTCGACGCCATCGCACTGGCGACGGGGTTCCACGCGACCGACTTCCCGTTCGCGCAGCGCGTCGTCGGGCGCGGCGGGCGGAGGCTCGCGGAGGTGTGGGCCGACCGGCCGGTCGCGCACCTCGGCACGACGGTCGCGGGATTCCCCAACCTGTTCTGGCTGGCCGGCCCGAACACGACCATCGGCCACACCTCGATGATCCTGACCACCGAGGCGCAGGTGGAGCATCTCGCCGGGGCCGTCGCGGCGATGCGGGCGCGCGGCCTCGCCGCCGTCGAGCCCCGCCCCGAGGCGCAGGCGTCCTGGATCGCCGAGGTGGACGCGCTCGGCGAGGGGACCGCCTGGCTCGACGGCTGCACGTCGTGGTACCTCGACGAGCGGGGCCGCAACGTCGCCATCTGGCCCGGCTCGATCCCGGCGTTCCAGCGGCGCGTGGCGCCGTTCGACCCAGCCGACTATGCCCTCCGCGCCGCCTCGGGGCGAGCGCGCCCGGCCGCCGAAGCGGGCACCCGTTAGAGGGCGATGCCAATGAGGTCGGCGTGGCGGTCCGTCACCGTCCCCACCACGACGCTCCCGTCCGGCGCGATGTCGAACCCGGAGAGGGCGTCACTGGAGAGCGTTCCAATCCGCCGCCGCGTACCCGCCGTGTCGACCGCAACGAGGTCGAACGTGCCGCCGGCCTGTCGGTCTGCGACGTAGACGCCACCCGCGAAAGTCACCCAGAGATGCGGACGTGCCGGGACCGTCGGGTCGTAGACCCGCTCGGCGACCGCTGAGACCGGGCCTTCACCGCCCAACGGTCGACGCCAGAGGCCGGTCGAGCCGGGCTGGACGACGTAGAGCCACCGCCCGTCCGGCGACGGCCGTGCGGCGACGGCCCCGTCGTCGGTCACTTGAACCGGCTCGCCGCCCCCCACCGGGACGCGCCAGATGTTCTCCTGCCCGCCTCGGTCCGAGCGGACGTAGAGCCAGCGCCCATCGGGCGACCACGCCGGGTGGGCCTCGTTCGAGCCCGGGAGGACGACCCGCCGGGGCTCGGCGCCCTCGGTGTCGATGACGAACACGTCGCTCTCACTCTCGACGCGCGCTGCGTAGGCAAGGCGCCCATCGGACGACCACCGAGGCGGACTGAGCAAGACGGCCCCTCGCGTCACCTGTCGAGGACGCCCACCGTCGGCGTCGGCCATCCACAGCTCGATGGCGCCGGAGCGATCGGAGAGGAACGCGATCCGGCGGCCGCTCGGCGACCAGGCCGGGAAGTAGTCGCGGGCGGTCGAGGGGGCAACGGGGGTCTTCCCAGCGAGGTCGTCGAGGGAGGCGCGGTGAATGGCTCCCCGAGCCGCCCACCGCTCGGCAACGATGCGCCCCTCCGAGGCGGTGAGACGGAACGTCCAGGGTGCCGAGACTGGGAGCCACATCGGTGCGCTCGCTCCGGCCAGGGTCGTCCACAGCGTCGTCTGCTCCTTGAGGACGGACACGACCACGCGCTCGTCGTCGAGCCAGTCGTGCCCGACGACCAGCCCAGGCGGCGTCTCGATCCGCTGTGCCCGGCCCGAAGCGAGGTCGATGATGGTCACGGCCGCCTCGAGGCCGCTCCCGTCCCGCACCACGAGGAGGCGCGTGCCGTCCGGCGAGAAGCGCGGGCTCCAGTCCTCGACGGCCGGCGTCCAATCGTAGACGAGAGGGTCCGTCGCGCCCGTCTGGAGATCGAGCCGCTGCACGGGCGTCGGCTCTGCGCCTTCGACGGTCGTCACCGCGAGGTGACGTCCGTCGGGGGACCAGTCGATCTCGGTGTTTCCTGCGTCCGGGCACGCGCCGACCGTCGTGACCGGGCCGCCGAGGGCCGGGACGGTCCGGAGGGTGCATCGGTCGCCGCGGTAAGACACGAACGCGAGCCTCGTCCCATCCGGGCTCCACGCGGGCGACCACGCACGCGCGGCGCCTCGCGTGAGGCGGAGCCACCCCTCCCCGTCGGCCGCAGAGACGACGAGGTGGCGGGCCTCGTCGGCCTCGTGGACGAAGGCGAGGCGCTGCCCGTCGGGCGAGAGCGCGGGAGCCATCTCGAACCCCGGCTCGGCCGTGATCGGCACGACCGCGGCCGGCGCCTCAGCGCCTGGCCTCTCGCTTCCCACTGCGTACCCGACCCCGAGCGCCCCGCCAACCAGCAGGACACCACCGCCGATTGCCAGCCCCATGCGGCGTCCCAACCGTGGCCCCGAGACAGGGGACAGAAGCGCAGCCTCGTCGGCGGCGAGGTCGCCCTCGACCGCCTCGGTGGACGCGACCGGCGCCACGAGGCGGTAGCCCACACGCGGGACGGTCTCGACCACACGCGAGGGGCGCACCCGGTCGTCGAACAGCTTGCGCAGCTCCGAGACGGCCCGCGTCAGCACGTCGTCGGTCACGACGACCCCGGTCCACACCTCGTCGTAGAACTCCTGGCGCGTGACGGGCACGCCCGGCCGGCTGGCGAGCACGCACAGCACAGCCATCACCTTCGGCTCGAGCTGGCGCACCTCGTCGCCAGAGGTCGCGCGGAGAAGCGGAGGGTCGAAGCGCCACGCCTCGATGCGGAACGGCGGTGTGTCGACGAGGGCGGTCGGAGAGGTCGGCATGGATTCAGGCGTACCCGCAAGCTCGCCACAACTCTGGCTGGGTTGTGGGCTGCCTCGGAGCCCTCTCGGCGTGGAGGCCGTCCGCGTCGGCGGGCGCAGACCAGGTCTCGCCTCCGACCGCACAGCGGGCCGGGGGCTTGCATTCCCGAGGCGGGCATTCCGCGCCGATCGCCAGCGAACGAGGTCGTTCGGCTCTGGAACGATCCGCAGGGTGGATTACGGCGCGCTTTCGGGAATCCCTCGGCAGCACCTCACAACTCCGCGCGGCGCCTCGGGGAATGGCCGTGTCTCCACCCCACCTCCTCCACCCATGCACGTTCCCTACATCGCCGCCCTCGCGCTGGCGCTCCTCCTTCCCACGTCCGGGATCGCCCAGCCCTCCGCCGAGGCGGACGTCCCCCCAGCCTCCACCCGCGAGATCCTGGAGCGCTTCGCGGACGACTACGCCCGCGACCCGATGGCCCAGAACATCACGTTCGGCATCGCCGTCGACGGCGACTTCTGGCACGTCGTCTCCGAGCGCGACGCCGAGGGCACGCGGCGGGTCCACTTCCGCGACGGTCTCCCCGACGAGCCGACGTTCTACTTCACGCTCTCGCGCGAGACGCTCGACAGGATCGACGCCGGCGACCTCAGCGGGATCACCGCCTCGGGGGCCGCCACGTCGGCCGAGAAAACGCCGCTCGACTCCGAGGACATGGCAGGCTTCGAGCGGCCCGACTGGGCCGAGTGGGACCCCATCATTCGCCCGCTCATCTTCCACTTCTGGACGCGCGGGATGCCCGAGATCGTCCCGTTCGGGATAGAGCACGCACGCGTCATCCACGGCGCCCCCGCGACCGGGCTCTACTACTTCAAGGACTTCCGCAGCGCCGTCTACCACGTCCCGCCAGGCATCCCCGACGACGGGGCGCCGACGATCACGGTCCCGTTCCCGCGCCTGCTCATCGTCCTGGAGGGCTCGATGCGAGGACACGTCGATGGGGCCGAGTTCGAGGCGCATGAGGGCGAGATGATCCTGCTGCCGCCGGACCTCCCGGCGTGGTTCAACAACGACACCGACAACGAGGTACTCAGCCTCGTGTGGCTGATGTTCGGCGACGGCGCGTGAGGCCCCCTGCCAGAGCAACCGCCTCGGGGCATGGCGCCCCGTTCAGCCGGCTCCGAGGCGGCGGTTGACGTCGGCGAGGCGGAACGCCGCAGGGTCGATCGGGCCGCCCGTCCACTCCATCATCTCGTCGTGGTCGGGGTGGCTGGGATCGGCGAGGACCTCGAGAAGGCTGGCGTAGCCCCACGGGCCGCCGCAGTCTTCGGGCGGGCACGCCCCGGCGCCGTCGGTGCACACGAAGAGCGGGCCACCGGGCTGAGGCGGGCGCCTCTCGGTGCGGCGGACCGTGTGCCTCCAGTCGTCGCCGAAATCGTAGGTGTAGGTCAGGCGCGAGCCGGTCCGCGGAAGCACCTCAGCGATGGTGACGGTCCGCTCGTCGTCCCAGTCGAGGCCGGGCTCGAACATCGGCCCCCAGTATCGGCCCTTGGCCTCGAACACGTGGAGGTGGTAGTCCTCCCAGTCCATCGCCGTCTGGATGACCTCGTGGAGCCCGTCGAGCGGGAGGTCGGACGGCACCTCGACCTCGCGCCAGACCTCCGGCTCGACGTCGTCGAGCGACACGCGGAGGCGCACGCGCGGCGCCTCGGGGTCGAGCGACCCCGGCCCCGAGGCGGCCGGCTCGGGCCAGCGCGGCGACGGCGGCCGGGAGGCCGGGTCGGCCGGGGCGTAGGGAATGAGGCCCGCCTCGACGAGGGCCGCCTGCGCCTCGGCCGGAAGCGCGCGCGCGTCCTCGGGAATGCCGCGGACGAGGATCATCCAGGCCATCGGGTTGTCGACCAGGCCGCTCGGGAGCGTCCAGTGGGGGTCCCACCGGACGAGGTCGAGCAGGTCGCGGACGTCGCGGTCGCGGTTGGCCGCCGTCGCCTCGGAGATCCCGAAGAGCGGCGCCAGCTCGGCCGTCCGCTTGTGGACCGCGCTCGCGGGGTCGGAGAGGAAGTTGACGAAGCCGACGGCGCGGACGAGGCCGCAGGCCCACCCCTCGGCTTTGCCTCGAAGGAGCGGCCGGCCCGGCGTGGCGGCGAGGATGTGGGCCGCCTCGCGGGCCAGCGCGGCGTATTCGTCGGAGAGGTGCTCGCGGCAGACGGCGTCGGTCAGGGCGAGGATCTCGCCGAGGCGCGTCTCGGAACGGGGGTCGAGCATGGGATGGCGAGGAGGAGACCGCACGTTACGCCACCCGGGCCCCGAGGCGCAGCCGACTCGGGGCCGGCGAACACGGGCGCGTCGTCTCCGAGCGCGGTGCCGACGCTCTCCGTCGCGCGCTTGCGCGAGACGCTCGGCCAGGTCGACGCGCGCGACCTCAGCAGGGTCACCGCCTCGGGGGCGACTCCGAGGCGGCGCTACTCCGGCGGGAACAGGAACCGCAGCATGTCGGGCGCGCGGCCCTGCCACGCCCGCGTCTCGTGCCCGGCGGCCTCCGCCTCGACGTGCGTGCCGAGGGCGCTGACGCCGCCGCCGAGCGCGCGTTTCTCAACGCGCTCCCTCTCGCCGAGCAGCGCCCGACCTCGGGCAGCGCTCGACGTGCCCTCACGAAGAAACATTGGCAACGCCCGCCGTAGATTGGCAACTCGCCTATTCTACCTGCCATGAACGTCACCATCGACAAGTTCGGCCGCGTCCTCATCCCGAAGCCGCTCCGCGACCAGCTCGGCCTCCAACCCGGTGCCGAGCTCTCGCTCGACGTCCACACCGGCGGCGACGGCGCCCCCACCCTCGAACTCCGCGCGGTCCCTGACCCAGACGATCCCGAGGGTGGCCTCTCCTACGTCAACGGCCGCCTCGTCCACAACGGACGAATCGCCCCCGAGGGCCATGACATCGTCGCGTTCATCAAGGCGCAGCGTGAGGCCCGCAACCTACGCAACGCGGGTCTCGACCCCGACGCCCGGTGACCCGCACGGCCCTCGACTCCTCCGTCCTCATCGCTTCGCTCGATACGGGGCACCTCCACTACGCGCTCACGACGCCCTACTTCGACGACGCTCGCGACGGCACGCGTCAGCTCGTCGTCTCCACGCACGCACTCGCAGAAACCTTCTCCACGCTCACGGCCCTCCCCGTCACGCCCCGAATCCTGCCTCAGAAGGCGCTGCGCCTCATCGAGGAGTCCGTTCTTGCCGTCGCCGAGGCGGTCGCCCTCGACGCCGACGATTACCGCGCCGTCCTCTCCCGCCTGGCGGACCTCGGCCTCCCGAGCGGCGCCGTCTACGACGCCCTCCACGTCCGCGCCGCCGAGAAGGCCCGCGCCGACGAGCTCGTCACCTTCAACGGCCGCGACTTCCGGCGGATGCCGCCCGCCGACCCCTGCCGCCTCGTCGTCCTCTAGCCAACGCTCTCTTTCGAACGCCTCTGCCCGCCCTGAGCGCAGCCGAACGGGCCAGAGGCCCCCTCGCTCTCCTCCAGCGCCTCGGGGCGCCGCTCGACCCGGCCGACGACGCCCTCCGCCCGGCCTGAGGCTCCGAGGCGGCCCTACTCCGCCTCGGGGGGGAACAGGAACCGCAGCATGTCGGGCGCGCGGGCCTGCCATGCCCGCGTCTCGTGCCCGGCGCCCTCCGCCTCGACGTGGGTGACGAGGTCCGGGTCCCAGCCCCGGTCGAGGAGGGCCCGGTAGAGCGCCCGCGCGTCCGGCACCATCGACTCGCCCTCCTCCAGGCCCATGTCGATCCACACCCGCTGCTCGGGGTTCGGCGCCGCCTCGGCGACGGACTGGAGGATGACCCTGCCGTCCCACCACACCGACGGCGAGGCCACGAGGAGGCGCCCGAACACGTCGGGCCGCGTGAGGCCGAGGTGCATCGAGATGAGGCCGCCCAGCGACGAGCCGCCGATGCCGGTGTGCGCCGCCTCGGGGCGCGTCCGGTACCGGGCGTCGACGAGGGGCTTGAGCGTGTCGGTGAGGAGTCGGCCGTAGGCGTCGCCCTGCCCGCCGCTCGGCGGCTTCGTGGCGAGGACCGTCTCGACCGACCCGTCGGCCTCGCGGACCGCCTCGAACGTGATCCCGGCCTGCGGGAGGAGATAGCGCCCATCCTCCTGGAGAGTCAGGTCTTGCGGCGCCTCCGAGCCCGGCACGATCACCCCGAGGCGGCCGTCGTAGACGTCCACGCGGACGACATCGCCGTTGAACACGAACGCGCCCGTGAGCGGGCCGAGCGCCGGGTGATCCGAGACCGGCGGCTCGATGCGCGTCAGCGGGCGGTCCCAGGTCTGCCGCGTCGGCGTGTACTCGTCGGTGCGTGCCCCGGTGTTGGCGACGCCCACCAGGATCAGCGGCTCGATCTCGCCCGCCCCGATGAGGGCCGTCGCCGCCTCGTCCATGCCCCACTCGCTGCCGTCGCGGTGGCCGAACATGGCCTGCCCGTCGTGGAGGTAGAGCACCGGGTACCGGCGGGCCGGATCGTCGTCGTAGCCCGGCGGGAGCCACACGTAGACGTCGCGCGGCGCCAGCCCCTCCGCCTCGACGCCCTCGACCGTGTCGAAGCGGCCCGTGAGGGTGCTCGGCGGCGGCGCGGCGCGGTCGGCCCACGCGAGCGCGATCTCGACCGTCTCGCCCGGCCGGAGCGCCGCCTCGCGGTTGGCGCCCTCCTGCCAGCCGTCGTTCGGGTTGCCGGGGCCGTCGACCTTGATCTTGAGCTCCAGGACGGTCCCGCTCGCGGCGACCGGCACCTCGGCCTCGACCGTGTAGATGCCGTCGCCGTCGGGGTCGGCGGCCGCGAGGGTCGCGTCCCACGCGAGCGGCGCGCGGTTGCCGCGGAGCCCCACCGTCTCCGCCTCGGGGTCGAGCCAGCCGTCGGCGATGGGCTGGCGGAGGTCGAGCGTGGCCCGCACCGTCGCGACCTGCCCCGAGGCGGGGAGGCCGAGCACGAGGGCGAGCACGAAGGCGGCGAGGCGGGCCATGCGCGTGTGTGGGTGACACCGAGAACGTACACGGCGTGGGCCGCCTCGGTGTCAACGCCGTCGCCCGGGATGTCACGAGATGTCACCGGCCCCGAGGCGTTTCGGGGAGGCACGGTCGCGCTCTCGACGCATGCCCCCGAGGCGGAGGGCGCCGCCGTCGAAGACCACGCCGCCCGTGGCCCCTTCGCGGGCCTCGTCACCTGGTCGGTGTCCGGCCTCGCTCTCGACCAGCACCTCTCATCCCGTGCCATCGTGCTCGACGAAGGCGGCACGGTCGTCGCGAGCGTCCAGCGTGAGCCCACCGTTCTGTGGGGCCGTCCGCCGCCTCGGGGCCGGCAACGCCGGGTCGCTCAGCCGACCGGCCGGTACCGGCCGGGTCTCTCGGCCGGCTCGGCGAGGCCGTGCGCCACGAGGCGCTCGTAGATCGCTTCTGCGAGTGCGTTGCCCTCCCCCGAGGCGAACCCCTCCACCAGAAACGCCTCGCGGCGGCCGTCGCGGAGGTCGAACCGCCAGCTCTCGCTCCGGCCCCGATGGTGCCGATACCGCCCGACGTCGGCCCAGGGCACGACCGTCTCGCCGCGGCGGCGGAGGATTCGGAGGTCGTGCTCTCCGACCTCGACCCGGGCCAGCCCTCGCTTCCACGCGAGCGCGACGATGAGCAGGTAGAGCGCGGCCATGAACGCCACCATGAACCACAGCCCCTCCGATGGGTCTCCGCCCTCGTCGTAGAGGACCACCAGGACGGCGATGGCCGTGCCGGTGCCGAACAGCCACGTCCACCAGGCGACGACACGGCGGAGGTGGGACTCGAAACGGGTCGTCACGACCAGGGCAGGACAGCACACGGCGAGGATACGGCCCGGCCCCGGGCTGCATCGCTTGCCCGGGCTGCGTCGCTTGCCCGGGCTGCGTCGCTTGGAAACGCCTGTGCCGCCCTCGGCGAGGTCGGCGTCTCCGCCCCGAAGGTGGCTGCCCTCGGAGGTACCAACCGGCGCGAGACGCTGGGCCGTCTCATCCCGACGGCCGAATTGCGGAGGGCTTCGCCGGGCTGGGCGCGGCGGTGTCGGGTGCAGGCCCCTCCGACCCGGCACCGCGCGGCGGAGCCTCCGGCGGCCTGGGGGTCGTGCTGCGGCGCAGCCGGCCATCCGCCGCCCGATCTGCCAGGCCTCGAGCAACGAGCCCGGCGGCGATGGCCTCGCTCAATCGCACGTCCTCGCCACCGTGGAACCCTTCCACGACGAAGGCGACGCGGTGGCCGTCGGCGAGGTCGAACTGCCAGCTCTCCGAGCGCCCCCGGTAGTGCTGGTACCCGACGAGGTCGGCCCAGCGCACGACGCGCTCGCCCGTCCGACGGGAGATGCGGACCGCCTCGGGGCCGACCTCGACCCACCGCAGACCGCGCCGCCACGTCGCGAGCACGGGGAGGAGGAAAATGAACCCCATCAAACCGACCAGAACCACCAGCAGGCCAGAGGGCGGCCATCCACCGTCCTCCCAATACACGATGGCCAGCAGCACCGCCAGGCTCGCGGCAGCGATGGCAGCCGAGCGGGCCACCTCGTGGCGCATGCTGGATTCGAAGCGGTACGTGGTCGGCATCAGGGTGGGGCGAGGCGAAGGACGGGGTTCGTGTAGTTTCGGCGCAGGTTGCATTCTCTGAAGCTGCCAGGCGTGGTCTCGTTGTCGCCCTGGGGGCCGCGCTCGCCGCGCAGGCCCAGCTCACCGACGACCTTGTGCCGCGCGTCGCGTCTCCCGAGAGGGGACCGCTCATGGAGCGGACGATCACGACGGGCTCGCTCTTCCATGTCGTCGGGCGGCGGTCTTCGGCTGCGAGAACCGGCCCTTCGAGGCGCGGGTCTGCCCGCTCGAGGTCTTCGAGGACGCGAGGCTGACGGTCACCCTCGAGGACTCCCCCGTCCCGTCAGACGGCCTCCAGATCACATGGCCACCGGGCGCAGGACAGAGCAGGACCGGACGGTCTCGCTCCCCCTCATCTTCGCCTCGGGGCCGATCCCGGGCTCGCTCACCGGGACGGTGGAAGGGGTTCCGCGCGGGACGCAAGCGGCCCTACATTGAGGTCCTTCACGCTCCGTTAACGTGGCCTCCCGTACCCTCCTTCTCGCCGGTCTCCTCGCCTCGGGGTGCGCGAACTGGATCGGTGGCGCCGACGGGGCCGACGGCGCGACGCCCTCGCGCGACGCCCCCGAGGCGGACTGGATCGTCCTCTTCGACGGCGAGACGCTCGACGGCTGGACGGGCTACAACCGCGACGACGCGCCAGCCGGCTGGTCGGTCGAGGACGGCGCGATCCGCTTCACGCCGGGCGTCGAGGGCGGCGACCTCATGGTCGAAGGCACCTACGACGACTTCGAGCTGGAGCTCGAGTGGAAGGTCGCCGAATGCGGCAACAGCGGCATCTTCTACCGGGGCGAGGTGTCGCCCGCGTTCGACGTTCCGTGGCGGACGGCCCTCGAAATGCAGGTCCTCGACGACGCCTGCCACCCCGACGCCCGCTACCCGAGCCATCGGGCCGGCGCCCTCTACGACCTCTACGTGCCCACCGACCTCGAGGCGGTCCGCCCAGCGGGCACGTGGAACCACACCCGCATCGTGGCCGATGGGCCGCGCATCGAGCACTGGCTCAACGGGATCCAGATCGTCGCCGCCGAGCAGGGATCGGCCGACTGGGAGGCGCGCGTGGCCGCGAGCAAGTTCCGCGACGGCGACGCCTTCCCCGCCTTCGGCACCCGCCTCGGGGGCGGGATCGGCGTGCAGGACCACGGCGACAGCGTGTGGTACCGGAACGTCCGGATCCGCCGCCTCTAACCCAACCACCACTGCTATGAACGGAACGAGCGTGCGCCTGAGCACCATGATGTTCCTGGAGTTCTTCGTCTGGGGCGCGTGGTACACCACGGTCGCGGTCTACATGACGGCCGAGGGGCATGAGAACCTCACGCACTGGCCCTACACCGTCAACCCGGTCGCCGCCATCGTGGCGCCGTTCTTCCTGGGGCTCGTGGCCGACCGCTACTTCGCGGCGCAGAACGTATTCGGGGTGCTCCACCTCATCGGCGGGGCGTTCATGCTGCTGGCGCCGTCGCTCATCGGCGACCCGACGCTGTTCATCCTGGCGCTCCTGGCCTACAACCTGGCCTACATGCCCACGCTCGGGCTGGCGAACACGATCGCGTTCGAGCAGCTCGACGACCAGGAGAAGCAGTTCCCCATCATCCGTGTGTTCGGGACGGTGGGGTGGATCGTAGCCGGGCTTGCGATCTCGTTCGTGATGAGCCCCCTGCTCGTGACGACCGCCGAGGAGACAGCGTGGCCCCTCTACCTGACCGGCATCGGGTCGATCATCCTGGGCCTGTTCTCGTTCACGCTGCCCAACACGCCGCCCGTCGCCAAGGGCCAACCGGTGTCCGTGGCGAGCATCGCGGGCGTCGACGCCTTCAAGCAGCTCGGCAGCCGGCCGTTCTACATCTTCCTCGCGGCGAGCTTCCTGATCTGCATCCCGCTCGCGGCCTACTACAACTTCACCCAGATCTACCTCGGAGCTACGGGCTTCGAGAACATCGCAGCGACGCAGTCGCTGGGTCAGGTGTCAGAGATCGTGTTCATGCTCGTAATGCCCCTCCTGTTCGTGCGCTGGGGCGTGAAGTGGATGCTGGCCGCCGGCATGTTCGCCTGGGTGATCCGCTACGCGCTCTTCGCGCTCGCTGCCCCCGAGGCGGTGACCTGGATGATCGTCGGCGGCGTCCTGATCCACGGCATCTGCTACGACTTCTTCTTCGTGACCGGCCAGATCTACGTCGAGAAGAAGTCGACGCCAGCCGTCCGTGGACAGGCACAGGGGCTCCTCGTCTTGGTGACTTACGGCGTCGGGATGTTCATCGGCGCACTTGTCGCAGGTGGGCTATTCAACGGGTTCCTTAGCGGCCACGAGTCGGTCTCTGGCGAGTGGGCCGCTGCTTCCGCTGGGTGCTTCACGAACAGCCTCACGTTCGGCGCGGCCGGCGTATGCGAGACAACCCAGGATGCGCTCACGAGCGGACAGTGGGTTCAGTTCTGGTGGATCCCGGCCCTCTTCGCCGGGGTGGTGCTGCTCCTGTTCATCGTCCTCTTCAACGACCGCGTCGACGACGCCGACGAGACCGTCGAGCCCCACGTCGACGCGCCCTCCGCATCGCTCACTCCGGCCCCCGAGTCGGGCGTCCCCGTCACGACCTAAGGCCCGGGCCGCCGGGCGTGGGGTTGGCGTCCCGGCAGCGCCTCACTCCCGCAGCCTGCATTCCAGCCTTCGATCCCATGTTCGAGTTCGGCTCTCCCATCGGCCGGCGCTCCGCGCTCCGGCGCCTCTCCCTCGCGCTCGGCGGCATCGCCACGGCACCCCTCGCGTCCGGGCTGCTCGCCGGCTGCCGCACGCCCGAGGCCGACGCACTCGCGAGCTACGCGTATAGCACCCTCACGGAGACCCAGCGGCAGACGCTCGCCGCGCTCGTGGATCAGATCCTCCCCGAGACCGACACGCCGGGCGCCGCCGAGGCGGGCGTGCCTCAGTTCATCGACACCATGCTGACGGGGTGGTACGCGCCCGAGGAGCGCGACGGGTTCCTGGCCGGGCTCGACGGCGTCGACCGCCGCGCGGGCGAATCGTTCGCGAGCCTCGACGCCCCAGCACAGGCCGCGATGGTCGTCGCGATGGACGCCGAGACGTTCGGCGAGCCGCCGGAGGCCCCCGACACCGAGGCCCCCGACACCGAGGCCCCCGACACCGAGGCGGCCGGCGACGAGCCGATGGACCCCGACACCGAGGAGGCGACCGAGCTGTCGACCGGCGAGGGCACCGCCTCGGTGGGGGGCGAGGCGACCGCCGTCCCGTTCTACCGCCAGCTCAAGGAGCTGACGGTCGCCGGCTACTACACCTCCGAGGTGGGCGCGACGCAGGAACTGCAGTGGCTCGCCGTGCCCGGCCGCTACGACGCCGACGTACCCCTCTCCGAGGTGGGCCGCGCCTGGGCCTAGTTCCGTACCGGGTGCGAGGTGGAAGATGCTCTTCCCTCCGCCTTCCACCTTCCACCCTGCACCTTCTACCGACATGCAACACCACGACGACGCCCTCATCGAGAAGGTCCGCACGGTCCAGGTCCGGGCGACCTCTGAGGTCTACGACGCCATCGTCGTCGGCTCGGGGATATCGGGCGGGTGGGCGGCCAAGGAGCTGACCGAGAAGGGGCTCCGCACGCTGGTGCTGGAGCGCGGCCGCCACGTCGAGCACGGGGCCGACTACGTCACCGAGCAGCGGGCGCCGTGGGAGACGCCGTTCCGCGGGCGCGGCGACCGCCGCCACGCCGAGGCGCGCCAGTTCCGCCAGTCGAAGGCCGGGCCGTACAACGAGAACACGGCGCACTGGTACGTCGACGACGTCGACCACCCGTACGAGACGGCGCCCGACGACGCCCCCGACGAGTTCCTGTGGGTCCGCGGCTACCACCTCGGGGGCCGCTCCATCATGTGGGGCCGGCAGAGCTACCGGCTCTCGGCGATGGACTTCACGGCCAACGAGCGCGAGGGGCGCGGCACGCGCTGGCCGATCCGCTACGACGACATCGCGCCGTGGTACAGCTACGTCGAGCGCTTCGCGGGCATCTCGGGCGAGCGGCTCGGGCTCCCCCAGCTCCCCGACTCCGAGTTCCTTCCGCCGATGGAGATGACCGCCGTCGAGCAGCACGTCCGGCGGTCGATCGCCGAGCGGTTCGACGGCCGCGTGATGACGATCGGCCGGAGCGCCAACCTCACCCAGGCACACAACGGACGCGTCGGGTGCCAGTACCGCAGCCAGTGCGACCGGGGGTGCTCGTACAGCGCCTACTTCTGCTCGCTCTCGTCCACGCTGCCCGCGGCGCAGGCAACGGGCAACCTCACGATCCGCCCGCACTCCATCGTCCACTCGCTGGTCTACGACGAGGCGGCCGACCGCGTGACGGGCGTCCGCGTGGTCGACCAGGAGACGACGGAGGAGATGGTGTTCAACGCCAAGCTGGTGTTCCTGAACGCGAGCGCCATCGGGAGCGCCATGATCCTGATGAACACCAAGACGCCGCGCTTCCCCGACGGCCTCGGCAACCAGTCGGGCCTGCTGGGCAAGGGCATCATGGACCACCACTTCATGGTGGGCGCGACCGGCGAGTTCCCCGAGTTCGCCGACCGGTACGTCTACGGCCGGCGGCCGAACGGCATCTACATCCCCCGGTACCAGAACCTCCCGTGGGAGCCGACCTCGGGCCGCGACTTCGTCCGAGGCTTCGGCTACCAGGGCGGCTCGGGCCGAGGGAGTTGGGGGCGTGGCGCCTGGATGTCCGGCGTCGGCGCCGACCTCAAGGCGATGCTCCGCGAGCCGGGCGAGTGGCAGTTCACCATGTTCCCCTTCGGCGAGGTGCTGGCCTACGACGACAACCGCGTCGAGCTGACCGACGAGGTGGACCCGTGGGGCATCCCGGTCCCGCGCATCGTCGGGTCGATCCGCGACAACGAGCGCCGGATGCGCGAGGCGATGAAGAGCGACGGGGCCGAGATGCTCGAGGCCGCCGGCGCCGTCAACGTGCGCGAGTGGGAGGCGCCGTACCGCCTCGGGGAGGGGATCCACGAGATGGGCACCGCCCGCATGAGCGCGACGCCCGAGACGGGCTGCGTCGACGCGTGGAACCGCGTCCACGAGATCCCGAACCTCTACGTCACCGACGGCGCCTTCATGACGTCGGCCGGCTGCCAAAACCCCTCGCTGACCTACATGGCCTTCACCGCCCGCGCGGCCGACCACGCCGTCGAGGCGGTCAACCGCGGCGACCTGCGCGTGTGAGTCGGAACGTCAAAAGGTCGGAATGTCTGAAGGTTCGGCCTTCATCCACCTCCGACCTTCTGACCTTCAAACCTGCTGACCTCCAGACCTTCCCCATGAACCGACGCCGCTTCGTCCGCACCGCGTCCGCCGCCGCGGCGGCCCCGCTCGTTGTCCCCCGCCACGTTCTCGGGGGCGCGGGCTTCACCGCGCCGAGCGACACGGTCGCGGTCGCCATCATCGGCGCCGGCGGGATGGGCGCGTCGAACGCGACGCCGCTCGCGATGCACGATGCGGTGCGCATCGCCGCCATCGCCGACGTCGAGCTGGGCCGCGCCACCGAGGCGGTGCAGGGCCGCATCGGGGCCGACGACGCCGGGCGGCGTGCCCAGGGCGAGGCGCTCGGCGCGGCCTACGACGCCGCGACGGCCTACACCGACTACCGCCGCCTCCTCGACGCCGAGGCGGACGGCCTCGACGGGGTCCTCATCGCCACGCCGGACCACGTCCACGCACACGCCGCGCTGATGGCCATGCAGCGCGGGCTCCACGCCTACGTCCAGAAGCCGCTGACGTACACGATCGACGAGAGCCGCCGCCTCGGCGCGGCGGCCGCGGCGACCGGCGTGGTGACGCAGATGGGCAACCAGGGCCACTCGGGCGACGACGGCCGGCGCGTGGTCGAGGTCCTGCGGGCCGGCGTCATCGGGCCCGTGCGCGAGGTCCACGCCTGGACGAACCGGCCCAACGGGTGGTGGCCGCAGGGCGTGCCCGCCTCGGCGCCCGAGGCCGTGCCGGCCGGCGTCGACTGGGACGTCTACCTCGGGCCCAACGCCGAGCAGCCGTACCGCCCCGGCATCCACCCGTTCGGGTGGCGCGGCTGGGTCGGGTTCGGCGTCGGCTCGCTCGGCGACATGGGCGCCCACCTCGTCGACTTCCCCGTGTGGGCGCTCGACCTGGGGCGCCCGAGCCGCGTCGAGACGCGCCACACGCCGTGGGGCGGCGACCGCGAGAGTCCGGCGACGTACCCGCTGGCCACCGTCACGACCTACCGCTTCGACGGCACCGGCCCCGAGGCGGGGCGCGCCGCCTCGGAGGACCCGATCCCGATGACGTGGTACGACGGCGGCCTCCTCCCGCCGACGCCTGCGAGCGCGCCCGACGGGTTCGTGCTCGACCCGAATGGCGGCGTGCTCTACGTCGGCGACCGCGGGGTTCTCGTCCACGAGACGTACGGCCAGCGCCCGCGCTTTCTGCCTGTCGAGCCGGGCGGCGACGGCGACGCCCTCGCTGAGGCGGCGCGCGCGGTGCCGCGCACGCTCCCGCGCATCGAGGCGGCGCACGAGGTCAACTGGGCCGAGGCGATCCGCGACGGCGGCACGGCGTCGAGCCCGTTCGACTACGGTGCGCACCTCAACGAGATCATGCTGCTCGGCGTCGCGGCGATGTGGGCCGGCCAGCCCCTCGCCGTCTCGCCGGACGGCGCCATCACCAACCACCCCGCGGGCGAGCGCCTGCTGACGCGCACCTACCGCGCCGGCTGGGAGCTTCCGTCCTAGGGCGTAGGACGTGGGGCGTAGGAGCCGACCGCACCCCACGAACCACGCCCCACGAACCACGTCCCACGATGAACCGCCGCCGCTTCCTGAAGCAGTCGTCCGCCGCCGCCGCCTCGGTGCTGCTGGGGCCGGGCGTGGCACGGGCCGTCGAGGCCGCCCACGTGGCTGGCGTGCCGGACACGCTTGGCATCCAGCTCTACACCCTCCGCGACGTCTTCCCAGGCGATGTCAACGGCGTGCTCGAGATGCTGGCCCGGTTCGGCTACGACGAGGTGGAGGCGGCAGGCTACGCCGACCGGTCGCCCGACGTCTTCCGCGCGGCGCTGGATGCGCACGGCCTCGCCGCGCCGAGCGGGCACGCGATGGTGCAGGAGGTCGTCCCCGAGGCGTCGAGCATGCACGACCGCTTCCCGCCTTTCGACGACGCCCTGGCGGCGGCCGTCGCCGTCGGCCACGACTACCTCGTCATCCCGTGGCTGCCGCCCGACGCTCGGCCCGACCGCGACGGGTATCTGGCCCTCGCCGACACGCTCAACCGCCTCGGCGAGCGCGCGCAGGCGGCCGGCATCCAGCTCGGCTACCACAACCACGACTTCGAGTTCGACACGTTCGGAGGGGGGCGCCCGGCCTACTTCGACTTCGCCGAGCGGCTCGACCCCGGCCTCGTGGTCCTGGAGCTGGACCTCTACTGGGTGGCCGTCGCAGGCCATAACCCGGTCGACGTCTTCGAGCGCTACCCGGGCCGGTTCCCGCTGTGGCACGTCAAGGACGGCGCCGGGCCGGAGATGACGCAGACCAACGTGGGCGCGGGCACGCTCGACTGGCCGGCCATCTTTGCCGCCTCGGAGACGGCCGGGCTCGTCTACGCCATCATGGAGGCCGACACGCCGCCGAACGACGACAGCCTCGGGTTCGCCGAGGCGAGCCTCGCCTACGTCGAGTCGCTTCGCTAGAGCACCCTTCGGGTGGGTACGAGGTACCAGGTACGTGGTACGGCTCTCGCCCGACGCCTCACGTCTTGTACCTCGTACCAAGTACCCTGTACCAACCGGACATTCGCTCCAGAGTGTTGCTATGCCTCCATCCCTTGAGACCAGGTCCCCTCGTCGTCGCAGGGGGGGCAGCGCCTCGGGGTCGAGCGCGGCGGCCGATTCGTCGCCCCCCTCCCGGCCTCCCCCCGCTGGGGGGAGGAGACCGTCGTTGACACCGAGGCGGCCGGTCCGCAGTCCCCCTTCTGGACAGGAGGGGCGCGGCACACAGGCCGGTCTCTGAGGTGAACCCGCCCCCGTCTCCATGAACCGCCGCGACGCCGTCCGCCTCCTCGGGGCCGCCCCGCTCGCTGGGTGCGCGCCTGCGCTGGCCCCGAGGCGGCCAGCGCCCACCTCAGAGCCGCGTCTCGCACCCAATCCGTCCCCGAGACGGTCCGGCATCCGACACTCGGTGACGCGGTGGCCCTTCGGCGGCTGGTCGCTCGACGAGCTGTGCCAGACCGCCGCGGAGCTGGGCATCGCGTCGGTCGAGCTGGTCCAGCCGTCCGACGCCGAGGTGCTGGCTCGCCACGGCCTCACCTGCGCCATGACGGCCCATCCCCCCGAGGCGGCCGACGCGCTCCGCAAGGGCTGGAATCGCGCCGAGCACCACGAGCACCTCGTCCCGGCCTACCGAGTGCAGATCGACGCGACCGCCGACGCCGGCTGGCCGCACCTCATCGTGTTCTCGGGCAACCGCGAGGGCCTCGACGACGCGGCCGGCCTGGAGACGATGGCGCACGGCATCGAGCAGATTCTCCCCCAGGCCGAGCGCCTCGGGGTCACGCTCTGCCTGGAGCTGTTCAACTCGAAGGTCGACCACCCGGACTACCAGGCCGACTCGACGGCGTGGGGCGTCGAGTTGGTCCGCCGCCTCGGGAGCCCGCGGTTCCGGCTCCTCTACGACATCTACCACATGCAGATCATGGAGGGCGACGTAATCCGCACGGTCACCGAGCACGTCGACGCGATCGCGCACGTCCACACGGCCGGCGTGCCGGGGCGCCACGAGATCGACGAGACGCAGGAGCTGTTCTACCCCGCCATCGTGCGCGCCCTCGATGCGGCCGGCTACACGGGCTTCGTGGGCCAGGAGTTCATGCCCACCGGCGACCCGCGCGCCGCCCTCGCCGACGCCATCCGCCGATGCTCCGTCTAGCCCTTGCCACCGTTCTCCTCGCCGGCTGCTCCGATGCGGACTCGCCAGGCGCCTCGCCCGACGAGCCGGCGCGCGTGCTCGTGTTCAGCAAGACCGAGGGCTTCCGCCACGCCTCCATCGCCGACGGGATCGCGGCGCTCCGCGAGATCGGCGCCGACCGCGGCTTCGAGATGGACCCCACCGAGGACAGCCTCGCGTTTACCGCCTCGGGGCTGGAGGCCTACGCGGCCGTCGTCTTCCTCAACACCACCGGCGACGTGCTCGGCCCCGAGGCGGAGCAGGCGCTCGAAGCCTACGTCGAGGGCGGTAGGGGCTGGGTCGGTGTCCACGCCGCTGCCGACACCGAGTACGACTGGCCCTGGTACGGCCGCCTCGTGGGCGCGTACTTCGCCGACCACCCGGCCATCCAGGAGGCGACCGTCACCGTCGCCGAGGCGGATCACCCGGCCACGCGTGGGCTGCCGTCGACGTGGGTCCGCACCGACGAGTGGTACAACTTCCGCGAGGCGCCGCAGGGCGTGACGGTCCTCCTCCGCCTCGACGAGTCGACGTACGACGGCGGCTCGATGGGCGACGACCACCCGATCGCGTGGTCGCACACAATGGGCCAGGGCCGCGCCTTCTACACGGCGCTCGGGCACACGCCCGCGAGCTACACCGAGGCGGCGTTCCGAGACCACCTCGGGGGCGGCGTCTGCTGGGCCGCCCGGCTCGCCTGCCCGTGGGCGCCGCTCAGGCGTCGACGCGCTCGACGGGCACCAGGTCGCCGGCCTCCGCCTCGGTGTAGACGCGGCTGTCGATGAGGAACCGGATGCCGAGCGGGATCTCGAGCGAGAAGCTCGCGCCGCGCCCCGGCGTCACGCCGACCGTGAGCTGCGTGTGCTGCCAGTACTCGAACTGGTCCTTGGCGATGTAGAACGGGACGCCGTGGATCTCCCCGATCTTGAGGTCCGAGCGGCCGAGCTTGAAGTCGCCCTCGGCGTAGCACATCGGCGAGGAGCCGTCGCAGCAGCCGCCCGACTGGTGGAACATGAGCGGGCCGTGGCGCTCGCGGAGCTGGTCGACGACGGCGGCCGCCTCGGGGGTGATCAGAACGCGGGACGTGGGCATGAGGGAGGGGGCCAGCAGGAAGGGGCCAGTAGGCGGGAGGCCAGCAGACCGTAGAAAACAAACGCAGGGGCCAGCGAGGCGATCCCCGCTGGCCCCTGCCTGCTCACCGGTGGCCTAGAAGAAGCCGAGGGCGTCCTTCGAGTACGACACCAGCATGTTCTTGGTCTGCTGGTAGTGGTCGAGCATCATCTTGTGGTTCTCGCGCCCGATGCCCGACTTCTTGTAGCCGCCGAAGGCGGCGTGGGCCGGGTAGAGGTGGTAGCAGTTGACCCACACGCGGCCCGCCTCGATGGCGCGCGGCACCTGGTAGAGCTGGTGCGCGTCGCGCGTCCAGACGCCGGCCCCGAGGCCGTAGAGCGTGTCGTTGGCGATCTCGATGGCCTCGGCCTCGTCCTTGAACGTGGTCACCGCCACGACCGGCCCGAAGATCTCCTCCTGGAACACGCGCATCGAGTTGTCGCCCTTGAAGACGGTCGGCTGGATGTAGTAGCCGCCGTCCGGGACGCTCGCCATGCCGTCGCCCGAGTGGCCGTCGCCGCCGACGGCCGTTCCCGAGGCGGTCGCGGTCGCCGTGCCGCCGGCCTCGGCCACGCTCATCTCGGGCGCGGAGGCGCGGAAGACGTCGCCGCCGACGAGCACCTCGGCGCCCTCCTCGCGGCCGATCGCGAGGTAGCGCTGGATCTTCTCGTACTGGTCGTTCGAGGCCTGCGCGCCCACCATCGTCTCGGTGTCGAGCGGGTGGCCAACCTTGATCTGGTTGACGCGCTCGATGAGGCGCTCGATGAACGCGTCGGCGATCGACTCCTGGACGAGGATGCGGCTCGGGCAGGTGCAGACCTCGCCCTGGTTGAGGGCGAACATGGCCGCGCCCTCGAGGCACTTGTCGAAGAACGCGTCGTCCTCGTCCATCACGCTCTCGAAGAACACGTTGGGGCTCTTGCCGCCCAGCTCGAGCGTGACCGGGATCAGGTTCTCCGAGGCGTACTGCATGATGAGGCGGCCCGTGGTGGTCTCGCCCGTGAAGGCGACCTTGCGGATGCCCTCGTGCTGGGCGAGCGGCTTGCCCGCCTCGGTGCCGAAGCCGTGGACCACGTTGAGCACGCCAGCCGGGATCTCGTCCTTGACCAGGTCCAGCCACTCCATGATCGAGACCGGCGTCTGCTCGGCCGGCTTGATGACAACGCAGTTGCCGGCCGCGAGCGCCGGCGCCAGCTTCCAGGCCGCCATCAGGAGCGGGAAGTTCCACGGGATGATCTGGCCCACCACGCCGAGCGGCTCGTGGAGCTGGATCGAGACCGTCGTCGCGTCGTGCTCGGAGATCCCGCCCTCCTGCGCGCGGATCACGCTGGCGAAGTAGCGGAAGTGGTCGACGACCAGCGGAAGGTCGGCCGCGAGCGTCTCGCGGATCGGCTTGCCGTTGTCGACCGTGTCGACGCGCGCGAGGTGCTCGAGGTTGTCCTCGGTGATCTGCGCGATTCGGATGAGCATGTTGCTCCGCTCGGCGACCGAGCTGAAGCGCCACGTCTCGTCGAACGCCGTCTGGGCCGCCTCGACGGCGCGGTCGACGTCGGCCTCGCCCGAGCGGGCGACCTGGCAGAACACCTGCCCGTCGATGGGCGACGTGTTGTCGAAGTACTCCCCCGAGGCGGGCTCGACGTATTCGCCGCCGATGTAGTTGAGGTAGCGGTCCTTGAAGGTCGGTCGGTCGTGCAGCATGGCTGGCGGGAATAAGGGGTATGTGGGTTGACCGGGGAAACCCCGATGCTTTACGTTGCTTTCACAAGAACGGGAGCGCTTCCGGGCCATTTCTCGCCGTCGCCTCTCGATAAATCGCGGGATCCTATCGCGGGGATCGGGTGCCGCACGCCGCCTCTGCCATGGCTTTCTCTGCCCTCTCGCCCCAGTTCGCGCGCATCCAACGCGAGCGCCCGCCGCAGGACCTCGTCGAGAACAAGGTCACGTTCGGCGCCGAGGGCGCCGCGTTCTCGGTCTACGACACCGTCCGGCCGGCCGAGCGCGTCCCGCTCGCGGCCGACAACCCGCTCTACTGCGGCATGGTGACCGGCGCCAAGGTGATCCACACCGGGGCGGGCCGGGCCATCCCGTTTCTGCCGCTCGAATCGCTCGTCGTCCCGACCGGCCACACCATCGAGATCGACTTCCCCGGCGCCAGCGACGAGACGCCGACGAAGTGCCTGACGATCGAGATCGACCGGGCGAAGGTGCGCCGCGTGGCCGCGCGCCTCAACGAGACCGCCCCCCGCACAGCCGCCTCGGGGGACTGGCGCTACGACGACGAGGCGGTGGTCCACTTCATGAACACGCCCGGCATCGAGCACACCGTCCGCCAGCTCGTCGGGGTGTTCCTCGACGACGACCCGGACAAGGACGTGCTGATCGACCTCGGGGTGCAGGAGCTGGTCGTGCGGATGCTGCGCGTCGAGGCGCGGAAGCTGCTCCTGGACGAGAGCGCGCGGCGGGCGACGCGCAACGGGCTCGCGGCGGCGGCCGAGGTGGCCAAGGCCCGCCTCGGGGAGGCGCTCCAGGTGGCCGACCTCGCCGCGGCGGCCTGCATGTCGGAGCCGGCCTTCTACCGGGCGTTCCGGACCGAGTTCGGGCTGACGCCGCTGGCCTACCTCACGCGGCTCCGCGTCGACCGCGCGCGGCAGCTCCTCGGGGATCCGCGGCGCAGCGTGACCGACGTCGCCGCCTCGGTGGGGTTCAGCTCGGTGAGCCACTTCATCCGGGTCTACCGCTCGCACGTCGGGCGGACGCCCAAGCAGGACCAGATCGCCCGCCGGACCGCGTAGCCGCCTCGGGGTCGACCGCCTCGGGGCGGGACCACGAACAGAGCCTGCCCCTGCGGAGGCGGGGGACCGCGGACGACGGACCGCGGACCGCCGTCTGAGCGGTCGGCTCGGGGTCGACCGCCTCCGGGTCGACCGCCTCGGTGGAGGACGACGGACGACAGACCGCGGACGACGGCCAGAGGGCTTCAGGGCCGACCGCCTTGATGTCCGAGCGTCTCCTCCCCCCAGCGGGGGGAGGCCAGGAGGGGGGCGAAAAACCCAGCACATCGTCCGGCCCGAACGGGTCGTAGCCTCGCCCCCGAGGCGGTCGTACCCTTCGGCCCCCTCTGCCTCTCGCCCTGTGTCTCTGTCCCGTCCCCTCCGCGTCGGCATGGTCGGCGGCGGCCCTGGTGCCTTCATCGGCGACGTCCACCGCCGCGCGATCCGCCTCGACGGGCTCGGCACGCTCGTCGCCGGCGCCTTCTCGTCCGACCCCGACACGAGCCGCGCGCACGCGGCCACGCTCGGCGTCGAGCGCGCCTACGGCTCCTACGAGGAGATGGCCGACGCCGAGGCGGGCCGCCCCGACGGCATCGAGGTGGTGTCGATCGTCACGCCGAACTGGCTCCACGCGCCCGTCGCGCAGGCGTTTGTCGCGCGCGGCATCCACGTCGTCTGCGACAAGCCGCTCACGACGACGCTCGACGACGCCGAGGCGCTCGTCCGCGCCGCGCGCGAGGCGGGCGTGGTGTTCGCCGTCACGCACAACTACACCGGCTACCCGCTCGTCAAGCACGCCCGCGCGATGGTGGCCGAGGGCCGCCTCGGGGACGTGCGCAAGGTGGTCGCCCAGTACAGCCAGGGGTGGCTCTCGCAGCCGATCGAGCAGGAGGGCCAGAAGCAGGCGGCGTGGCGGACCGACCCCACGCTCGCCGGCGCCGGCGCCCTGGGCGACATCGGGAGCCACGCCGAGAACCTCGCCGCCTACGTGACCGGCCTCCGCCTCGACCGCCTCTGCGCCGACGTCCGCACGTTCGTCGAGGGCCGGGCGGTGGACGACGACGCCAACATCCTGGTCCGCTACGCCGCCCCGAACGGCGGCTCCGGCGGCGCCGGTGGCATCCTTCACTGCTCGCAGATCGCAGCGGGCCGCGAGAACGACCTCCGCCTCGACGTCTCGGGCACGGCAGGGTCGATCTCGTGGCGCCAGGAGGCGCCGAACGCGCTGCGCTTCCTCCCCCTCGACGGCCCCGAGCAGGTCTTCCGCCGCGGCCACGACGACCTCGCGCCGGCGGCCCGGCACGCGACGCGCCTGCCGTCGGGCCACCCCGAGGCGTTCTTCGAGGCGTTCGCGAGCGTCTACGCCAACGCCCTCCGCACGATCAGTGCCCGCCTCGGGGGCGAGGACCCCGATCCGCTCGACCTCGACTTCCCGACCGTCGAGGACGGCGCGCGCGGCGTCCACTTCATCCGGACGGCCCTCGAGAGCGGCCGCGAGCAGGCGTGGGTCGACGCCCGCTACACGCCGCCTGCCTGAGCCGTGTGCATGGTCCTCTACCTCGGCCCCGAGGCAGCCCTCAACCTGGCGACCGTTCTCGACGGCCACCACCTCGTGGTCACCGACGACCCCTGACCGATGCCCCGCCTCGGGGGTGGTGCCGCCTCGGGGGCGTCGCGCCCTCCCCGGAGACGCCTCGGCGAGGCGTCTCTACGGGTGCTCTGCCCACCGTGGGTGCCCGCCTCTTGCCCCTTCACCCATCCCTCTTCCCCACCTTCCATGTCCCGTCCCGTCACGCTCTTCACCGGCCAGTGGGCCGACATGCCGATCGCCGAGCTCGCACCCAAGGCCGCCTCGTGGGGCTACGACGGGCTGGAGCTGGCCACGTGGGGCGACCACATGGACGTCAGCCGCGTGCTCGACGAGGACGGCTACGCCGCGTCGCAGAAGCAGCTCCTGGCCGACAACGGCCTCGACCTCTACGCCATCTCGTGCCACCTCGTGGGGCAGGCCGTGGCGGACAAGATCATCGACGGCCGCCACCAGGCCATCGTGCCGCCGCACGTGTGGGGCGACGGCGAGGCCGAGGGGGTCCGCCAGCGCGCCGCCGCGGAGGTCGTCCGCACCGCCGAGGCGGCGGCAAAGCTCGGGCTGGAGGTCGTGACCGGGTTCACGGGCTCGCCCATCTGGCACCTGTTCTACTCGTGGCCGCCGAACCTGCCGGAAGACATTGAGGCGGGCTTCCAGGAGACGGCCGAGCGGTGGACGCCCATCCTGGACCGGTTCCAGGCGCTGGGCGTTCGGTTCGCCTTGGAGGTCCACCCGTCCGAGATCGCCTTCGACGGGCCGAGCTGGGAGCGCGCGCTCGCCGCGCTGGGCGGGCACCCGGCGTTCGGGATCAACTTCGACCCGAGCCACTTCGGCTACCAGAACGCCGACTACGTCCGGTTCATCCGCGACCACGGCGACCGCATCTTCCACGTCCACATGAAAGACGTCTGGTGGAGCGACGTCCGCACCGAGGCGGGCACGCTGGGCGGCCACACCGAGTTCGGCGACCCGCGGCGGAGCTGGGACTTCCGGAGCCTCGGGCGCGGCAGGATCGACTTCGAGGACATCATCCGCGCCCTCAACGACGTCGGCTACGAGGGGCCGCTGTCGGTCGAGTGGGAGGACATGAAGATGGACCGCGAGCACGGGGCGGCCGAGGCGGCGGCGTTCGTCAAGCGGGTCGACTTCCCGCCGTCGGACATCGTCTTCGACCAGCAGTTCTCGAAGGCGAGCGAGGCATGACCGCCTCGGGGCCACGTCCGCACGACCTCGAGGCGGTCGTCGAGATGCTCTCCACCGAGGCGGGCGGGCGCCTCGGGCCCGCCTTCGACGACTACCGACCTGGCCACGATTTCGGGCACCCCAGCGGTGAGCTGAACGGGGGGATACACGTCTACCCCGACGGCGGCGTGCTGGCTCCGGGCGAGACGGGCCGCGTGTTCATCTGGCTCGCAGTCCACGAGCGGAACGCCGGCCGCCTCGGGGAGGGCCAGGCATTCACGGTCCAGGAGGCGCCGCGCGTCGTCGGGCGCGGGCGGATCACGCGGGTCGTGACCGAGACGCTGCGCCGCGCGTAGCCGCCCCGAGGCGGGGTCTGTGGAAGCGTTTTCACACGGGCGGTTACCTTCGCGAACCCTCCACCATGCCGTGCGCCCATGCCCGAGTTCACGCTCACCGCCCTCGACGTCTCGGCGGTCGTGCTCTACGCCCTCGTGATCTTCGGGATCGGGATCTACTTCTCGCGGCGGACCGACGACGGCGAGGACTACTTCCTCGCGGGGCGGAGCCTGACGTGGGGCCTCATCGGCATCAGCCTGCTGGCGTCCAACCTGTCGTCGTCGTCGATGATCGGGATGGCGGGCGAGGCGTACGGCGGCATCGGGCTGGCCGTCTACAACTACGAGTGGATGGCGGCGATGGTGCTTGTGGTGTTCGTGCTGTTCTTCCTGCCGTTCTACCTGCGCAGCGGGATCTACACGATGCCCGAGTTCCTCGAGAAGCGGTTCGACGGGCGGAGCCGCACCTACTTCTCGGCGCTGAGCATCTTCCTGTCGGTCGTCGTCGACACGGCCGCGGCGCTGTTCGCGGGCGCGCTCGTCGTCGAGCTGATCTACCCCGACTTCCCGCTGTGGGGGACGATGACGATCCTGGCGCTCGTGGCCGGCGCGTACACGATCGCGGGCGGCCTCAAGGCGGTCGTCTACACCGACGCCATCCAGGGCACGCTCCTCCTCGTGGGCGCCGCTGCGGTGTCGGTGCTGGCGTGGAACGAGATCGGCGGGTGGGAGGCCGTCACGGCGGTCACGCCCCCCGAGCAGCTCTCGCTGGCGCAGTCGTTCGACACCGACCCGGCCCTGCCGTGGTATGCCGAGAGCGGGATGACGTGGCTCGGCCTCTTCACGGGCGTCTTCCTCCTCGGGTTCTATTTCTGGACGACCAACCAGTTCATGGTCCAGCGCGTCCTCGGCGCCAAGAACCTCGATCACGGGCGCTGGGGGGCGCTCTTCGGCGGGCTGCTCAAGATCCCGATCCTGTTCCTGATGGTGATGCCGGGGACGTTCGCGCGCGTGCTCTACCCCAACATCGAGCGGGCCGACCAGGTCTTCCCGACGCTTCTCTTCGACCTCCTCCCGGGGGGGCTCCGGGCGCTCGTCCTGACGGCCATGCTCGCGGCCATCATGTCGTCGGTCGACTCGACGCTCAACGCCGCCTCGACGCTGGTCACGATGGACTTCGTCAAGAGGTACCGTCCGACGACGTCGCCGCAGGCGCTCGTGCGCATCGGGCGGGTTGTGACCGGCCTCTGCATGGTGTTCGCGATCGCCTGGAGCCCCGTCATCATCGGGTTCGAGACGCTCTGGAGCTATCTCCAGACGACGCTGGCGTACGTCGCCCCGCCGGCCCTCGCCCTGTTCATCCTCGGGGTGTTCTGGAAGCGGGCGACCGGCACCGGTGCGATTGCGGGCATGGCTGCCGGGCACCTCGCCGCGGTTGGCTTCCTGATCGCGACGATCGCGACCGACTTCCAGATCAACTTCCTCTACCTCGCGCCGATCCTGCTCGCGGTCAGCCTGATCGTGATGACGGCGGTGAGCCTTCAGACCGCCCCGCCGCCGGCCGAGAAGACGGACGGGCTGACGTGGACGCCGGCCTTCTTCCGCGCCGAGTCCGAGGCGTTGAAGGGCGTCCCGTTCTGGAAGAACTACCGCATCCAGTCGGTGGCCCTCGTCGCCGTCACGGCCGTCGTTGTGGTGATGTTCTGGTAAGAACCCCGGTCCACGAGGCGGGATCCTCGCGCACGGATCGGCGTCCCCCGAACCGTGACGTACCTCCAGTTCCACCTCGTGTTTACGCTCCCGCTGCTGGCCGTGCTGGCGGCGGCGCAGGGGCGCACGCGCGGCCCGTGGTGGCCGCTCGCCCTGATCGCCACCATCGCGTTCGTGTACACGACGCCCTGGGACAACCACCTCGTGGCCAACGCGGTGTGGACGTACCCGCCGGGGCGGGTGCTGGCGACGATCGGGCACGTGCCCGTCGAGGAGTACGCCTTCTTCGTGATCCAGACGGCGATCGCGGGCCTGTGGATGCGGCTCGTCCGCGAGCGCGTGCCAGCGGCCCCCCCCTCGCCACGCGGGGGGACGATCCGCGCCGTGGGCGGCACGGTGGCGCTGGCGATCACCCTCCTCGGGGTCGGGCTGTGGGTGCAGGGCGGGCACGGCCTCTACCTCGGGCTCATCCTGGCCTGGGTCGGCCCCATCCTCCTGCTGATGTGGGGGCTCGGCGGCAGCGAGCTGTGGGCGCGCCGCCGGCTCCTCGCCTGGAGCATCCTCCCGCCAACCCTCTACCTGTGGGTGGCCGACTGGTACGCGATCACGCAGGCCGGCATCTGGCACATCACCGACGCGACGCGCACCGGCTGGGAGATCGCCGGCCTGCCGGTCGAGGAGGCGCTGTTCTTCCTCATCACCAACGTGATGGTGGTGCAGGGGCTGGTGCTCCTGCAGCCCGTCCCGTTCGCGCAGATCATGGGCCGCCTCGGGGTGCTGAGGCCCCGTCCGGCGGCGGCGTGACGCTGCCGTTTGCCTGGCCCCGAGGCGGCCTCGCGCTGGCGTGGGGCGGCGTGGCGGTCTCGCTGGCCCTGGCGCCCCTCCTGGCCGACGCGCCGCTGTGGGTGCTGGCGCTGCCGTGGCTGGCGAGCGCGGTCGTGCTGGGGCTGCCGCACGGCGCCGCCGACCCGGTCGTTCCCTTTCGGATGCGCGGCGAGGGGCTGCGCGTCGTTCCGCTTGTCGTCTTCTGCGTCGCCTACCTCGCCGCGGGCGCCGCCGTGCTCGGCGTGTGGGCCGCCCTGCCGGCGGCGGCGGCGGTCGGCTTCCTCGTCCTCACGTGGGCGCACTGGGGGCAGGGCGACCTCTACGCGCTCCGCGCGCTCGGCTGGGACCGCCACCTCGGGGGCGCGGCGCAGCGGGCGGCGGCGCTCATCGTGCGCGGGGCGCTGCCGATGGCGGTGCCGCTGGTGGCCTTCCCCGAGGTCTACGCCGAGGTCGTGGGCGCCATGGCGGGGGCGTTCCGGCCCGACGGCGCCGAGGCGGCCGAGGCGTTCGTGCTCGGCCTGCCGCACGGGGCGATGGCCGCCGGGCTGGCCGCCGGGTTCGCGGGCTACGCCGTGTGGGGCGCCGCGACCGCCTCGGGGCGAGCGGGCGCGTGGCGGACGCTCGCGCTCGACCTGGGCGAGGTCGCTGCGCTGGCCGCCTTCTTCGCCCTCGTGCCGCCCTTGTGGAGCGTGGGCGTCTACTTCTGCCTGTGGCACGCGCTGCGGCACCTGGCGCGGCTGGCGCCGCTCGTGGCCGACGGCTCGGCGCGGCGGCTGGCCCTCGTGTCGACGCCGGCGACGCTCGGGGCGGTTCTCCTGATCGGGGGCCTCGCCGCGTACGCGGTGGCGCTCGACGACCCGCTCGACGGCGTGGGCCTCTACCTGGTCGGGATCGCCGCGCTGACGGTGCCCCACGTGCTGGTGGTGGTCTGGATGGACCTCCGGCAGCGCGTGTGGACCGCGCCGTGAGCACCCTTGGCCCTCCACGCCGCCGCTCGGCGCGGCGCACGGCGGGCACCCGGCGCAGGCCCTCCGGGCGGCCGAGGTCGCGACGGCGTGGAGGGGGCGACGACTGAACCGCGCCGCCTCGGGGAGCCGGCCGCTGACCCCGAGGTGGGGTATGGGAGGCGTGCCCGGAGGGTTGGAGGGGGATTCGGAGGATCCTATCCTCGAAGGGCATCCGCGCCTGACCCATGCCCCGCTGCTTCGCCCTCGCTGCCCTCCTCACCTTCGCCACCGCCTCGGCGCAGACGCTGCCCGACCGCGAGATCCCCTTCCAGGGCGTCCTCCAGGACGGCGGCGCCCCCGTCGCCACCAGCACCAGCGTCACGTTCGCGCTCTTCGAGGCCGCCTCGGGCGGGACCGCGATCTGGACCGAGACGCAGACCGTCACGCCCGACGCCGACGGGGTGTTCGCCGTCCGCCTCGGGGCTGGGACGGCGCTTCCCGGTGACCTGGGCGGGCCGCTGTGGCTGGAGCTAACCGTGCCCTCGGGCGGAGGGAGCCAGGTGCTTGGGCCGAGGACGGCGCTTGGCGCGGCGCCGTACGCACTCGGGCTCTACGGGCTCACCGTGACGCCCAACGCCAGCGGGACCAACCCCACCTACGGTCCGAACCTCGTCGGCGGCTCGCCAGCCAACACCGTCGGCTCGGGCGTCGGCGGCGCGACGATCTCGGGCGGAGGAGGAACGAACAACCGGAACCGAGTGACTGCCGACTTCGGAGCGGTCGGCGGCGGAGGCTCCAACACAGCCAGCGGCACGAGAAGTACCGTCGGCGGAGGCTTGATCAACGTGGCCAGTGGCTCCCAGGGAACGGTCGGCGGCGGCTTCGGCAACACGGCGAGTGGCTTGAGCAGCACGGTCGGCGGCGGCTCCGGCAACACGGCCAGCGGCCTCCAGAGCACGGTCGGCGGCGGCAACACGAACACGGCGAGCGGCGTGGGGAGCATCGTCCCCGGCGGCACCAACAGCCAGGCCCGCGGGAGCTACAGCTTCGCCGCCGGCTTCCTCGCCCGCGCCGTCCACAACGGCGCCTTCGTCTGGTCCGACGACTCCCAGTCCGACGCCGACTCGCTCGTCTCGACCGGTCCGGGCCAGTTTCTCATCCGCGCCGCCGGCGGCGTCGGCATCGGCACCAACCGGCCCCTCGCCGCGCTCCACCTCGAGGGTGCAGACAAGAGCCTCCAGGCCTCGGCGCTCCAGGGCGAGGAAGTGATCGTCGAGGCCGAGGACGCCGTCGTCGGGCTCTACTCGTCGGCCGGCGGCACCTGGGGCTCGGCGCTGGCCTTCGGCGAGGTGAACGGCACCGGCGCAATCACCAACAAGTGGGGCATCGCCCGGCGGACTGGGTCGACGGGCGCCCTCTTCTTCACGTTCGGAGCGGGCAGCGACTACTCGTCGAACGACGCGCAGATGCGGATCGAGACGAACGGTGACGTGCGGGCCGACGGCAGCTTCGTCGGGGGCGGCGCCGACCTGGCGGAGTTCTTCCCGCTCGCCACCTCGGGGACCGGCGCCGCCTCGGTGCGTCCGGGCGACCTGGTCGGGCTCCGGGGCGGACACGTCTCGCGCGCCACCGAGGCGGCCGAGCAGGTGATGATTGCGTCGAGCGACCCCGCGTTCGTGGGCAACCCAGACGCCGAGGCGGGCGGGGCGCTGGTGGCACTGGTGGGTCAGGCGGAGGTGCGGCTTGCGGGCCCCGCCTCGGTGGGCGACCTCCTCGTGGCGAGCGGGCAAGAGGATGGAACGGCGCGGGCAGTCGCTCCCGAGGCGTACGCCCCCGAGGTGGACGGTCCCGTCGCCGGCCGTGTGCTCGCCCTCTCCGAGGCGGGCCGAGCGATGGCGCTGGTGGGCGTGGATGAGGCGGCGGCGCTGCGGACGGTCGTCGCCCGGCAGGCCGACGAGATCGAGGCCCTCCGCGCCGGTCGTGTGGCGGATCGCGCTCGGCATGACGCGCAGCAGGCGCAGATCGACGCGCTTACTCGCCGCCTCGACGCCCTCACAGCGACCGCTGAGGCGCGCTGACGCCGGGACCGTGGGGCCGCATCCAGGCCCCGAGGCGGGAGAGATCTTCGGAGCATGATCCCTCGTCCGGCCCGACTGCGTGGAGACGGGTAGTCACCCGCCCCACCGACATGCTCCGGCTCCTCGCCCTCGCCGTCCTTCTCTCCCTCACCGCGTCCGCTTCAGCGCAGACGCTGCCCGACCGCGAGATCCCCTTCCAGGGCGCCCTCGAGGACGGCGGTGCGCCGGTCACCGCACCCACCAGCGTCACGTTCTCGCTCTTCGAGGCCGCCTCGGGGGGGAGCGCGATCTGGACCGAGACGCAGGCCGTCACGCCGGACGCCGACGGGGTGTTCGCGGTCCGCCTCGGGGCCGGGACGACGCTTCCCGGTGACCTGGGCGGGCCGCTGTGGTTGGAGGTGGCCGTGCCCTCGGGCGGAGGGAGCCAGGTGCTTGGGCCGCGGACAGAACTCGGCGCGGCACCGTACGCGCTCGGGCTCTACGGGCTCACCGTGACGCCCAACGCCAGCGGGACCAGTGCTACCTACGGCCCGAACCTCGTCGGCGGGTCGCCGGCCAACACGGTCGGCTCGGGCGTCGGCGGCGCGACGATCTCGGGGGGAGGGGGGACGAACAACCGGAACCGAGTGACCGCCGACTTCGGAGCGGTCGGCGGCGGTAGCGACAACACGGCCAGCGGCTTCACCGCGACCGTCGGGGGCGGCCAGGACAACACGGCCGGCGATAACTACAGTACCGTCGGCGGCGGCTTCGGCAACACGGCCAGCGGCACCGAAAGCACGGTCGGCGGCGGCGTGAGCAACAGGGCCAGCGGCGACCGCAGCACGGCCGGCGGCGGCCAGTTCAACACGGCCAGTGGCTTCGCTGCGACCCTCGGAGGAGGGCGACTCAATACGGCCAGTGGCTTCCTGAGCACGGTCCCCGGAGGCGAGAGCAACTTCGCGACCGGGAGCTACAGCTTCGCCGCCGGCCACTACGCCCGGGCCGTCCACCAGGGCGCCTTCGTCTGGTCCGACGACTCCCGAGCGCCCGCCGATCCGCTCGTCTCGACCGGCCCGCGCCAGTTCCTCGTCCGCGCCGCCGGCGGCGTCGGCATCGGCACCAACGACCCCACCACTCAGTTTGACGTCGCCCGCACGATCAGCGGCAACGGCAACTTCCCCGCCAGCCACGTCGCCCACCTCCGCAACGCCTCGACCAGCTCCAGCCCCGACGTGCTCGCTCTCTCGGTCGGCACCGTCACGCCCGGCGGGGGCGTCAACTACATCGGCTTCTTCGCCGACGGCGGGGCGACGCTGGTCGGCCAGATCGAGGGCAACGGCGCTGGCGGCGTGGTCTTCAACACGTCGGGGGCCGACTACGCCGAGTACCTGCCGCTGGCCGCCTCGGTGGCCCCCGAGGCGGTGCAGCCGGGCGACCTCGTCGGGCTCCGAGGCGGGACGGTGTCGCTGGCCGCCGCGGGGGCGGAGCAGGTGATGGTGGCGTCGTCGAACGCGGCGGTGGCGGGCAACGCGGGCGCGACCGAGGGCGGCGCGCTGGTGGCGTTCGTGGGCCAGGCGGAGGTGCGGCTCGCGGGGACCGCCTCGGTGGGGGACCTGCTGGTGGCGAGCGGGCTGGACGACGGGACAGCGCGGGCGGTCGCCCCTGAGACGTACCGCCCCGAGGCGGACGGACCGGTGGCGGGCCGGGTCGTTGCCCTCCCCGAGGCGGGTCGGGCGGTGGCGCTGGTGGGCGTGGATGAGGCAGCGGCGCTGCGGGCGGTCGTCGCCCGGCAGACCGCCGAGATCAAGGCGCAGGCCGCGCAGATCGAGGCACTCCAGGCCGACCGCGATGCCGACCGCGCCCGTCTCGACGCGCTCGCCCGGCGCCTCGACGCCCTCACCGCCTCGGGGCCGCCGGTCTCGGGCCGCTGACCCCGGCTAGCCGTCGAGACTCGCCAGCCGCTCGCGGACGCCCTCGGCCGCCGCGTGGTCCGGCCCGTAGGCGGCCTCGAACGCGCTCACCGAGGCGGTGTAGGCTACCCGCGCCTCGTTCTTGCGGTCGAGGGCCTGGAGCGCCTGCCCGTACCCGTTGAGGGCGCCGGCCGAGAAGGCGTTCTCCGACGATCCGAACACGGCTGCGAACTCGTCCACCGCCGCGCGCCAGAGGCGCACCGCCGCCTCGGGATCGCCACGCCTCTGGGCGAGGTGGGCCAGCTTGCCCGTGAAGCTGCCGCCGCCGACGCTCGGCGTCCCGGCCTTCGCCCGCGCAAGCCCGAGGCCCGTCCGGAGCGCCGCCTCGGCCTCGTCGTAGCGCTCGGCGGCGAGGAGCGCCCGGCTCAGGTCGTCGTAGCGGATCGGGAGGACGCCCGCGCGCGGCCCCTGCGTCCGCTCGACCCGCTCGATGATGTCGGCGAGGAGGGCCGCGGCCGCGTCGGGGTCCTCGTCCCGGAGCAGCGTCGCCACCGAGGCGGCGTGGCTGAGCGCGTGGGGATGATCGGGGCCGAGCGCGGTGCGGGAGATCCGGAGCGCCTCGCGGGCGACCGGGACCGCCTCGGCGGGGCGCCCGCTGTTGCGGAGGAAGAGGGCGTACGTGTTGAGCCCGACCGGCAGCGACGGGTGGTCCGGCCCGTAGACCGCGCGGCGGACGGCGATCATCTCGCGGAAGACCGGCTCGGCCTCGTCGCGCCGCTGCGCCGAGGCGAGCGCGTCGGCGAGGCCCTTGAGGGCGTTCCCGAGCCCGACCGAGTCGGGCGGGTCGGCGGAGCGGTGGAGGGCCACGCCGCGCTCGGCGTGGGGGACCGCCTCGGCGTAGCGCTGGGCGGTCCAGTAGGCAAGTCCGAGGCGGACGTGCGCGTCGGCTCGCGCGGGGTCGTCTGGGGCGAGGCGGGCCTCGGCGTCGTCGAGGACGCGGCGGTAGAGGGTGATCGCCTCGGCGATCTGGAGGGAGTCGCCGCGGAGGAGCGTGCCCCCGAGGGCGCCGGCCGCGGCCGGCCACCGGGCCGGGTCGTCACCGGCGAGAGCGAGGGCGCGGCGGAGCAGCGAGTCGGCCTCGGCGGTCTGGCCGAGGTCGCGGTAGGCCCGCCCGATGACCGTGTAGAGGTGGGCCTGCCGTCCGGGCGGGGCGTCCATCGCGTCCACCTCGCGGACGGCGTCCCCGAGGAGGTCGGCCGCGCGGAGCGTATCGCGGCGCCCCGCTGCGAACGGACTCGCCGCCCCGAGGACGCCCTCCAGGAACGTGGCCGTCGCCTCCGACTCGGCGAGCGCCGCCTCGGCGCGGTCCCGCTCGACCGTCACGCGGGTCGTGTAGAGCGCGGCCTCGCCCACGAGGAGCGCCACCACGCCTGCGGCCACGGCCACCCCGAGGCGGTGGCGCCCCACGAACTTCCGCGCCCGGTACGCCCGCGACGGCCGCCGCGCGGCGACAGGCTCGCTGACGAGCACACGGCGGAGGTCGTCCGCGAATGCCGAGGCGGAGGCGTACCGCTCGGCGGGGTCGACCGCGAGCGCCTTCAGGCAGATCACGTCGAGGTCGCCGCGGAGGCGTCGGGGGTCGAGCCCGCCCGCCTCGGGGCGCGTCGCCGCGCTCGGCGCCGGCGGATTGCCTGCGAGGATGGCCGCCTCGAGCGCGCGGAGGCCCTCGTCGACCGAGAACGGCCGGGCCGCGGTCAGCACCTCGTAGAGCAGCACGCCGAGGCCGTACACGTCGGTCGCCGTCGTGATGGGCTGCTCGCGGATCTGCTCGGGCGCCGCGTAGGCCCGCGTCATCGGCCGCCGGCCGTCGAGGGCCGTCAGGTCGGCGTCCGCCTCGGGGTCGAGGAGCTTGGCGATCCCGAAGTCGAGGAGCTTGACGCGTAGAGATTCGGGGTTGGGGGTTGGGGATTGGGGGCTCGGAGAGTGCGTCGGCGCTCGATCTGAATCCCCAATCCCCAATCCCTCATCCCCACCTCCCACCAGGACGTTCGACGGCTTGAGGTCGCGGTGGACGACGAGCCGGCGGTGGGCGTGCTGGACCGCCTCGGCGACGTCGACCATCAGCCGCAGGCGGGCGTCGGCCCCGAGGCGGAGCGCCGCCTCGGTGATGGGCACGCCGCGGACGAACTCGAGGGCCAGCCAGGGGCGCCCGGCCGCCGGGCCGTCGGCCTCGGCCCCGGCCCCGATGAGGCGGGCGATGCCCTCATGCTCGAGGCCCCCCAGGATGCGGCGCTCGGCGGCGAACCGCGCCAGCAGCGCCTCGGCGTCGGCGCCGGGGCGGACCACCTTGAGGGCCACCTCGCGGTCGAAGAGGCCGTCGGCGCGGCGGGCGCGGTAGACGTCGGCCATGCCGCCGCGCCCGGCGAGCGTCTCGACACGGTACGGACCCACGCGAGCGCCCAGGAGCGGGTCGGCCCCGGCCGGCGCGACCTCGGCCCCGAGGCGGCGACCCGGACGCTGAGCACGCTCGACGCCTGTAGGAAGGAGGCCCGTGTCGAGCGGGGCGTCGAGGAGGTCGTCGGTCGCCGACGCGGCGAGCAGCGCCGACACCTCGGCGCGGACCTCGGCGTCGAGGCGGGCCAGGAAGTCGGTGCGGTCCGCCTCGGGGAGGTCGAGGGCCTCGGCGAGGCGGCTCTTGACGAGGGTCCAGCGGGCGGCGTCCATCGCGGTGGGGGCAGGCCCTCTCCCTACGACGTTTCGGCCGCGCCCGGCCCATTCGAGGCCGGCTCGTCGGAGAGGGCGCGGTGGAGCCAGGCGCGGGCGGTCTGCCAGTCGCGCTTGACGGTCGTGGGCGAGAGGCCGAGCGCGTCGGCCGTCTCCTCGACGGTGAGGCCGGCGAAGTAGCGGCACTCGACGACCTGGGCCGCGCGCGCGTCGAGCGCCTCGAACCGGCGGAGCGCCTCGTCGAGCGCCACGACCCGCTCGGGGGCGGCCGGCGCCGGCGCGTCGAGCCCGTCGTCGAGGCGGAGCGGGCGCTCGCCGCCGCCGCGCTTGGCGCGGCCCTTGGCGCGGGCGTCGTCGACGACCACCTGCCGCATGGCGCGCGCGGCCGACGCGAAGAAGTGGGCGCGGTCGTCGAACGGCAGCCGCTCGCCGTCGACCATCTTGACGTAGGCCTCGTGGACGAGCGACGTGGCCGTGAGCGTGGCGTCGGGGTGGGGCCGCTGGGCGAGCGCGATCCGGTGCAGCTCGTCGTAGACCGCCGCCATCAGCCGGGCCGTCGCCTCGGTGTCGCCCGCGCGCGAGCCGGCGAGCAGTTCGGTGACGTCGGGCGAGGCCATGCGAGCGCGGTGGGACAACGCCCGAAGATAGCCGGACGCATGGATGTAGCAGCGTTCGGATCGGCGCCCCGAGGCGGCTCGGATCGGCGCCCCGAGGCGGCTCGGATCGGCGCCGCCTCGGGGCCATCGAGGCGGCCCGTGCGGGATCTCCTTCCTGGCTCGGCCAGGGGTGTTGGCAACCGGGGAGCTGGCACACCCGGAGGCCGGGCGAGACGCCGGTTCGTTGAGATCGCCCCCTCCCCGCCGGAGGGAGCGCACGCACGGCCGGGCGTGCGGGGGAGGGCGAGCCAGCCCGGCACCGCCCCGGGGTCAGAGTCTGTCCAGACCTGAGCCGCCTCGAAGACCGGGGTCGACCCACACCGAGGCGGTCGATGTGTCGCCCCCCTCCCAACCTCCCCCCGCTGGGGGGAGGAGACTCGTTTCAGCCCCCGAGGCGGTCGGTCCCGAGGCGGTGCCGTCTGAACCGAGCGCTCAGGCGGCGGTCCGTCGTCTGCGGTCCGTCGTCCCCGCTCTCCCCGAGGCGGCGGATGGTCCGCCTCGGGGCGCGGTGCCGTATGGCGGGGGACGCCTCCCGGACTCCTCATGCGTGCCCTCCTCGTTGCCTGTCTCCTCCTCGCCGCCGCGCCCGTCGCAGCACAGCTCGCCGGCACCTACACCGTCGGCGGGGCCGCGCCGGACTATGCCACCCCGCAGGACGCCGCCGACGCCCTGGCGACCTTCGGCGTCAGCGGCAACGCCGTCTTCCAGATCCGGCCGGGCACCTACGACGGCGGCCTCGATCTGGACGCGATCCCGGGCGCCTCCGAGGCGGCGCGCGTCCGCTTCGAGGCGGCCAACACCGCGAACCCGCCGGTCCTCCGCCAGCCGGCGGCGACGGCGGCCTCCAACTACGTCGTCCGCCTCGACGGGGCCGACTGGGTGACCCTCCGCGACCTCGAGCTGGTCGCCGCCGCACCGTCCCCGACGGGCCGCCTGGTCGTGCTCGCGAGCGACGCCTCGAACGTGACCGTCCGCCGGTGCACCCTCACCGGGCACGCGGCGCCGGGCTCGGACGCCGGCTCGCTGATCTGGACCGACGCCACGTCCGTCCACGACGCCTTCACCCTCGACCAGAGCACGCTCACCGACGGGTGGCGCGGGCTCGACCTCGACTCCCCACCTCTGGATGAGCCGATCGGCCTCATGGTCTCGGACAACACGCTGCGGGGCCAGGAGGAGGACGGGCTTCGGGTCCGGGGCGACGGTCGCGTCGAGGGGAACGATGTCGCCGACGATGCCTCGGCGGTCTCGAGCTACCAGGCCATCACGACGCTCGGCGGACCCTCCGGCATCGAGGTGGTGGGCAACACCGTCGAGGTGGCGTTCGGGCTCAACGGCATCAATGGGCTGAGCGGCACGTCGCTCATCGCCAACAACTTCGTCGCGATGCGCCGGGGGGTCGCGTCCGCCGCGGGGATCTACGCGATCTCAGGCTCGCGCGTCATCCACAACACGGTCCGCGCGGAGGGGCAGGCGAGCGCGCTCTTGCTGCCGCCTGCGGGCACCGGGATCGTCGAGATCCGCAACAACATCCTGGTCGTCAACGGCACCGGCACCGCCATCAAGGACACGGGCACCAGCAGCATCGGGGTCTCCGACGACAACCTCCTGTTCACGTCGCAGGCGCCGCTCGTCGAGTGGGACGGCGCCACCTACGCCACGCTCGCCGACTGGCAGGCGGCCGGCTTCGACGCCGGCTCGATCAGCCAGACGACCGACTTCGTGTTCGTCTCGACCTCGGCCGGCGGCTGGGACCTCCACCTCGACGGCGCCTCGCTCACCGACCTCTCGCTCGTCGCCCCGCCCGTCGCCGACGTCACGACCGACGCCGACGGCGACGCCCGCGACCCGTACAACCCCAAGCGCGGGGCCGACGAGGGCACCCCCCTCCCACCCCTCGACGACGCCGACACCGCCTCGGGGTTCTACACCGTCGGCGGGACCACGCCGGACTTCCCCGAGGCGGACGAGGCGCTCGACGCGCTCGCGACGCGGGGCATGAAGGGCGCCGTCTCGCTCCGCATCCGCGCCGGCACCTACGCCGACGTGCGCGAGAGCCTCCTGCGGACGATCCGGGTCGGGCCGGCCGAGACCGACCCCGCCTCGGCGCCGCTCCTGATCCGCGCCGCCAACCCGGCCGCCCCGCCGACGCTCGTCTCGGGCGCGACCGACACCTTCAACTGGGCGCTCCGGCTGCGCGGCCTCGACCACGTCACGCTGCGCGACCTGGTGTTCGACGCCTCCGGCGCGGGCGCGGCGAGCCGGATCCTGGTGCTCAACGAGGGCGCCGACGGCGGCGGCGTCGACGACCTCACCGTCGAGGGCTGCACGTTCCTCGGGTCTACGGTCGTAGGCCTCTCGAACGCGCGCGCGCTCCTCTTCAGCGAGGACCGCTTCCACGACCGGCTGACCGTCACCGGCAGCACGTTCACCGACGGGTGGATCGGGATCGACCTCCTGAGCGGCGACCTCCCCGACGCGTACCAGGAGGTTACGATCTCGGACAACACGTTCGGGGGCGCCGCGAGCCGGGGCATCAACATCGAGGGCGCCTCCGGCATCGAGATCTCGGGCAACACGCTCACGAGCGCGCAGTCCTCCCCGATCGGGCTCTTCCTCAGCGACGGCACCGGCGTCACCGTCACGGGCAACGAGATGAACCTCACCGCCGCCTCGGGGACCGGGATCTACCTCCAGCGGCTCACGGCAGACGCCAACGGGGACGCGCTCGTCGCCAACAACCTGGTCCGCGCCAACCAGCCGGTGTTCGTGGACGACGGGTCGGCGGACCTCGTCCACAACACGCTCTACGCGAGTGGCGACCAGGGCACGGCGGTGACGGCACGGAACGGTGGCACCGTCACGAGCCTGACCAACAACATCCTCTACAGCGCGACCGGCGACCCGGCGGTCGAGGTCGACGCGGATGCCGACCTGACGACCTCGTACGGCAACGTGCTGTGGACGGTCGGCAGCGGACCGCTGGTGCAGGTGGGCGCGACGACCTACGCCGACCTCGCCGCGTGGCAGGCGACCGGGCGCGGCGCGCGCTCGCGCGAGTTCCAGCCCAGCTTCGCGGCCGTCGGCGCGGGCGACCTCCGCCTCGGGGCCGCCTCCGACGGCGACCCGCGCCTGGCCGGCCTCACCGGCACCGGCGTCACGACCGACGCCGACGGGCAGGCCCGCTCGGCCGTCAACCCCTACATCGGGGCCGACGAGCGGACGGCGCTGGTCCCGCTTGCCGGCACCTACCGGGTCGGCGTCGCGCCGCCGGGCTCGATTCCGGCCGACTTCGCGACGCTCGCCGAGGCGGTCGACGCCGCCCACCTCCTCGGCGTCTCGGCCGAGGTCCTGTTCCAGCTCTACGACGACCTCGGACCCCTGCCGGTGACGATCCGGCCCTTCGGCGGGGCGAGCGCCACGAGCCGCCTGCGGATGGTCCCGCTCAGCGCCGGCCGCGCGTTCCCCTACGCCGCCCCCGACGCCGCCTCGAACGGGGCGCTCGTGATCGACGGGGCCGACTGGGTCTCGCTCGAGGCGATGGGCTTCGACACGTCGGGCGGAACGGCGCCCTACGGCCGCGCGCTCACGATCACGGGCGACGTCGAGGGCCTCCGCCTCGCGGTGCCCGTCTTCCTCGGCATGACCGGCCAGACCGACCCCGAGGCGGACCTGATCGTCGCCGAGGCAGCCACGCTCACCGACTTCACCGTCACCGACGGCCAGCTCCCCGGCGGCGCGCGCGGCCTCCGCCTCCGGGCGAGCGGCTCGACCGGCACCCGCATCGAGCGGCTCCGCGTCGTCGGACACTCGCAGGACGGGATCGCGCTGCGCGGGCACACGGCGCCGGTGATCGAGGACGTCGTCGTCGAGAGCACCGCCTCGGTGGGGAGCGTGACCGGCCTCCGCCTCGACGGCGGGACGGGCGGCACGGTCTCGGGCGCGCGCGTGACGATGATCGGCGGGTTCGGGACCGGCCTCACGGTCGACGACCACGACGGCACCGAGGCGGAGCCCGTGACGATCGTAAACACGTTCCTGACGTCCGCCTCGGCGGGGCTCGTCGTGGCCGACGCGGCGCACGTGCGCGTGGTCCACACGACGGTGCGGGCCGAGGGCGGGTCGGGCGCGCTCTTCGAGACCGGCGGGAGCAGCGACCTCGCGCTCGTCAACAACGTGTGGGTGCACGCCGGCAGCGGGCGCGCCGTGAACCTCAGCGCCGCCTCGGTGGCGGCCGAGAGCCGGTTCAACGCCCTGTTCACCGACGGGACCGTCTTCGCGACCGTCGGCGGCGTGGACTACGATGACCTCGGCGACTACCGCGCGGCGACGGGTCTGGGCGAGAACGCGACCCTCCCCGCGGCGGTCGCGTTCGTCGATGGGCCGGGCGGCGACCTCCACCTGACGGGCACCTCGGAGGGCGACGCGCGCCTGAGCGGCACGCCCCTCGCCGACGTCACGACCGACGTCGACGGCGACACGCGCTCGGCCACGCAGCCGTACCGCGGCGCCGACGAGGCGGCCACGCCGATCCCGCCCGGCGTCCAGTTCCTGCTGACCGTCGCGCTCCAGGCGCCGTACCTCAACGACGGCGTCGACGACGGGATCGCGGACGCGATGCGGACCGACCTCTGGGACGCCGGCCTCGTCCCCGCACAGCAGCCCTACGGCGACCCGGCCTTCGACGGCACGCCGCTCGACTACGACGGCCCCGAGGCGGTCGACCTCGGGGCGTTCGTCGCCTCGGTCGACTGGGTGATCGTGGAGCTTCGCGAGACCGTCGACGGGCCGGCCGTCGCCCGGAGCGCCGTCCTGGTCGCCAACGGCGGAGCGGTCAACCACCCGGCGGACGGACCGGTCCTCCGCTTCCCCGTCGCGCCCGGCGCGTACCACGTCGTCGTGCGGCACCGGAACCACCTCCCGCTGCTGTCGGAGGCGTGGCCGATGGCCGCGATGTGGTCGTCGGACGACGGCATCCTGCGGATGGAGCGCGTCGCGAACGTGGTCGGCGGCGCGGCGGGCGGCGTCGAGGTGGAGCCTGGGGTCGTGGCGATGGCCGCCGCCGACGGCAACGCGGACGGCCTGGTGACGGCGCCCGACTTCAACCGCTTCTCGACCGCCTCGGGGGCCGGCACGAGCGGCTACGTGATCGCCGACTACACGCTCGACGGGCTGGTCACGGCGCCCGACTTCAACCTGTTCAGCACGAACGCGGCGGCCGGCGTGGCCTCGACGGTGCCGGAGGACTAGAGGCGTCCCCGTTTGGCCGCAAGCGGTCGTCCCTGCCGTTCTCTCCTTCGGTTCCCTTTTCCCACCCGATGGAATGGGGGGAACGGGGAACGGGGAACGGGGAACGGGGAACGGGGAACGGGGAACGGGGAACG
>JBCCQJ010000006.1:0-43391 GCA_039024395.1 Bacteroidota bacterium | reverse complement strand
CCGGTACGGCGCTACGCGAAGCGCTGGAAGCGGCGGTCGCTGCGCTGACGTGGGAGGACGCTGAGGGGTGGCTACGCCATGCAGGCTACCGGATCAGTCCTACCGCGTAGCGCTGTATCTGTGCCCGCCCTCTCGCGCCTGCTCTCCCGGATCGCCCTCGCGGGGATGGCGGCCTGGCTGGTGCTCCTCGTTCTCCCCCTTGGCTCGGCCGCGCCCGCCGAGGAGGAGGCCGCGCACCTCGTCCTGCTGGCGCCGCTCGTGCTGGTGCCGCTGTTCCTCGACGCCGCGCTGCCGGCCTCGTTTAGCGCCCGTCCGTCACGGCTCCTGACCGCTTCGGGGTGGGCGCTCCTGCCGGCCGCCCTCGCCGCCGCCGGCGGGTTCCTCGTCGACGCCGGCCCCGAGGCGGGCGCGCTCGCGGTCCCCTGGCTCGTCGTGACGGCCCTGCTGGCGACCTGGGCGCTGCGCCGCGCGTGGGGGCTGTGGCAGGCCGACCGCCTCGATGCCTCGGAGGCGCTCGTGACGGTCGGCTTCGCGTCGCTGCTGGGCGGCGCGGTGTGGCTGTTCCTGTCGCGCGTCGGGATCGCCCCGGGCGACGGCGACCTGGGCGTCCTGCTGACGGCGGCGCACGTTCACCATGCGGCGTTCGCGGCGCCCGTCTGGGCCGGCCTCCTGGGCCGCGCCCTCCCCGAGGCGGCGCGGCCGGCGCACGCCGCGCTCGGCGCGGGCCTGGTCGTCGGGTTCGGGCTGGTGGCGGTGGGGGTCGCCGTCAACCCGGGACCGGGCGGGCCGGCGCTCGTCGAGACGGTGGGCGTGGTCGTGCTGACGCTCAGCGCAACCGGCGTAGGCGCGTTGGGCATGGTCATGGCGCCCCGCCTCGGGGACCGGTCGAGCGCTCTCATGGTGGCCGTCTCGGGCGGCGCGCTCGCGCTCGCGATGGGGCTCGCGCTGTGGGTCGACGTCGGCCCCCGCCTCGGGGTGGGGGTGCCGGACAGCGTGCGGATGCTGGCCCAGAACGGGTGGCTGAGCGCGGTCGGGTTCGGGCTGTGGGGCGCACTCGGCTGGCGGCGCCTCAAGCCGCGCCCTCGCATTGCCGAGGCGGCCAGAGGCGGTTGAGTTTTGGGAGACTCCAGCGAGCGGAGCAGGCAGGCGTCGCCGGCAAGGCGCCCGAGGAGCGCGGTGCCAGAGCACCGGGCGACGAGGGCAACGCTGCAGGCGGCGTCTGCGGGCCCGCGTAGCGTGCCGCCCTGAACCTCAACCGCCTCTCACTCGAGGGTGACGACCCGCTCGGCCGAGGCGGCCTCGCCGGTCGCGCGGTCGGTGACGGTCAGGCGGAGCGTGTAGGTGCCCGGCCGCTGGTCGGCGGTGTCGATCACGCGGTGCGCCGCCTCGGTGGCGCGCGACCCCTCCTCGTCGGCGGCGACCGAGACGGCGGGGCGCTGCCCGCGCCCGAAGATGCGCCCGATGAGCCCGCCACGCCGCGCCGCGGGGACGAGCGACGCCTCGACGGTGTAGCGCGTCCGCCCGTCCTCGACGGCCAGCCCGTATGCCTCGACGTAGACGTGGACCGGGTCGCCGACGCGGAAGACGCCGAGCGGCACCGGCGTGATCGAGAGGCCGTCCCGCACCACGCTCCCGCCCGTGCCCTCGTCCACTGAGGCGGCCAGCAGGAGGTCGCTGAGGCCAAACCCGCCGCCCAGCGGCGCGACGGAGACATCGGACGCGCCCCACGTGTCGCCGACGGCCACCTCGGCGCGGAGCGCGTCGGCCCCGGCGAGCGGGACCGTCGCCGCGCCCGTCGCGAGCGCGCCCGCCTCGGTGCGGAGCGTGCGGCCTCCGCCCCCGAGGCGGCCCGGCGCCTGGGCCACCGTCGCGCCCTCGGCGAGGGCGAACACGCCCGCCTCGGCGTCCTCCAGGTCCTCGACCGCCGCGCCGTAGGCGACGACCGCCTCGGTGGAGCCGTCGGAGCGGCGGAACCGCGAGACGAGGACCGGCACCTCAACATCGGGCCGCACCTGCGTCTGCGTCGGGTCGTCGCGCTGCATCCGGCGGTCCTGCGCCACGTAGTCGTCGTTCTGCGCGGACGAGCGGGTGCGTCGGTCGGTGAACGCGCGGGCCTGCGGGGAGAAGGTGAGGTAGGCCCCGCGCTCCTGGTTGTAGCCGAAGACGAACCGGAAGCCGTCGTAGTCCCAGATGGCATACGGCCCCCGCCCGCCGTACGTCGGCACGGCGTCGGCGCTGACGGTGAACTGCGTGATGCGGTCCGGGCGCCCGTAGCGGACCCAGATCCGGCCGCGGTCGGTCTCGGCGCCCCGAGGCGGCCAGGGCGCCGGGGCGAACAGGTCTGCGGCGTCGCGGCCGAACAGGAGGTCCGCCTCGACCACGCGCGCGCGGTGCTCGGCGCGGCGCTCGTTGGCCGGCGTCAGGCGGCGGGGGTCGGCGGCGGCCCAGTAGGCGGTGGCGAAGGCGGCCGAGTCGGCGGCGTAGGCGTCGCGCTCCTCGGGCGTGAGGAGCGGCCCGAGGTCCTCGTAGCGCGCGCGGAGGCCCGCCTCGAGCGGGGCGAGCGCCTCGGCGAACGTGGCCGCCGACGCCGTGGCCTCCCCGAGGCGGAACTGCGCCAGCCCGAGGGCGAGGCCCGCCTCGGGGTCGTCGCGGAAGGCGTCGCGCATGGCCTCCGCCGTCGCGAGCACGTCGTCCCACGCCGCGTCGAGGGCGCCGACGGTGAGGGCGTAGCGATACGGCCGGCGATCGGTCGGGGCCTCGCGTCGCCACGTCTCCAGGAGACCCGCGAGGCGGCGCTTGGCCGCCGCCGCCTGGGCGCTCCCGTCGAGGTTGGGGGTCATCGCCTCGCGCGCGTCCATGTCGAACCGCGACCGGGCGGTCCGGATGCGGACCTCCCGCGGGCTCACGAAGGAAGCCGGCGCCCCCGAGGCGGTCGGGAATGAGGTCGCGCCTGCGTTCACGCGGTCTGTGAGCGTGAGGGCCGTGTGGACGGCGTCCTCGGACAGGACGCGGATCGCCAGGGTGTCGGCCGGGTTCATCGCCAGCAGGCGCTCGGCGACATCGGTGATCTGCTGCTGGCGGAAGGTCCGCGGCAGAAACGAATCGAGCCCGAAGCCCGCGAGGTGCATCGCGAGGCGGATCCGGTGCAGGCCCTCCGCCTCGGCGTCCCGGCGGAGCCGGTCGGCGCGGTAGTGGCGGGCGGCGATGGCCTCGGCGCGGGCCGAGTCGCCGGCCGCGAGCGCCGCGCGGGCCTCGGCGAGCGGTCCGCCCACCGCCTCGGAGGCGCCCGCCTCGGGGGCGTCTTGCGCCGACACCGAGGCGGCGAGGGCGACGGACAGGAGCAGAACGCGCATCGGGACGAGGCGACCGACGAGTCGGTCGGAGGAAAGGAGGGCACGCTCCGCGTGCGGAGGAATGGAAGGAGCGGGCGCGGGCGGGCGTCTCGACGAGGCGCCCTCCACGGTACAGCGCGGCTCGGTAGCAACGACCTGGACTGTCATTCTGAGCGGAGCGAAGGATCTCAGCGCGGCCCTGGAGCCCGTCGCCACCGGTCGCAACAATCGCTAGCGTCGGCGCCCGGATCCTTCACTGGCGTTGGCTGCGCCGTCGCTGCGCGGTCAGGATGACATGAGGAGGCGACGGAGCCAGTACGTGGCCGTCTTGCCCTGGGGAAAGGGGACGTCGTGGTGACGAACGATAGGGAACCCTACGCGGCGATGTCACGGCCCTTCGCGTGCCCCGAGGCGGGACGACAGATTCAAATCAAAACACGATCCGTGTTGACGAGGGGGGGGGGCTGTACCGAATCTTGTCCCGGGTTTACTCGCACGCATGGAACCGAACCCTGTACGGCTCCGCCTCCCGTCTCGCCTCCCCGGCCCGCTGGCCGAGGCGGCGCAGTTCCTCGTCGCCGCGCCGCGCGACCGCTCGGCCGACCTCCTCGACGCCGTCCTCCGGCACGCCCCCCTCGTGCTGTTCGTCCTCGACGCTGACGGGCGCGTGATCTCGTCGACAGGGAAACCCACCCAGCTCCTCCGCGAGCGGCGCGGCCCCATCGTCGGGCGCCGCGTGACGGACGTCTATGCCGAGGTCCCCGAGGTGGTCGGGTTCGTCGAGCGCGCGCTGGGCGGCGAGGCGTTCACCGCGACGGCCCGTGTCGAGGGGCGCACGTTCGAGTGCTCGTACGCCCCCGCCGTCGACCGCCTCGGGCAGGTCGAGCGGGTCATCGGCGTGGCGCTCGACGTGACCGAGCGCGCCCGCGTCGAGCGCGAACTGGCCGACGCCGAGCGTGAGCTGCGCACCACCCGCGTGGCGTTGGAGGCGGCCGCCTCGGGGACGGGACCGGCCGACGACCCCTCGGCGCGCGTCCTCGTCGTGAGCGACCAGCCGCTGAGCCGGCTCGCGCTGGCGACGCTGCTGGAGCGGGCAGGCGGCGTCGAGGCGCCCACCGCAGACGGCCTCGACGAGGCCCTCGCCCAGATCCGCCGGGACCCGCCGGACGCCCTCGTGCTGGCCGTGGCCGACGCCACCGAGGCGCTCGTCCGCCTCGGCGCCGAGCGGCCGGGGCTGCCCCTCGTGGTCGTCGAGCGCCGCGACCTCGAGGCGGTGGGGCCGGCGCTGCTCCGCCTCGGGGCGAACGGGCTGCTCGCGCCGGACGACGCCCCCCAGCACCTCGTGGCCGCGCTGCGGGCGGTCCTGGGCGGGACCGGGTACCTCCCGCCGGCCCTCGCGCACGCGATGGCCGTGAGCGGCCCGGCAAACCGTGTCCTCTCGGAGCGCGAGCGGCAGACGGTGATGCTGTACGGGCGGGGCCTGACGCGCGCCGAGATCGCCGCCGAGATGCACGTCACGGGGGGACGGTGACGACCTACCGGGGGCGGGCGCTCAAGAAGCTGGGGCTGACGACGACGACCGACCTCGCGCGGTACGCGATCCAGCAGGGCTGGGTGCGCCTCGACCCGTAGCGGCTAGCGCGCGACGGTGAAGGAGGCCGTTGCCGCATCATCCATCGGAGGCATCATCCGTCGAGCGTCGCATGTTTAGTGCCTCCTCGATCAGGTCCTCGGTGCTCACCCCCTCGAACAGCGCGTCGCGCTCTTTGGTGTAGTCGCCGTGGCCGAGGCCGAACTGGCCGAGGAACCGGGCCGTCTCGACCACGCCCAGTTCACGCACGAGCAGGTGGATGGCGTCGTGGGTCAACTCGGACAAGGAGCGGGTCTGTACCGTCATGGCTGATCCAGCGCGGCGGCGAGGTCGAGGGGAGATACGACGGACATCCCGCCGGTGTTCACACGACGGCTTCGACGTGGGCCGCACAGCCTGAGGGCGGTCGCAAACGGGCGAACCACGACGGCCTCGCCAAGGGTATCGACTACGACCGCCCACAGCGTGCCCGCCTCGGGGCCGAGCGCCGCCTCGGTGTTTACGAGTCTCCTCCCTCCAGCGGGGGGAGGTCGGGAGGGGGGCGACGAACTGAACGCCTCGGTGACCCCGAGGCGGAACCCCCTCACCCTGGCTGCGCCGACCTTGCGGTTGTCCCTCTCCCCGAGGGAGAGGGGACCTCGATTCGGAGCCGGCTGCTCGCCTCGACGCGGCCGGCCTCGACCCGGCGCGTCTACCGCGCCACGGTGAGCGTCGCCGTCGCCGCCTCGGTGCCCGCCGTCACCCGCACCACGTACACGCCCGACGCCCACCCGGACGTCTCCAGCCGAAACGCCGCCGCGCCCGCCACGCCGCCTCCGAGGCGGGCCACCTCGCGGCCCCGCACGTCGGTCACCGTCACCACCGCCTCGGTGGGAGGGGCGCCCGCCCCGAGGCGGACGACCACCTCGGTGGTGGAGGAGGAGGGGTTGGGCTGTACCGTGAGGCCAAGCGACCCCGCCCCAGGGACGACCTCGTCTGCGGCCGTCGCAAACCGGATCACCTCGGCGATGCGCTCCCGCGACCGATACGACCACGACTCCTCCGGGCCGCTCCGGCTCGTCCCTGCATACAGCCTCCCATCCGGCCCTACCTCCATCGTCTGCACACGCACGTAGCCGCCTCCGGGCGGAGACTCTCCGGCTCCTGGCACCGCCCCAATCCGCACCCATGTCTCGCCGCCGTCCACGGTTGCGAAGACTCGCCCCGGATCCTCGGCAGCCACGGCCCACCCCGGCTCACCCGCCTCCGCCTCGGGGACCGCCGCCGCCGAGTTCCAGGTGCCGCCCCACTCGAACTGGTGGACCTGCCGCCACGAGTCGCCCTCGTCGTCCGAGGCCCAGACGTGCGTGCCGGGCCGCCCGGCCTCGGTGCCGATGACGAGCACCCGGCCCTCCTCGGAGTCGCCGGGCTCGCCGGTCACGAAGCCGTCGAGGACGACCAACTCGGTGAGGTCGAACGCGACGCGGGTGGTGTCGTAGAGCGCTGGAATGTGGGAGAAGGTGACTCCGCCGTCGGTGGAGAGGGCGGCACCGAAGAAGCCGACCGAGAGGACACGTCCGGAGCGGAAGGTGTGGAGTCGAAAGGCTTGGTGCTGGGGCGCGGTCTCGGCGCGGGTCCAGGAGTCGCCGCCGTCGTCGGAGTAGACGACGGATGGGGAGTCACCGGAAACGAGGCGGAGGGGATAAGGCGAGTCGGCAGGGAAGCGATCGAGAGCACCGTTGCTACCGATGAGACCGTCGCCACCGCCAGCAGAGGTCTCGATGACAGTGAAGGTGTCCCCGCCATCGAGGGAGCGGTAGAGGGCGCCTCCGGCGAACATAGTATCAGGTTCGGATATGCCAAACGGGTCACCAAGAAACAAGACTCGTCCATAAAGAGATCGGATGCTGACACGGACCCACGGGCCGTCAACCGAGTCAAGGCGAAAGAACCCTCCGCTTCCGGCCCAGACGGTTGGTGCATTAGAATCACCGGAGAGACCAATTGCCAGGGCAGATTTCCCTGTGCTGCCGAGTCGCTCCCAGGCGGTCGTGTCGTCGAGCGTTCCCTGAGCCCCAGACGCCGGTACGCCCGTCGCGGCCAGCACCGCGAGGGCACTGGCCGCGAGCAGAGCACGTAGCGAGGAGATGAGCAAGGCCATCAGGTCTGTCAACGCCTCAGCGGACCACGGCGATCCGCCGCACCTCGGCGCGCGAGGCACCGCCATCGGCCGGCTGCACCGTCATCCGCACGAGGTATACCCCCGCCGGTAGGCTACTGAGGTCTACCGCCTCCGTATAGACGCCTTCGTCCCGGTCGCCCGAAGCGACCTCGGCTACCTGACGCCCGAGCCCGTCGAAGACCGCGATCTCAACTGAGGCCGTCTCGGCCATGCCGAAGCGGAGTCGCAGCGCACCCGTCGTCGGGTTGGGATGCACCGTGAGCCCTTCGGCCGTCGCCTGCCGCGCAGCCTCGGCCTGCCGTTGCCGGCCCTCCTGCTGGCCTTCGGCCAGCGCAGCAGTCACATCGAGATCGGGGAAGGTGGCCTCAACTCCGATGGAGGCCACCTCGGCCTGCACGGGATCGACGGCCGCCAGCGAGGCCAGCGCAGAGCGCGCGCCGCTGGCCTCTCCGGCCTCCAGGGCAAGGCGGATCTCCATCAAGCCCGCGAAAGCCGCGTGGGAGAGCGGAGCCCCCGAGGAACCCCCGGTCCCTTCACGCTGCGGCCGTCGCGCGGTGATGGCGGCGAGGTCCGTACGCTCGGGCAGCGCCCGGAGAGCGACGAGATGGCCGCGTGTCTCGGCAGTGCGCTCGGCGACGCCACGCCCAGGGTGCATCAGCGCACCGAGTGCGAGCGTGCGCCGCGCCCATGGAGCGTCCTCAGCCGAGGATAGGCGAGCACGTGCCAGGGCTGCGAGTCGTGCCCACGCGGATGCGCCTGGGGACGCCTCCATCTCTTGGAGGTCGATGGCAACCCGGGCCGCCGCGGCCCATGCCTGCCCTCGCTCGCTTGCGGTCTCAGCGCGGTTCAGTGCCCGCCGCACGGCATCGACGGCGCCCTCGGCATCGCCTCGAGAGAGGGCCTCCACGGCCGCCTCGGCCCAGCCTTGCACGGTGTCCGTGCCGAGCGCCGAGGCGTAGGGCAAGCCGGTGCCCTCCGGCGGGTCATCCGACATCGCCACCCGCGCGCCGCTGCTCGGATCGGTGGTCAGGACCGGGTCGATGATGATGATGGCGTCACCGTTGAGAACATCGAGGTCGCTGGAGCTGGTGACGGTCGGCCCCCAGTAGTTGAGGTCGACGTTGGTCGTCGAGAAGTCCATCCCGAAGACGTCGTAGGCGAAGGCGCCAGCGCTGTTGTCGATGATTCGGTGGGATGCGTTCTGGGAGTTGATCTCGCTGGCCGTCTCAGACCGGAGACCATCGTCGTTGTCCTCGATAGTGAAGGGCTGTCCAGACGTAGCGAAGAGAACCTTACCGTAGAGGTCCGTGAAGACTCCATCCCCGTCGTTGTTGAAGATCTTTGCCTCATCCGCGAGTGTGATCGTGGACCCTGAGCCTCGGGATCGGATCCCTTCAGAGTTTGACTCGAGAGAGGTGTCCAAGTCCTCAATGAACGCATCGGCGCCGTTCTCGACAAAGAGCCCCCATGTCGAGGCCCCTCGGATCTCGCTTCGGTTCCGAACCGTGACCTGGCTCGACGACCCGGAGGCGTAGATCCCGGCGTCCTGGATAACCGAGTCGTCGAGGGTGAACGTCCCACCGAGGACATCCACGGCTGCGTCGTCGACAAGGCTCCCGCCGGAGAGGGTGGCTGTGGTGCCGTTCTCCAACCGGAGACCGCCCCACCCCGAGGCGGGCACCTCGGCGGTGAACGTCGTGCCGGTGGCGTACAGGTCGCCGGTCAGCACTGTGCTGTCTGACAGCACGGTCCGGGTGGCGGTCAGCTTGGCGCCGGGTTCGAACTCCAGCGTCGCCGTGCCCACGTCCCAGCCGCGCTCGACGGTCGCGTTCGAGAGCGGGTAGTTCGCCAGGGCGTGCGTGAGCGCCGCGTACGCGTCGAGGCGGCCGGCACCGCATTTACTGGGATTCGGAGCTGAGCACCCCGAGGCGTCGGCCGTCGCCGTCAGCGTGGAGGCCACTTCCTGGCGCGTCATCGTCGGGTTGATCGACAGCATGAGCGCCGCGACACCGGCAACATGAGGGGTCGAAGCGGACGTCCCGCCGAACAGGCGGTCGAGGCTGGGGTTGATCAAACCGTCGAAATAGATGTCCGAGGTCGAGCGCAGCGAGCCGTTCGGGTTTCTGTGGTGCCGGAGTGAGGGGATGGTCATCTCGCCGCCGGGGGCGACGAGGTCGGGGTTGCCGCAGGATCCAATCCAGAGGGCGTCGTTGAACCGGGTGGCGCCGACGGAGATGACGCCATTGTAGCTCGCCGGCCAGTTGAGATCCGTGCAGATCGAGAGTCCCGGGCCGCCGCCGCCGTTCCCCGCGTCCTCCTCCTTGAGAGGCCCGCCCGGGGTCGATCCCTCGGCATTCCCGGACGCGGCGACGATCACGATGCCCGCATCGAGCGCTTCTTGGATGAGGGTGTTCGCCGTTGTGCCTCCGCGGTTGGGAATCTGGACGTTGCCCGCCGTCCCAGCAATCTCCAGGCTCATCGAGATCACGTCCGCCCCGCTCTTCCGGGCGTACTCGACGGCCAGGCCGATGGAGATCACCCAGTCGTCGACGGCGTTGAAGCTGGTGTTGATGCGGATCGGCATGAAGCGGACGCGCGGCGTGTTGGACGTACCGCGTCCACCGGCGATGCCTGCGATGTTCCGCGTGTTGTCGCTGTTGGCAAAGATGACCCCGGCGCTCCTCGTCCCGTGTGCGTCTGAGCCGTTGACCGATTGGATCTCTTCCTTCTGGCCTTCGGGATAGAGGACAAAGTTGGCGAAGTTGCGCCCGTTGACGTCGTCCTCGTACCCGTTGCCGTCATCGTCGAAGAAGTTTTCGTCGGCCACCGTGTAGACACCGTCGCCGTCGAGGTCTTCCTCCTCGTTGATCCAGAGGGCATCGGCGAGGTCGGGATGTTCGAGGTCGAAGGCGTCGTCGATGACCGCGACGATGATGTCTTCCGACCCCGTCGTAAGGTCCCAGGCCTGGGGCATGTTGATCTTGCGGAGGTTCCACTGGCCGGGGTCGGCGGTGTAGCTGCCGCCGGTGTCGTAGATGGGGTCGTCGGGGGCGCCGGTGACGAGAGGGCTCGGGAACTGAGCCGCCGCCTCGGGGGCGAGAGCCAACGTGAGCGCGACGAGGCACGCGAGGGCCGCGAGAGATCGGAGCAACGAGGGCATGAAGGGGGAGGGTGTGTGAGACAGACGCTCCCAACCTCTGGGCGCGGCGCTCCCCGACGTGTATGCGAAAGCCGACAACCCGTGTCTGTCAAAGCCGACAATGCGTGTATTGAAAACCAATACACGGCACCCCGAATCCCCGCCTCGGGGCCGCATTCGCCGGTCCGACAGAGTCGCCTCGGTGTCTACCGTCCCCGAGGCGGGGACCCCGTTGTGGGCGGCCCGCCGCGCCGGCGCGCCCGTAAACTCCGCGCCCGTGACCGTCCGCCTCCTCGTCCTCCTCGGCGCCGCCCTCCTCGGGGCCGGCGCGTCCGCCCAGAGCGCCTCGGTGTTCGGGGTCGCCGTCGACGCCGAGGCGGGCGGGCCGGTCGTCGGCGCGACGGTCGTGCTCGACGACGGGGCCGGCACGCGGCGCGGGCGCGCGGCCGGCACCGAGGGCGAGTTCGCCTTCACCGGCCTCCCGCCAGGCGAGTACGCACTGCGCGTCTCGGCCGTCGGGTACGCCGCCACCGACACGACGCTGGTCCTCGGCTTCGGCGACCGGGTCGACCTCGCCGTGCCGCTCCGCCCCGAGGCGCGCACGATGGGCGGCGTGAGCGTGCAGGCCGAGGCCGCCGAGTCGCCCCGCGAGGCAGGCCTGACACGCCTCTACCCCGCCGACGTCTCGGCGCTGCCCACCCCCGACCCCGGCGGCGACCTCGCGGCGGCGCTCCTGCTGCAGGCCGGCGTGACGACGGCCGGCGACCGCGGCGGCCAGCTCTCGGTCCGCGGCGGGACGCCGACCCAGAACCTGGTGCTCGTCGACGGCATCCCGCTCTTCCAGCCGTTCCACCTGCTCTCGTCGTACAGCGCGCTGCCGGCCGGGGTGGTCCGCTCGGCCGACGTGTACGCGGGCGGCTTCCCGGCGCGCTTCGGCGGCCGCATCGCCTCGGTGGTCGACGTGACGGGGCGGACGGCCAACAAGAACCGCCTCGACGGGGCCGTCACGCTGTCGCCGTTTCTGGCGGGCGTCGAGGTGGAGGTGCCCGTCGTGCCCGGCGACGTGTCGGTGATGGCCTCGGCGCGCGAGTCTCTCGTGCAAGAGGCCGCCGCGCAGGTCGGCGTGGACCTCCCCTACCGCTTCCGCGACGCCTACGCCAAGGCCCACGCCCGCCTCGACGCGACCTCGTCGCTCCAGGCGACCGTCCTCCGGTCGTTCGACGAGGGCACCCTCGGGCGCCGCACCCCCGAGGCGGATCCAGGGCGCCCCGAGGCGGGGCCGCGCGACGTGCTCACGCAGCGCACCGAGGCGGCGGGCGGGCAGTTCTTCTCGATCTCGTCGGCCTTCGCGGCCGCCCTCGACGTGAGCGCCTACTGGTCGCGCCACACCTCCACGTTCGCGCCGTCGAACGCGCCCCCGCGCACGTCCACGTCGAGCGTCTTCGGCGGGCGGTTCGGCTACGTCTACTACCTCGGCCCGCACACCGTCCGCACGGGCATCCAGGCGTCGACGTACCGCTTCGAGTACGCCTTCGACGCCCGCTTCGGCGGCGAGCGCGTGTCGACGAGCGAGGGGACGGTCTACGTCGACGCCGACCTCGGGCTAGGGGCGGTCCGCATCGAGCCCGGCGTGCGCGTGCAGGCCTTCCCGAGCCAGGCGCGGTCGGTGTCCGTCGAGCCCCGCCTGCTAGCCTCGTGGGCCGGCGGCGGCCACGTCGTGCGCGCAGCGGGCGGCGTGTACCGGCAGGAGATCATCGGGCTGACCGACCAGCGCGACATTGGGGACGTGTTCACGGCGTGGTCGACCACGATCCGGGGGGCGCCGGTGCCGCGCGCGGTCGACGCCTTGGCTGGGTGGGAGGGGCCGGTCGCGCCGGGCCTCCGCCTCGGGGCCGAGGGCTACCTGAAGCGCCTCTCGGGCCAGACGATCCTGGTCGACGGCCGCCTGCTCTCGACCAACGGCGACGCCGCGGGCCTGGACCTGACCGCCTCGGTGCGGCGCGGCGGCCTCCGCGTTGACGCGCGCTACGGGTTCTCGGCAGTCACCTACCGCGACGCCGAGCGGACGTACCGGCCGCCCTTCGACCGGCCGCACCGCGCCACGCTCACGGCCCGCTACGCGCGCGGCGGCTGGGCCGCCGGCCTGGCATTTCAGGTCACGTCCGGCCGCCCGGCGTCGCGCGTCCGGGGCACCTACCGCGACCTCTCCGACATCGACCTGCCGGGCGGCTTCCCCGGCGACATCGCGACGGCGCCCGGCGACCCGACGGTCCTGTTCGAGGCCGAGCCCTACGCCACCCGCACGCCGTCGTACCACCGTCTCGACGTGTCGGTCGAGCGCGCGATCCGCATCGGCCGCGCCGAGGCGGTGCTCCAGGCATCGGTCGTCAACGCCACCGACCGGGCCAACGTGTTCTACTACGACGCCCTCCGCGACGAGCGCGTGGACCAGCTCCCGCTGCTGCCGTCGCTCGGGCTCCGCGTCGAGATCGACTGATGCGCACGCCGAGCCCCCTGCCGCCCCGCCAGATCGGACCCGCTCTCTCCGAAAGCGAGGGAGACCCGCCTCGGGGTCCACACCGGCGCACGCGTCGTGTCATCCTGGGCGGAGGGGAGCGCAGCGAGCCGGAGTCGAAGGATCTCCGCCGAGCACCGCCCCAGCGTCGACCGCAGCAGGTGGTTCGTCGCCTCCCAGAGCCTGCACCCACCGAGGTGGGGGATGCGAAGCCCCCTCTCCCTAGAGAGGGACAGCGTGAGGGGACTCCGCCTCGGGATTCAGCGGATCGCTCGATTCGTCGCCCCCCTCCCGACCTCCCCCCGCTGGGGGGAGGAGACTCCCACACACCCGGGGGCTTGCTCCGCAGCGGTGACGTTCGTACCGACCACTCAGACGGCGGTCCGTCGTCTGCGGTCCGTCGTCCCGCCGAGGCGGAGGCCCTGAAACGGGCACCCTCAGGCCGTCGTCTGTGGTCCGTCGTCCGTCGTCCGTGCCCCGAGGCGGGCGCGTGGGCGGTGTGGCTCGGGGTCGCGTGCGCGGTGCTGCTCGGCGGCTGCTCCGAGGCGTTCGACCCGCGCCTCCCCAACGACGACACGTTCGCCGTCTACGGCACCCTCGACGGCCGCGAGGCGGTGCAGCGGCTGCGCGTCCAGGACCTGGCGCTGCCCGTCGAGGGCGTCCCCGAGGTGCTGCCCGCCACCGTCACCTCCACCGAGGCGGGGTCCAACCGCACGACCGTCTGGCGCGACTCGCTCGTCCGCCTCGCCGACGGCAGCCGCGACCACCTGTTCACGGCGCCGCTGGCGCTGCGTCCCGGCGAGATCCACCAGATCCGCGCCGAGCGTCTCGCCGACGGCGCCGCGACGACGGTCGAGATCCGCCTGCCGGACCCGAGCGTCGCGCTCGGCCCCGCGAGCCCCGAGATCGCGATCCGGGTCGACCTCGTGGGCCTGCCCGCCCCTCCGGCAGGCGTCACGATCCGCTACCGCGCCCGCCTCGGGGCCACCGAGCGGGAGGTGCGGGCGTCGTACGGCATCGGCGTGGCCGTCGACGGCCCGGCGCTGCTCCTCGAGCTGGGGCGCGACGCCCAGCGCCTCCAGAGCGAGCTGGGCGGAGGCGACGGAGAGGTCGAGCTGCTGAGCATCACGCTGGAGACCGAGGTCGAGCCCGAGGCGCCGAGCCCGGTCGCCGGCGGCCTCGGGGAGGTCGGGTGGATCCTGCCGATCACGCTCCCCCTCGACCTCCTCCCAGCCGACATCGAGGCGGCCGGCCTCGTCGACGCCCGGGGCTCTGCAGGGCGTGAGAGAAGGCCCGAGAGTCTTTCCTCCCTCCATTCCTCCCTTTCCCTCCATTCTGTCGGGCGGGAACCGGACCGAGACGCCGCCAAGGGACCGGGAGGGCAACCCGCCCTCCGGCAGGCAAAACTCTAGGTGCGCGTCGTCGTCGTCATCCCGGCTCGCGACGAGGCCGCCTCGGTGGGCACCGTCGTGCGCGCCCTCCCCGCAGTGGACGAGGTCGTGGTGGTCGACAACGGCTCGCGCGACGGCACCGCCTCGGTGGCGCGAGAGGCCGGGGCGACGGTCGTGGCGGAGCCGCGCGCCGGCTACGGCCGGGCCTGCCTCGCTGGGCTCCGGCACGTCGCCGCGAGGGCGGACGCGCCCGACGTGGTCGCCTTCGTCGACGCCGACCTGAGCGACCGCCCCGAGGAGCTGCCGGCCCTCCTCGCGCCCATCGCCCGCGACGAGGCGGACCTCGTGATCGGGAGCCGCGTGCTCGGCCAGCGCGCCGGCCGCGTCGAGGCGGGCGCCCTGCTGCCGCAGGCGCGGTGGGGCAACGCGCTCGCCTGCGCCCTCCTCCGGGCACGGTGGGGCGCCCGGTTCACCGACCTCGGGCCGTTCCGGGCGGTCCGCTACGACGCCCTGCGCCGCCTCGGGATGCGCGACGAGACGTTCGGGTGGACGGTCGAGATGCAGGTCCGCGCCGTGCGCGCCGGGCTCCGCTGCACCGAGGTGGCGGTCAGCTACCGCCGCCGCGTGGGGCGGTCCAAGATCACCGGGACCGTCAACGGGACCGTCCGCGCCGGGGCCAAGATCCTGTGGACGGTCGGCGTGCACGCCCTCCGGGGCCGCCTCGGGGAGGGCCGCCTCGGGGATGCGCGCCGTGAGGGCGCCAGGGAGCGCCTTGCTCCATAAGACGCTGCGCCGCTACGCTGCAGTCTCCTCTCGTGCCGATGCCCCTCTTGCGACTCCTGGCGGCCCTCCTCGCGGGTCTCCCCTTCGCCGTCTCCGCCCAGCCGGCCGCCCTCCAGGGCGCCGTCACCGACGCCGAGACGCGCGCGCCGCTCCAGGGCGTCTCGGTCGCCCTCTACGCCGGCGACGCCCTCCAGGCCGGCACCTCGACCGACGCCGACGGCGCGTTCCTGCTCCGCCGCGTGGCGCCGGGCGCCTACACGCTGCGCCTCCAGTTCGTCGGCTACGCGCCCACCGAGGCGGCCGTCGAGCTGCGGCCGGGCGCGACGACGCGCGTCTCGGTCGCGCTCGCCGTCGACACGACGGCCTTGGGCGACGTGTTCGTCGAGCGCGCGGCGCCGGGCGGCGCGGCGGGCACCTCGGCCGGCTTCGAGCGCATCTCGGCGGCCGACATCGAGGACGTGCCCGCGCCCGGCACGTCGGGCGACCTCGCGTCCTACCTCCAGACGTCGACGGCCGTGACCGCCGTGGGCGACCGCGGCGGCCAGCTCTACGTGCGCGGCGGGGCGCCCAGCCAGACGCTCGTCCGCCTCGACGGGATGCGGCTGTCGCGGCCGTTCCATGTGCTCGGCTTCTTCTCGGCTGTGCCGTCGGAGATCATCGACGAGGTGGACCTCTACACGGCCGCCTACCCGGCGCGCCACGGCGGGCGGCTGTCGTCGGTCCTGGACGTCCGCGCCCGCGGCGGCAGCAAGGAGCGCGTGGCCGCCTCGGTGGGCGTGGCGCCGGCGCTGAGCGCGGTCCACCTCGAGGTGCCGGTCGCGCCGGGCCGCGTGTCGGCGCTGGTGTCCGTGCGCGAGTCGCTGATCGAGCAGGTGTTCCGGCAGTGGGCCGGGCAGCGGCTGCCGTATCAGTTTGGCGACGCCTTCGGCAAGGTCGACGCCCTCCTCGGGGCGCAGGGCCGCGCGTCGGTGTCGTACGTCCGCTCGCGCGACCGCGGCGACATCGGGGCCACGTTCGTCGACGTGCTGGGCAACCGGGAGTTGGTCGACCAGAACGCGGCCGACTCGCTCGAGGTGCAATGGGAGGAGGAGGCGCTCGGCGCCCAGGCCGCGTGGTTTCCGTCGTTCGTGCCGCTGCGCGTGAAGGCGTCCGTCTCGACGCACCGGTCGGCGTCGGGCGTCGGCCCCGAGACGCTGCGCGACGCGGTCGACGGGCTGCCCGACACCGAGCGCCGCGCCGGCGTGAGCGGCACCGAGGCGATGCTCGACGCCACGCTCACGCTGGGCCGGGCCGAGGTCCGCCTCGGGGCCGCGCTCTACGACGCCCGCGTGCGCTACCGCGTCGAGGACCGGTTCACCGACCTTGCGACGGGCGACGAGGACTACGCCGAGCGCGCCCTCTACGCCGAGGCGGACGTGCCGCTGGCGGCCGGCGTCGCGGCCAGCGCCGGCCTCCGCGTCGAGCGCTACCCCGCGGCCCAGCAGACGGCGATCTCCCCGAGTGTGCGCCTGAGGTGGACGTCGCGCGAGGGCGTCCTCGACGAGGTGGCGCTCGCGGCGGGCGTCCACCACCAGGGCCTCGTCGGCGTGCAAGACGAGCGCGACGTGGGCGACGTGTTCACGGCCCTCGTGCCCGTCGACTCGGCGCAGGCGCTCCCGCGCGCCGAGCACGTCGTGGCGAGCGTGCGCGGGTCCATCCCCGGCCTCCGCGTCGCCGCCGAGGCCTACGCCAAGCGCTTCCCCGACCTCCTCGTGGCCCGCCTCGACCCGGCCCCCTCCTTCTCGACCGTCCTCGACCCTGGCGCCGGCGACGCGGTCGGCGTCGACGTGCGCCTCGAACACCGAAGGGCGCTCTCGGGCGACGTCACGCTCTCGCTCCGAGGCGGCTACGCCTATGCCCGCGTGACGTACGAGACCGAGCGGGCCGGCACCCCCGAGGCGTTCCCGCCGCCCCACGACCAGCGGCACGCCGCCTCGGGGCTGGCGCGCGTCGACGTGGGGCCGTTCGCGCTCTACGCCGTCGGCCAGATCCACTCGGGCTTCCCCTACACGCCGTCGGCGGGGTTCGACCAGTACGTGCCCGTCGGCGGCGGCGGCGACGTGAGCCAGGACCCCGGCACGACGCGCGTGATCTACGGGGCACGAGGCTCGCGGCGCCTCCCGACGTACGCCCGCCTCGACGTCTGGGGCGAACGGTCGTCGACGCGCGGGCGCATCACGACGACGCTGCGGGCCGGCGTCATCAACGTGCTCGACCGCGACAACGTCTTCTACTTCGACCTGTTCACGCTCCGCCGCGCCAACCAGCTCCCGTTCTTCCCGTCGATCGGCCTCAAGGTCGAGGTCCGCTGATGTCGTGCTGGCTCAACCGTATGCGATCCCTTCCGGCGTCCGTCTCGTCCCCCGCCGGTGTGCCGCTCGATGGAGTGGAGGGCGCGCTCCGCGCGCGGAGGAATGGAGGGAGGGAAGCAGGCAAGGTTAGCCGAGAGCCGGCTCCCACAGGAGTCTCCCCCCGATCCATGCGCTGGTGTCTCGCCCTCGCGTTCCTGCTCGCCGCCTCGGGGTGCGACGAGGCGTTCGTCGACCCGTTCCTGCGCGACGCGGCGCCGTACTCGCTCTACGGCACCCTCGTCGCGGACTTCACGCCGCAGACGCAGCGGGTCCGCGTCCAGCGCGTGCGCGCGACCGTCGAGGCGCCGACCGACACCGACGCGCCGGAGGCTCGCATCGACGGCCGTGTCGAGTCGGCCGACCCCGCCTCGGGGCGGCCGCTCGTCTGGGCGCCACGCTCGGTCGTCTACGACGACGGCACCGTCGGGACGGTCTTTGAGCGCGCCTTCCAGCCCGAGCCGGGCGACCGCGTCGAGGTCGTCTACACCGACGCCGACGGCCGCGAGGTACGCACCGAGACGACGCTGCCTGAGCGTCCGCCAGGCGTGGTCGCCGAGCCGCGCGTCACCGAGGTGGACGCCGGCGACGTCATCTTCCGCCGCCAGACCGTGACATGGACGGCCACGCGCTTCCAGCCCGAGGCGGTCGTCGACTACTCGGGCGTCGACAGCCTCCGCCGGGCGTATGCGATCCAGGTCGTCTACCCGGTCGTGCCGACGGCCGAGGGCACGGCCGAGGTCGACGTGGCGCTCACGCGCGACCTCCAGGCCCTCGCCGCGCTGACCGGCGTCGACGACGACGACTTCATCGCCGAGCTTCGGGTGCGGATGGACGTGCGCGCCCTCGACGACGCGCTCCCGCCGGCCGACGTGATCCCGTCGGAGGACCTGGGCCGCGTGTTCCTCGCCGGCGCGACGATGGGCCGCGTCGTCTGGACGCCGCTCGTGAAGCCGTTCGACACTGAGCTGTAGACCGCCTCGGGGCCGGCCTCCGAGGCGGGGCACTCAGCGGACGCCTCGGGGCGTTGGGAGGGCTCCCCCCGAAACCGGCGGGGAGGCCCGCCGTAAGCGCGGCCCCCGCCCGTGCCCATGCGCCCGACCGCCGTCCTCCTCGCCCTCCTGCTCGCCGGATGCCAGCAGGAGGCCCAGTCCCAGCAGTCCGCCGACGGCCCGCTCACGGTCGAGGCGCCCATCGCCGAGGGCGCCAGCACGCTCGAGCGCCTCGACGGCGAGATCGCGTCGAGCCGCCGGACGGCCATCACGCGCGCCGTCGAGGCGGCCAGCCCGGCCGTCGTGTCGGTCAACGTGATCGAGGTCCGCCAGGTGCGCGTGCGCGACCCGCTCGCGCGGTTCTTTGGGATGCGGGTGCCCGACCAGATCTACGAGCAGCAGTTCCCAGGGCTCGGCTCCGGATTCATCATCTCCCCCGACGGCTACATCGTCACCAACGACCACGTGGCCGGGAACGCGGTCGAGACCACCATCGCCTTCCCCGACGGGAGCACGCTGCCGGCCGAGCTGGTCGGCAGCGACCCGCAGACCGACATCGCACTCCTCAAGGTCGACCCGCCGGAGCCCCTCCCCTACCTCGCCTTCGAGGAGCAGGACGAGCCGATCGTGGGCGAGTGGGCGATCGCGCTCGGCAACCCGTTCGGCCTCTTCGAGGCGGCCGAGCCGACGGTGACCGTCGGCGTCGTGAGCGCCGTCGGGCGCGACTTCCCCATGCAGGAGGGCCGCACGTTCCGCGACATGATTCAGACCGACGCGGCCATCAACAGCGGCAACTCGGGCGGGCCGCTCGTGAACGCCCTCGGCCGCGTGATCGGCATGAACACGTTCATCTTCAGCCGCAGCGGCGGCTCGGTCGGGCTCGGCTTCTCAGTGCCGGCGCGGCGCGTGCAGCAGGTCGTCGCCGAGCTTCGCCAGACGGGCGAGGTCGACCGCTCGTTCTACACCGGCCTCAACGTCAACGTGATCAACCAGCGGCTCGCGCGGGCGCTCGGCGCCCCCGAGGCGGTCGGCAAGCTGATCGTGCGGAGCGTCGAGACCGACAGCCCGGCCGACGCCGCCGGGCTCCGCGCCTACGACATCATCGACCGGATCGACGGCGAGCCGGTCGGCTCGAACGAGGACTTCCGGCTGCGCTTCCTCGACAACCGGGCCGGCGACACGATCCGCCTCGGGGTCGTCCGCGACGGCCGCGAGCTGGACGTCGACCTGACGCTGGGGACGGGGGAGTGAGCGAGGAGAGCGAACGGCGAACGGGGATCGGCGAACGGGGATCGGCGAGCCGCCAGGCCGGCGCAGCCAACGAGGATCGGCGGGTCGACGCAGCCAACGGGCGTCGTGTGGCAGGGTGCCGGACGTGGGCGGTCCGCCTCGGGGTGGGTGTGCTGTCGCTGGGGCTGGCGGGGTGCCTGCCGTCGAGCCAGCGCGAGCTGGACCGCTCGCTCTCGGACGCCGACTCGACCAGTCTCGCCCTCGCCGCCCAGGCGCCTGTCGACACGCTCGCCGTCGTCTGGACGGCCCGCGCCCCCGAGGCGGACCCGATGATCGTGCCGACCTCGCTTGTCTGGCTCGCCCGCGGCGTCGGGGTCGTCGAGGCGCAGCAGGGCGGCGCCCTCCGCCGCTTCGACGCGACCGGGGCCTACCTCGGCCGCACCGACCTCGACCCCGAGGCGTTCCACTACGCCGCCGGCACGCGCGGCGACACGGTCGTCGTGATGGCGCGCGGCGCCGACCGCCTCGACTTCGTCGCCGCCGGGTCCGTCGCGCGGTCCGTGCCCGTCCCGCCCGGCGCGACGCACGGGCTGGCGACCGACGCGCTGCTGGCCGTCCGCCTCGGGGGTGCCACGACGGGGCAGCCGGCCGAGGTGGCCGTGCTCCGCGAGGACGGCACCGAGGCGGCGCGCGTGCCGCTCCTCGGGCCGGTGTGGCGGTCGGCGGGCTTCCTCCGCACCTGGGGCGACTCGCTGCTCGCGCTCTCGGGCTACCGGCCCGTCGTCGACGTCGTGGCGAACCCCAGAAGTGCCCCCGAGGCGGACACGCTCGCGCTGCGCGGCTTCGGCTCGCCGCAGCTCGTCCGGTCGGCGCAGTTCGCGCGCGGCGAGGTCGACGCACCGCCGCTGCTGACGTCGAGCGCGGCGCCCCTCGGCGACCGCCTGTTCGTGGTCAACCTCCGCGCCGACCACGTCCGCCTCGATGTGTACGACCGCGGCGGCACGCTGCAGCGCGTCCTCGTCAGCCCCGGCCTGTGGGCGCCGGTCGACGCGGTCCCGATGGACCTCGCCGCGCGGAGCGGCCCCGACGGCACGGTCGAGCTGGCGGTTCTCATGGCGCGGGCGCCGGGGCTGCTCCAGAGCCCCGACGCCCGCGTAGTCCTCTACCGCTGGGCGCCGCCCGCCCCCGAGGCGGTCTAGCGCACGACCGTCAGCGTCTGCGTGCCCACCTCGGCGCCCGCCTCGACGCGGACGACGTAGGTGCCCGAGGCCAGCGCGCCCGCCTCGATGGGCAGCGTGTGCGCACCCGCGCCGAGCGGCTCGCGCTCGGCCAGGACGGCCACGCGCTGCCCGAGCACGTTGAAGACGGTGACGGTCACCTCGGCCGCCTCGGCGAGCGTGAACCGGACCTCGCCGGCCTCGCGGAGCGGGTTCGGCACGGCGCCTGCGACGGCGAACGCGCCCGCCTCGGCGCCGTCCTCGTCGGCGACGGGGAAGAGCGTGATCGAGATGGGCAGGCGGACGACCGGGTTCGAGGGGTCGTTGACGAGGAACGCGATCTCGTCGGCGACGATCTCCTGCTGCGCGAGCCCGCGGGCATCGATCAGCAGGTCGAGGTCGAGCGACGCGCCCGGCGCGACCGCCCGGTCCGCCCCGAGCGGCACCGCCGCGTCGACGCGGGTGCCGACGCCCTCGGGGAGGTCTGGCGGGTCGGTCTGGATCACGCGGAACTCCCCATCGGAGCCCTCGCGCGTGATGAAGAAGGCCGTCCCATCGGGGTCGGTCCGGCTGCGGACGTAGTCCGTGAAGCCGATGGCGCCGAACAACTCGGTCCCCTCGGAGGGGAGGAGCGTCCCGGTCGCGCCCTCGAACGCCCGCCCGAACTGGTCGAGCTGCCGGAGCGTGTTGGCGAAGTCGCCGATCTCGAGCACGCCCTCGCGGAAGGAGAGCCCCGGGATGTTGGTCACGAGCGGATCGTCGAGCGTGACCGGGTAGCCCGGCAGGGTGTCGCCCTCGCGCGTGACCGCGTAGACGCGGTCTTCGAGGTACTCCGAGAAGAAGAGGGCGTCAATCTCGGCGCTGTACGAGAGGTTGATGGGCGCGAAGCCGAGCGTGATCCGCGCCCCCGTGGCGACCAGCCCGCCCGCCTCGAGGCGGGTCTCGCGGAGCGACTGGCTCTGGAACTCGGCCAGCCAGATGGTGTCGGTGCGCTCGTCGTAGGCGAACCCGGTGATCTGCTGATCGGTCGACGGGGCGGACACGGTCGAGACCGACGACAGGTCAGCCGCAACGACGTAGACGGTCCCCCGCTGATCGCCGTCGGAGACAAGCAGGCGGCCGTCACCGAGCTGCCCGAGGCCGAGCGGGAACTCGGCGCCCGGCAGCACCACATCGGCCACCGACGCACCGCCTCGGGCCTCCGAGGCGGACGCGAGCGCGGGCTCCGCCTCGGGGATGGTGAGGGCGGACGGCGCCTCGGGGCGCGGGCCGGGCGCCGGGCGCCGGGCCAGGAGCTGCGGGTCGAGGCGGCTCAGCGCCGGCTCCAGCACGCGGAGGTAGCTCAGCGGCACCGACGTGCTGGGGTTGGTCGCCGAGAGCGTCAGCGGCGTGACGGTGTCGGGCTGCACGTTCTCGGACACGCCGGCCGGGAGGGGGAGCGTCGGGTAGATCGCGCCACCGGTCGTGAACCGGACGTCGACCAGCTCGCGCGTCGTGATGCGCGCGTCCGTGCGGACGTCGACGCGGGCGAGGTAGAAGCCTGGCCCGAGGTTCTCGCCGTCAACCGTCAGTGTGATCTCGTCGCTGGCGTTGCCGGCCAGCGTGCCCTCGAGCCCCGAGGCGAAGAAGCCGGCGCCCTCGTCCACCTCGACGGCGATGTCGTCGACGAGGAAGCCCGTGCCGGTGCCGGTCGCGTCGGACGTGAACCGCCACCCGAACCGCACGCGGTCGTCCTGACCGGCGAACCCCGAGACGCGCACCGAGACGGTCCGCCACGTCCCGTCGTTGACAAGCATCCCGCCCTCCGACGACGTGAGGACGGTCGCCGTCTGGCCGTCGTCGGTCGAGACGACGAGGTCGGCCACGTCGCCCGCGGGGACGTCGAGGTAGTAGGCGAACGAGACCGTCGCGACATCGGTGAGGTCGTACGGCGCGAGCGAGAACGACGGCGTGTACATCGCCCCCGAGGCGTTGTCGGGGTAGCCTAGCGTAAACCCTTCGATTCCCGATCCCGTCTGGAACCCGAAGTGCGCGGCGTTCGGGGCCGAGTGCCCGGGGAGCTCTGCCTCGGCGGCGTCGGTCGAGCGCCAGTCGCCGGCGTTGGGGCCGGTCCGGAGGAAGGCTGGGATGCCGTTGCCGGTGTCGAAGTCGGCCTCGAACAAGACCACGGGGTCGTCGGCGCGGCGGGCCTGCGGGTCGATCGAGAAGCCGACGTCGTCGCGCGCGAGCGACGGGAGCAGGGTGTAGCTGAGCGGGAAGGACCCCTCGTTGGTCAGCGTGACGGTGTAGGTGGTCGGCCCGGTCGTCGGCAGCTCCCCGAGGCTGGCCCCGCCCGACGTCTCGACCCCAAGGCGGGGCTCGCCCGCGCCGCCGACCGAGAACGTCGCTGGCAGGTCGACGACGAGCTGGGTGCGGTCGTTCGTGCGCAGGAACAGGCGGCCGACTACGAAGGCCGGCTCGGCGCCGGCGCCGAACGAGAGCGTGAGGTCGGTGCCCGAATCCGCCGCGAGCGCGCCTTCGAGCATGGGCACGACCGCCTCGGTGCCCTCGGGAAGGGCGCCGTCGGCGACGAACTCGACCTCGTAGTCGAGCACCGCCTCGGGGTCGAGGTTGTCGATGCGGAGGGTCGCCGTGCCCGTGCCGCCGGCCGGTGCGTCGCCGAGGTACACCTCGTCGAGGAGGAGCGGCCCCTCGGTGTTGAGGCGCTCGCCGTTGAGGGTGAACCGCGCCTCCGCGAAGACCGGGTCGAGCGTCACCTCGTAGCCGATCAGGTCGAGCAGGCGGATGTCCGCATCAGCGATCTCCTCGCGGATGCCGGGTCCGAGGTTCGGGTCCATGATTCCGATCTTGCGGTCGTCGCCGAGCGACGGAAGACGGAGCGCATCGTCACGCCAGTGGGACGCCTGCCGACCGTCGCCGCCTGTGCCGGCGCCCGTCGAAGTCGAGGTCTCGTACTCGACATCCCCGAGGAACGTCGTCTGCACGGCCGCGAGAAACTGCTGGCCGCCCTCGGTTCCGATCACCTCAGTCTCGACCGGGCCGGGCGTCACCACACGCTCGGCCGCCTCCCAGCCGGTGCCGTCGGTGTACGACTCGCCCGGCTCGGTCGCGCTGGGGCGGACGCGGAAGAGATCCCACGGCGTGAACAGGTTGCTCGGCGGGCCGCCGTTGCCGATCACTGACACGAACCCGAGGTTGTGGCCGATCTCGTGGGCGACGACCGCCTCGAAGTCGATCTGGCCGGGGAGCACGCCGTTCGAGGGGTCGAAGTCGAAGTCGAACGCCGAGTTGAACCCGATGTTGGGCACGCTCTCGCCCGTGTTCGCGCTCAGGGCCGCCGGCAGCACGCCGTAGACCTGGAGCGGGATCGTGCCGATGAGAGCGGTCCCCAGGTTCGCCACCGAGTTGTCGCCGTTGCGCGCCGTCGAGGGCGTCGGGACGGGGATGGCGTCGTAAAGCGCGATCAGGTCCGCGTCCGTCGTCGCCGTCTTGAACAGCGTCACGAGGTCGGTCGGCGTGAGCGAGGTCGTCCGCTGGGCGCTGCTCGCGCTGGCGAGGATGTTGTCGCTGGGGAACGGGACGCCGAAGCGGTTCGGCCCGTAGTCGACGTCGATCACCGTCGTGACGGGCGTCTGGATGATCCGCTCCCAGCGCGCCGCCGCGCGGCGGAACGAGAGGAGCGCCTCGGGCTGGGCGAGGAGCTGGTCGGTCGCCCGGAGGATGATGCGGAAGCTGGTCGAGCCCGGCGCGTTGGTCGAGAAGACCGGCGTGAGCCGCACGTTCGACGCCATCCGCGCGTGACGCGCCTCGGGCGTACCCGCCTCGGGGTGGGCGCATTGCGTGTGACCGTCGGGTCCGACCGTGATGACGTGGAACCCCGCGGGATGGTCGGAGACCGGCGCGGCGGCGAACCGTGCGGCGTCGGCCTGCGCCAAGGCGGGTGCAGCGAGGAGAGCGACAGCCGCGAGCGCGGCCCCGAGGCGGAACGAAACGGACATGCAGGATTGGGAAAGCAGGCGCCCAACCTACGGACGTCCGCGAGCGCCCTCCAGGGCACAGTGGGGCCGCCTCGGGTCCGGTGGGCCCGGTCGGACGCACGTGGCCCCGAGGCGGAACGGCGCCCCGCCTCGGGGCGTGCAGAGGACCCCGAAATCTGTGCCCCCATGCCTGACGCCCCCTCCATCTCGACCCTCGGCGACCTCGCGGCCAGCGGCTACCAGCCGCGATCGGTCAAGGACGAGGTCCGCGCCAACCTCGTCGCCAAGCTGAAGGCCGGCGACGACGTCTTCCCTGGCATCCTCGGCTTCGACAAGACGGTCGTGCCACAGGTCCAGAACGCGCTCCTCGGGCGCCACGACTTCATCCTGCTCGGGCTGCGCGGCCAGGCCAAGAGCCGCCTCGTGCGCATGCTGCCCGACCTGCTCGACGAGTGGGTCCCCGAGGTGGAGGGCTCCGAGATCCACGACGACCCGATGGCGCCGGTCTCGAAGTTCGCCCGCGACCTCGTGGCGAAGTGCGGCCCGGCGACGCCGATCGCGTGGGTCCACCGGAGCGCGCGCTACGGCGAGAAGCTGGCGACGCCCGACACGTCGATCGCCGACCTCATCGGCGACATCGACCCCATCAAGGCGGCCACGCGCAAGCTGACCTACGCCGACGAGGAGGTGATCCACTTCGGCATCATCCCGCGCACGCACCGCGGCATCTTCGCCATCAACGAGCTGCCGGATCTCCAGCCGCGCATCCAGGTGGGCCTGCTCAACATCATGGAGGAGCAGGACATCCAGATCCGCGGGTTCAACGTCCGCATCCCGATCGACGTCCTGATGGTGTTCACGGCCAACCCCGAGGACTACACCAACCGCGGCTCGATCATCACGCCGCTCAAGGACCGCATCGACTCGCAGATCCTGACGCACTACCCGCGCGACCTGTCGATCGGCGTCGAGATCACGCGCCAGGAAGCCTGGGCCGACCGCGACGGAGCCAGCGGGCCGGAGGTCCCGCGCGTCCACGTGCCGCACGTCTTCCGGGAGGTCGTCGAGCAGGTGGCCTTCGAGGCGCGCGCCTCGGAGTACGTCGACCAGAAGTCGGGCGTCTCGGCGCGGCTGACGCGGGCGGCGCTCGAAGACCTCATCTCGGCCGCCGAGCGGCGCGCGCTCGTCCACAACGAGGCGGAGACGACGATCCGCGCGAGCGACCTCCACGCCATCGAGCCGGCCGTGACGGGCAAGGTGGAGCTGGTGTACGAGGGCGAACAGGAGGGCGCGCAGGGGGTGGCGCGCGCGCTCGTGGGCAAGGCCGTCGCGACGACGGTCAAGCGCTACTTCCCCGACCCGGCCGCCAAGGGCTCCGGCGACGACGGCGGACGAGCCGCCTACCGCGACGTCCTCGGCTGGTTCTCGCAGGGCAACACGGTCGACCTCGACACCGACCTCGCGTTCGACGCCTACGTCCGCCAGCTCGACCGCGTCGAGGGCCTCGGCGCGCTCGTCGACGCGCACTCGTCGCCGTCGACGCCGGCCGAGAAGGCGTCGATGATGGAGCTGGTCCTGGAGGCCCTCCACCAGCACTCGCTGCTCGGCAAGGACCTCGCCGACGACGGCGCGACGTACGCCGACCTGATGGGCTCGGTGCTCTCCGGCCTGGGCTCGTTCGGCGACAGCGACGACGACCTGGACGACGACGACGACTTCCGCCGGTACAACTGAATCGCCTCGGGGACGCGATGCAGACGTGACGCCCGTTCTGTCTCCTCCGCCTCTACGTTGATGGCCGCTCAGCGCTGCTCGCTATGCACGAACTGAAAAAGATGGTCGCTCTCGCCCGTGACTTCCTCACGTCGGTGATCGAGGATGCGACCGTGATCCGTGTCGAGGAGATCGAACTGGCGGACGATGGAGAGGGCCGGCTCGTCACACTCAGCTATCTCTCGGCCGCTGACGGTCCGCTCGGGCAGTTCGCCCAGAGGCGGATCTACAAGCGATTCCATGTGACCCCACAGCAGGGCGTCCTCTCCATGACGATCCGCGAACTGGAGGGTGCGTAGCGCCCTGGACCGGTTCAATGAGACCGTTGCTCGGTACCGAAACCGTGGAGTCCTCCTCGATGCGAATCTGCTCGTCCTGTATGTCGTCGGAAGCCATGACGCTCGCCTGATCCAGGCGACGAAAGCGACGCGGTCGTTCGAGCGACGGGACTTCGAATTCATCGCTCGGCTCGTCGCCTACGCAGGCCGGCTCGTCACGACTCCTCACCTCCTCACAGAAGTCAACGGGTTGTCGAACACGGGGGTCCCGCGTCGGCTTCGACGTGACTACCTGACCACATTTCGGAAGCAGATCGGATCCATGGTCGAGGTCCACACCGAGGCGGCGGCGATCGCAGAGGACGAGGTGTTCCTTCGCCTCGGGCTGACGGACGCGGCCGTCCTCTCACTCGGCGGCGACCCGCCGCTGGTGGTGAGCACGGACCTCGATCTGTGCGTCGCGCTCGAAAGCAGGAGACTCGCTGTCGTCAACTACAACCACGTTCGCTTCCTGTTCTAGGCCCTCGAGGCGGTCCCACTCGTGGACGTGTTGTGGCACCGCCTCGGGATCGGAGCGCATCACCCCGAGGCGGGCTGAGGGGACGATCCGGGAGAATTTCGGGGGCGCGTGATCCCTCCGGGCCGGCGTTGCCGTGAGGGGGGTAGCCGCACCCCCTGATCTCATGCGCTTCCTCGCCCTCTGCCTCCTCGGCACCCTCCTCCCGCTCGCCGCGCTCGCGCAGGCCCCCGCCCGGATCGCGTTCCAGGGCTCCCTCGACGACGCGTCCGGTCCCGTGACCGATCCCTCGGCGACGCTCACGTTCCGCCTCTACGACGCGGCGGCGAACGGGACCGCCGTCTGGACCGAGACCCACACCGGCGTGCGCATCGACGCCGGAGCGTTCGGGGTCCGCCTCGGGGCGGCCTCGGCCAGCACCGGCGCCGCGCTCGAGGCGCTCGACATGGACCGCCCGCTGTGGGTGAGCGTGGCCGTGGGCGACGCGAGCGCGCCCGAGCTGCCGCGCTCGCCGCTGACGGCGTCGCCGTACGCGCTGGCGCTGCCCGGCGTCTCGGTGCGGGAAGTCAACACGTCCACGGGCGACCGCTTCGTGGGCATCAACCGCACGTCGCGCGTGACCGTAGCCGAGTATTTCGGCATCGGGTCGGCCGCGACATCGGGCTACGTCGGCATGTACATCAGCGGCTCGGGGCCGGATGTCCAGCCGTTCTACGGCTACGCCCCGACCGGCACGACCACCGGCACCGTCTTCCATTACCTCAACCCGAGTGACAGCCGGTGGTCGCTCTTCAACGGCGGCAACCGGCTCAACGTGCTCTCGAACGGCCGCGTCGGGATCGGCACGATCGAGCCCACGCAGACGCTCGACGTGCGCGGGGCCGTCTACACCGAGGCGGGCACCGGGGGTACCGATCCGGCCGCGACGGTCGTCGCCAACGGCGAGGGCTTCGGAGTGTTCTCGGAGATCGTCGACCCCGACCGCACGAACCCGAACGCGGCGCTCGGCGCCGAGCACAGCGGCCTCGGGCCGGCCCTCTACGCCCGGCACACCGGCACGGGCGAGGCCGGGCAGTTCCGAGGCGGCGAGGTGTCGGTGCTCGACGGCACCGGCACGGCGGCGGTCGTCCTCGACCCGGACGGGCAGGCGAGCGGCGGGACGGTGCGCGTCTACGACTCGGACGGCCAGGCAACGGTCGAGCTCCTGGCCGACGAGAACGGGAACGACGGTGCCGAGCTTCGGCTTCGCCAGGCCGACGGCACGCTGACGGTCGCCATCGACGCGGAGCTGGGCGCCGGCGGTGGCGCGCGCGCCGACTTCTACGACTCGGCCGGGACCAACACCGTCCAGATCCTCACCGAGGAGGGCACGGCCGAGGGCGCCCAGATCACGCTCCGGCGCGGGACCGGCCAGGCCACCATCGAGTTGGACGCCGAGTACGGCGGCGGCGGCGGGCACGGCCGGATCGACCTCTACGACGAGACCGGCACGCGGACGCTCGTCCTCGACGCTGGCGCCAGCTCGGCGGCCAGCCGCGTGACCGTCGACGAGGTGCGCCTCAACGGGTCCGACCTCGCCGAGCACTTCGTGGTCCGCGACGCCGGCACCGCCATTGCGCCGGAGCCGGGCACGGTCCTGTCCATCGACCCCGAGGCGGCGGGCGGGCTCGTCGTCTCGGGCGGCGCCTACGAGCGGACGGTCGCTGGCATCGTCTCGGGCGCCGGGGGCGTCCGCCCCGGCATCCTGATGAGCCAGCCCGGCACGCTGGCCGACGGCGACGTGCCGGTCGCGATTGCCGGACGCGTCTACGTCCGTGCCGACGCCTCGAACGGGCCGATCCGCCCGGGCGACCTGCTCACGACGGCCCACCGCCCGGGCCACGCCATGCGCGCCGACGACGCCGAGCGCGCCCGCGGCGCCACCCTCGGCAAGGCCATGAGCGCCCTCGACGCGGGCACCGGTCTCGTCCTCGTCCTCGTCGTCCTCCAGTAGCCATGCCCGTCCCCTCCCTCCGCGGCCTCGCCGCCGCCCTGCTCGTGGCGTGGGCCGCCGCGCCCGCCGCCCAGGTGCTCCCGGGTCCCGCCGTGGCCGACCTCCCGCCGGAGGCCCAGGCCGAGCTGGACGCCCTCCCGCTCGACGCCTCGCTCTACCAGGCCGCCCGCGCCGCCCGGCTCGCGGCTGCCGAGGACGAGGCCCTGGCGCGCGAGACCGCGGGCGCGACGGCTCCGGAGATCGTGGCCGCCCTCGGGCTCACCCTCGACGCGGCGGTGCGCGCGCCCCTCGACCCGGCGGCCCTGGTCGTCAACGTCGAGATCGTGCGGGCCGACGGCGACCTGCGCGAAGGCGCCGCTCCGATCCCCGAGGCGGTCGTGCGTCGGTTCGGCGGCCGGGTCGACGCCGTGTGGCGGAGCCAGACGAGCGCCTGGGTGCCCGTCGACGCGCTCGTGCCGCTGGCGGAGGCGCTCCCGGCCGGCTTCTTCATCGCCGCCGCCTCGGTGCCCGAGGTGGACGACGAGGGGCCGGGCGTGACGGGCTCCGACAGCTACGACGTGACCGGCGGGAGCGGCGACGGCATCACGATCGCGGTCATCGACGGCGGCTACATCAACCTGGCGACGGCCCAGGGCAGCAGCGATGCGCCCACGCTCACGCGCCAAATCGACTACATCGGCGGCGGGCTCCAGTCCGGCACGCGCCACGGGACCGGTGTCATCGAGACGGCCTTCGACCACGCCCCCGATGCCGACTACTTCGCCTACCGCGTCGGCAACACGACCCACCTCGGGAACGCCGTCCAGGACGCGATCGACAACGACGCCGACCTCATCTCGATGTCGATGAGCTGGTACAACACCGGCTGGGCCGACAACTCCGGCGCGGCCGCAGCCGCGGCGAACAACGCGGCCGCGAATGGGCTCCTCTTCTTCACATCGGCCGGCAACCGGGCGCGCCAGCACTGGCGCGGCGCGTTCGAGGACGACGACAACGACAACCGCCACGAGTGGACCGGTTCCGACGAGCGAAACGCGACGAGCGTCTTCGGCGGGAGCGTGACGGCTCCGCAGCGACGCTCGTGCTATCTCCAGTGGGACCTCTCGGGCGGCAATGCCAACTACGACCTCCGCTTCGAGGACAACGTCGGGAACGTGCTCGCCTCGTCGACGAACTCGGGGAACACCTACGAGGCGACGACGATCGCGAACACGAACACGGCGGCGTTCGGCTTCAACGTCGTCGTCATTCACCGGTCGGGGCAAGAGGCCGACTTCCAGGTGTTCTGCGGGAGCGGCGGCGGCGACTTCCAGGTGTTCACCTCGGCCGGGTCGACCACCTCGCCGACCAACAGCACCGCCGCGAGCGTCCTGTCGGTCGCCGCCGTCGACCAGGGCGACTTCGGCGCCCCCGCCGGCACGGCCAACGCGATGACCTACAGCAGTCGCGGCCCCACGAACTCGGGCAACCGCGGCGTCGATCTCTCGGGGCCGACCAACACCACCACCGTCGCCTACGGCGGCGCCTTCGGCGGGACGAGCTGCGCGACACCGAATGCCGCCGGCCTGGCCGCGGCCCTCTGGTCGACGCTCGACGACTACGACGCGGCCGGCATCCTCCATCTGCTGCTCGTCCAGGCTCGGGTGTTTCGCGACTGGGGCGACACGGGCTCCGACCCGACCTACGGGTTCGGCGGCGTCTCGCTGGCCGCCTATCACCCCAACACGATCTGGATCGACCGCAGCGCGGCCAACACCACCAACGCCGTCACCGGCCCGCTCTACTCGCTCAACGTCGCCTACAGCCGCGCGGTCTCGGGCGGCCGGCTGCTCTTCCTCGGCGACGCCTACCCCACGTCCGGCCTGACGATGACCAAGGCGCTCCGCCTCGAGACCATCGACGGCGCGGCCACCCTCGGCGCCAACTGACATGCCTGTCCTCGACACCTTGCGGCGAAACGCCGCGCTGCTCGCCCTCCTCGCCGCTGGACCTGCCGTGAGCGCGCAGGAGGCCCAGGTCCCCGACGAGCCCGCCCCGGCGCCAGCGCCGCGCTACGAGCCCGTCGCGCCGCAGCGCCCGGAGACCCTCGCTCCACCGGCCCCTGCCGCCCAGCGCCTCGACGAGGCACCCGCCCCCGAGGCGGACGAGACCCGGGTGCCCCCGCCGCCCCCACGCTACGAGGCGGTGCTGCCCTCCTCGCCCACCCGCCTCGGGGAGGACCCGGTCGTTCAACGTGGAGCTGAGGGGCGTGCGCCGGCGGCCGGCCGCAGCACCGACGCGTCGGAGGCGCGGCCTCCGGTCCCGCCTCGGTACACCCCGGTTCTGCCCGACCCGGCCGGAGACGTCGGCGACGAGCGCTGACGCTCCTCTTTGGTCGGGCCGAAGGGCTCGTGAGCCGGCTCTCCCCACGCCTCCCCTTCGCGAGGAAGGAGCCCGAGGCGGCGACGGGTGAGAGGGCAGGCCTCCGTTCGAACGGGCTGGTCTTACCCCTCCGCCGGGCGCCGGTCGAGGAGCGGCACCTCGATCCAGTTCGACACCAGGCCATGTGCGCGGACGGCGAGGCGCAGCGTGCGCGGCCCCGAGGCGGCCGCGGCGAGGTTGAGCGTGACCTCGTCGTAGCGCGCGTCGACGGCGTCGCCGCCGATCAGCCGGTTGTCGTCGAGCACGACGACGCCCTCCTGCTTGTCCACGTCGACCGGCACCGGCCGGCCGTCGGCGTCCATGCGGTGGACGGCCAGGCTCAGCCGGCGCGGGTCGCCCGCATCGAGGCCGACGAGGCGCAGGTGGAGCCGCCCCGAGGCGGGCGGCGCGACGGTCAGCACGCTGTAGGCCACGCCTGCCGTGTCGGCGACTGTCTCCGGATTGGCCGGGTCGGCGATCGTGTCGCCGTCGACCACGAGGCGGTAGCGGTAGGTGCCCGGCGCGAGCGCGAACGTCCGCTCCTGCGTGCCGTCGCCGTCAGGGTCGTCCAGGAAGGCCGGCGCTCCGGCCGTGAGGTCACCGACGACCGCCACCTCGGGGCGCGGAGCTTCTGGCGGCAGGTCTGCCAGGAGGCGGTCGGCCGGCGGCGCGAAGGAGAGGGTCACCTCGGGCCAGACCTCCGCCTGCACGGCGAGGGCGTAGTCGACTCCACCGGCCGCGAACGGAACGGTGGCGAGCCCTGCGAAGCCCGGCCGCGCGACGACCACGACCGAGTCGGCCCCGAGGCGCTCGACGGCGACGTCGGGGTCGCGTCCGAACTGCGCGCGCACGTCGGCCCCGAGGAGGTCGGCGAGGGCCAGCGTGTCGGGCTGGCCGGCCACCACGCGCACGACCGGCACGACGGCCTCGACGGGCTCGGGCAGGGACGCCGCGAGGGTGCCCTCGAGCGAGGGGTCGATGGAGGCCGAGCAACTGCCCAGGACGGCGGCGAGGGCGAGCGGGAGCGCGGCGACGGCGACGATCAGAGGGAGGCGGGCCATGCGGCGAGCCGGTGTGTGAGCGGCCGGGGAAGGTACACGATCGGCCGGCCCCGCCTCGGGGAATGCCCCATGCGTCGCCGAGGCGGGCGTCCCCGAGGCGGGCTACCAGTCGGGCTTTTGGCGGTTGGCCTTCTTCTCGGAGCGCTTGCGCTTGGCGTCGAGGCGGCGCGTCCGGGAGGCCTTGGTCGGCTTCGTCGCGCGGCGGACCTTCTCGGGGCGGTTGCGCAGCTCGAGGCGGCGGCGCAGCTCCTTGAGCGCGAGCGCCTTGTTGCGGTGCTGGCTCCGCTCGGAGCGCCGGAGCACGCGGATGCCCGTCGGGCGGTGCGTCAGGCGGACGCCCGTCTCGACCTTGTTGGCCCGCTGGCCGCCCTTGGTGCCCGCGGCGAGCGTTTCGACGTCGCAGTCCGCCAGCAGGGCGTCATCGGTGTGGGGAATCTTGGGCATGGCGCGTGGGGTCTGGATCAACAGGCAGGACGCGTGCCCGTCCCTGTCTGGGACGTGGGCCGTCGGACGTAGGATCATGTGCGATGTGGCGGGCCGTGGCCCAGGCATCTCTCCCACGCCCTACGAACCACGCACCTGCCATCGGGCCTAGCTTCCTACGACACGTTCCCCGCCTCGGTCCCGTGCTCCGCTTCGCCCTCCTCGTCGCCGCCGCGTTCGCTGTCATGGAGGTGCTGTCGTACGTCCTCCACCGGTGGCTTCTCCACGGCGCCCTCTGGCGGATGCACCGCACGCACCACGACCCGGCGCACGGGCATGGCGACGGGCTGGAGTGGAACGACCTGTTTTCGCTCGCCTTCGCCGCGCTCTCGGTGGGTCTGATCTGGGCCGGCCGCGCCGACCCGCTGGCGAGCACGGCGCTCCCTCTCGGCGTCGGGATCGCGGTGTACGGCGTGCTCTACTTCGTCCTGCACGACGTGTACGCCCACGGCCGGCTGGGGCCGTTCAAGACGAAGGCGAGCGCGGCGCAAGCCGTCAAGCGCGCGCACGGCCGGCACCACCAGTCGCTGACGAAGGAGGGCCAGGAGCCCTACGGCCTGTTCCTGTTCCCGCCCTGGATGGGTCGCCCGTTTCAGCGCACGCGCGCCGCCTCGGGGCCGAGCACGAAGCGCACCCCGAAGCGCCCTCCGGGTGCGGCATAGAGCGCCCTTCGGGTCGCTCTGAGGAGTGGAGGGGCGCGCTCCGCGCGCGGAGGAGTGGAGGAACAACCGTTGACGGGCTCTCGAAGCGAGGAGCTATCCTCGTACCGACCTGCTGTCTGCTCTACCGCGTCGCGGTGACGGTAACGACAGCACTGCGGTAGGCCGGGCGAACTGTGACGGTCGCGATGACAGCGCGGTCTCGTTCATCAGTCCGGCTCCAAACTGACACGACCGTACCTCCGGTCTCGTAGCCGCCGAGGCGGGTCCAACCGTCGGCCTCGAAGACCGACCGGACCTGCTCTGCAGCGGACGCCACGGTCACCCTGCTGAAGACTTCTCGTGTCGTCGACCCCGTGTATTCACCGCCTCGTTGTCGGCCGAATGGTTCGACGAGAGGCGCTAAGAGATCGCCCTGAAGGAGGGTTGGGATCTCCGGCCCTGAGATCGACTCGCGCGCCTCATCCGGTTCATCGACAGCGACATCATAGACGATCACGGCAGGCTCGGTGACCACGTCAGGATCGGCCGATATGATCACGGGCTCGTCTTCCGGCTCACAGGGTCGTGCTGGCAGTGGACCGCCCATAACGATGTACGTGCCGCCCGCCTCGCGCTCAACGAACGCGACCGAAGGAAACGGCTCGGGACCGCAGACATGTGCCCAACCGTTCCCGCCCATCGTCGTGAGGCCCCATCCGTCTGGGAGACTGTCGTAGAAGGCATCCACCGCCTCGGGGTACTCCGCGTCTGTTCGGGCGACTCCTATGGGAACAGGATCCCTCCCTTCCCATGGGTCTTCGAGGACGAAGCCGCCCACGACCTCTGCACCATCTGGAAAGCGATCTGCGTCGACCCCATCTGGCAGATCCCCGAGGCGGGTCTGCGTCAAAACGTACGAGGTGAGAGAGAACGTGCCGTAGACGGCCTCCACTAGGTCGGCCTCAGGATCTGCCTGCGCCTGAACTGACAGGTGACCGCAACGAGGAAAAGGATGGAGACGCGCACGGGTGAACGTTAGGATGCACCTCCAGGATAGCTCGCCCCGAGGCGGTTCCTCCATTCCTCCGCGCGCGAAGCGCGCCTTCCATTCCTCCCGTTCCTTCAGAGCGACCCGACGGGCGCGCTACCGCGTCGCCGTGACGAGCACCTCGTAGGTCCCCTCGCCGGTCGGCTGCACGCGGAGGGTGGCGAGCGTCACGATGTCGGGCAGGTGGTCGAACTCGGCCAGCTCGGTGCGCGTCCACGTCGAGACGAGCGCCTCGTCCAGCGCGACCTCCTCCCCGAGGCGGGTCCAGCCCTCGGCCTCGTAGGCGTCGGCGATGATGCCGGCGACTGAGGCGACCGACGAGCCCTCTTTCACCTCGAGGCGCTGGTAGCCGCCGCGGATGCCCTCCATGTCGTAGGCGAACGCGTCGGTGTCGCGGTCGGCGAAGCCTCCGACGGGGAACGGGTCGGGGAGGATGATCGGGTCGTAGGCGGCGGGGTCTCTCGCCTCGATGGAGGCCTCGATGGAGGCCTCGATGGAAGCCTCGATGGAAGCCTCGATGGAGGCCTCGACCTCGCTCTCCGAGAGCGGGGCGGCGGCGTCGGGCGGGCACGACCTGCCTTCGTCGGCGACGCTGACGTAGGTCCCCCCTGCGCGCCGTGGCGCGAACTGCACCTCGTACTGCATCTCGTCTGGCCCGCACACCTCGAAGGCGTTCGGCTGGTAGGTCTTCGGCACGGCGACCCAGCCGCCGGCGAGCGCGTCGGCGAACCCGGCCGCCGCCGCCTCGGGGTCGGCATCGAGGCGGGCGAAGGCGACGCGGACCTGCGGAGCGGTGTCGCGCGACACCGTGAAGCCGCCCAGGAGCGCCGCGCCCTCGGGGAGCAGAGACCTCTCGGTGCCGGCGGGAGCCTCGTCGAAGACGACCTCGACCTGCGTGCCCTCACCCGACCCGGAGAAGATCATCGAAAACAGCGCCTCGACCATCTCGGTGCCGGCGTCTTGGGCCAGGGCCGGGGTCGCGAGGAGGATCAGGGGCAGGAGGGCGAGACAACGCATGGGTCAGAGCGGACGACGCCCCGAGGATACGGCCCCCCATAGCGGCGGCCGGCCGCCCCGAGGTGGAGGGGCGGCAGCGGCGGCCGCCTCGGGGTAGCTTTCCCGCCCGACCGCTCCCGACTGCATGGCCTCGTCTTCCGACACGACCTCCGCGCCCTCGGCGTCGAGCGAGGAGGACCGCGGCCTCGTCACCGAGGCGCTCGGCGGCGACCAGCGGGCGTATCAGCGACTGGTCGAGAAGTACGAGGAGCCCCTTCGGCGGCACGTCGGCAAGATGGTCCGCGAGCGGCAGCAGGTGCACGACCTCGTGCAGGAGGCGTTCGTCAAGGCGTTCGGGTCGCTCCAGAGCTACTCGCCCGACTACGCCTTCTCGACGTGGCTCTACCGCATCACGACCAACCACACGATCGACTTCATCCGCAAGCGGAAGCTGCCCACGTTCTCGATCGACAAGCCGATCCAGACGCGCGACGGCGAGCTGCAGATGGAGCTGCCGGATGCGACCTACCGGCCCGACCGCGACATCGTGACCGGCCAGCGCAACGCGATCCTGAAGGAGGCCATCGACGCGCTGCCCGAGAAGTACCACCGGGTGATCGTGATGCGGCACCAGCAGGAGATGACCTACGACGAGATCGCGACCGAGCTGGACCTGCCGCTGGGCACGGTCAAGGCGCACATCTTTCGCGCCCGCGCGCTCCTCAACAAGGCCCTCCGCGACCGGCGCCACGAGCTGGAATAGGGAGTCCCTGAAGAGGGCGCCCCTTCGGCCTTGCTCCTGAGAGAGCCCGCGGCTAGGCTGCCCCGCCCTGCCTGCGCGCCCGTGACCACGCCCGTCCTCTCCCTCTCGTCGCTCCTCCCCGCCGTGGCGGCCCTCCACGGGCTCGTGCTGGGTGGCGTGCTGCTGCGGAGCGCCCGGCCGCCTCGGGGCGCGCGCCTGTGCCTGGCCGCGCTCGTGCTGACAATGTCGGCTTTGCTGGGCAACACAGCCCTGGTGCTCTCCGGGGTCTCGCTCGGAGGCGTCGCGCACGCCCTTCTGGGCACGCTCTGGTTCGCCATCGGGCCGCTGTTCTACGGGTACGTGCGGGGGCTGCTGCCGGGGCGCGGCGGCTGGGAGCCCGAGGACATCGTGCACGCCCTCCCGTTTGTGCTCCAGGTCGGCCTGATCGCGGCCGTGCTGGCGACGCCGGTGCTCGCCCCCGAGGCGGTCGCGGCCGGCCGGCCGGCATTCGGCTTCATGTTCACGTTCTTCTACGGGCTGCAGTCGGTCGCCTACGCGGTCGTGGTCGTCCACCTCGTGGGACGGTACGCGGCGCGGTACCGGCGCGAGGCGGCCGGGGCCGACGACGACCGCCTGGTGGGGCTCCGGCGCACGACGGCCGTGTTCGGCGCCTCGGCGGCGGCCATCGCCGTCAACGTCGGCGTCCTGCTGGCGACGGGCCGCCTGCTGGCGTGGCTCGACTACCTGGTGCCGCTCGCGCTCGCCGTGTTCGTGTCGGCGATCGGCTACGGGATGCTCCGGCGGCCGGCGCGTGTCCTCCCCGCCCTCGCCCTCCCCGAGGCGGCACCGGCCCCCGAGACCCCGCGCGCCACCCCCGCGCCGGAGACCACGCTCCATGCCGACGCCCTCCGCGTGCTGATGGAGGCCGAGCGGCCGTACCTCGACCCCGAGGTCCGCCTCGGGACGCTCGCGCACCGCCTCGGGGTGTCGGAGCGGACGCTGTCGCAGGTCCTCGCCGAGGCGATGGGCGGCACGTTCTACGACGTCGTGAACGGCTACCGTGTGGCCGAGGCCCAGGCCCGCCTCGCCGACCCGGCGCACTCGCACCTGACGGTGCTCGCGGTCGGGCTCGACGCCGGCTTCAGCAGCAAGGCGTCGTTCAACCGGGTGTTCAAGAAGGTGGCCGGCGAGACGCCCTCGGCGTACCGGGCGCGCATGGCGGCCGAGCCTCCCGAGGCGGCGATCTCCGGCGACGGCGCGCTCCCCGAGGCGGTGGTCTCGGGCGACGGAGCCGTCCGCGAGGCGAAGGTGGCGTAGGGACCGCCTCGGGAAGACCGCCTCGGGGGTCTCAGAGGGAGTTGAGGGTTTCAGGTCACGGGTGTGCGCGAGCGAGCCGGTTCTCCGCACGGAGCGTGAAGCAGACGACGCGCGAGCGTCGGCGATGGAACGCGACACAGCGGAGGTGCCGGCGCAGCCGCGCAGAGCCCGACCTGGTGAACCCTCAACGCCCTCTCACACTGCCTCGGAGGTCTCATTGCGCGCAGTGAGACCGATTGGGACACCCGTTGGGCCGATGAGACGGGCGTGGTGCGGGGAGGTTGGCGGCTCACCACCCCGCTCCCCATGCGCCTGCTTGCTTCCCTCCTCACGCTCCTCCTGGTCGCCCCGTGCGCGGTCGGCCAGGCCGTCACCGTCGAGACGGTCGTGCCGCCCGGCTCCGAGATCGACGACGCCCTCGCGCTCGGCCCCGACGGCGCCCTCTACGGCTCGCGGTTCGGGACGCTCCAGCCCTACGTGCCCGGCCAGACCGTGACGCGCGTCGACCTCTCCGATGGGTCCACCTCGGTGTATGCCCGCGGCTTCTCGTCGGCAAACGGGCTGGCATTCAGACCCAACGGCACGCTCTACGTGGCGAACTACTACGACGCGGGCATCGACGCGGGCCACGTGTCGCGGGTGTCGGCTTCGGGGTCGGTCCAGCACCGCCTCGCCGAGGCCGGCGCGCGGGTCACGATCAGCGGCGCTGCTTTCGACGCCGTCAACAACCGGCTCTACGTCACCAGCTACGACAACAACTGGATCAAGCACATGACGGCGAGCGGAAGCCTCGTGGACGTCGTCGTCGGCGACCGCCGGCTCGATGGGCCGGCCGGCCTCGCCTTCGACAGCCAAAACCGGCTTCACGTGGCCAACTACAACAACGGCAAGATCTACCGCGTCGACGGGAGCGACCTCGTGCTCCTGGCCGACCTCCAGCGCAAGGTCGGCTTCCTCGCCTACGGCGGCGGGCGGTTCTTCGCGACCGCCATCGACGCGCACCGCGTGTACGCCATCACCGAGGCGGGCGAGGTCTCGATTCTCGCCGGGACGGGCGCGCCGGGCACCGACGACGGGCCGGGCACCGCGGCCACCTTCAACCGCCCGAACGGGATCGTGGCGACCGCCTCGGGCGACACGCTCTACGTCTCCGATGCCGGCAGCCGCGCCGTCCGCCGCATCGTGATCGGCGGGGCGACCTCGGCCGAGGCCGCGCCCTCCGAGGCGGAGGCCCTGCTGCCTGTCGCCCCGAACCCGGTGGCCGCCGAGACGACGGTCCGGTTCCACCTCGACGCGCCCGCCGACGTCGACGTCGCGCTCTACGACACGCTGGGCCGGCGCGTCCGCGACCTCGCCTCGGGGCCGCACGCGGCCGGGCCGCACCGCCTCGGGGTGGACACGGCCACGCTGGCGCCGGGCGCCTACCGGATCGTGCTGCGCCGCGACGGGGCGGTCGAGAGCCAGCCGTTCGTGCGCCGCTAGCCGAAGCGGCATCGCCAGCAGGGCCGGCGGCAGGGCCGCGACAACCCGGCCGCACGTGCCCTGCGAGGCCCCGTCCCGAGCGTCCACGGTCTCGGGGCGGGGCCTTTTCATCATTGCCGCCCCGGGGTAACCCCCGCCGAGCCGTCCCGTAGCCCCACCCCCAGACCCACCTGCTGCATGTTGCTCCGCCTCGTCCCGCTCGCCGTCTTCCTTCTCGCCTCGGGCGTCCATGCCCAGACTCCAGAGGTCCGCGACCTCCCCCTCGATGACGCCCTGCGGGATCACCTCGTCGGGCGATACAGCCTCACGATGCGAGACGCCGACGGTCCGGCGCTGTCGCTCCGCCTCTTCGTCGAGGAGGGCGCCCTCCTCGGGGCGATCAACGACAACGACCCGACGCGGATGCTCTATCAGGGCGACCGTCGCTTCCGGCCCGAGGACGCGCCCGTCGTTCTCCTGATCGCCCCCGAGGCGGAGGAGGCGCGGCTCGTGGTCGAGACACCAGACGGGGTGATGGACGGCGTTCGCGTGGGCGAGGCGGCCGCCGACCCGGCCACCTCGGGGCCACTGTTCGAGGAGTTGCGAGAGATGGACCGTACGCTGTTCGACGCCATCTTCGTCGCGTGCGACCCCGAGGCGGCCATCGCTCTCCTCGACGCCGACGTCGAGTTCTACCACGACAAGGTGGGGGTCACGCGCGGCCAGGAGGTCCACGATGCGATCCGGCGGCAGGCCGAGGGCTGCCCGCGCGAGCAGGGCCTCGTGCGCGAGGTGATCCTCGAGACCCTCCTCGTGTCGCCGGTCCCGGGCTTCGGAGCTGTGCAGATGGGCGAGCATCGGTTCATCCAGGCCGAGGAGACCGGCCGCGCCCGGTTCGCGCACGTCTGGCGGCAGACCGAGGACGGGTGGCGCGTCCACCGCGTGCTCAGCATCGACCACCGGACGGAGGAGTAGCCGGGCCGCCTCGAGAAAAGCCGCCTCAGGGCTTTTCTGCGCCTCGGAAGCGCTTTGCGCCGGTGGGCCGGTTGCCCGTTCTGGGGCAGCCCGCTAGCTTTCGCGCCATGCCGTTCCGACCGACCCGCCCGACCCGAACGCCCTCCCCCGAGGCGGAACGTCGCGGGTGACCGGAGCCGGCCGCCAGCTCGCCCCCCCTCGGACCGCCCGCCTCCGCTCCGGAGCGCGGGCGTTTTCGTAGCCCCATGCCCTCCCCCGTCCACGTCGCCAAGTTCGGCGGCACCTCCGTCGCCACGCCCGAGCGCATCCGCCGGGCCGTCCGCCTCGTGGCCGAGGGGCCGGCGGGCCGGCGCGTGGTCGTCGTCTCGGCCCTCGGCGGCACCACCGACGACCTGCTGGCCGCGCTCGACGCGGCCCTCGCCCGGACCGGCCACGACGCCCTCGTCGGCGCCATCCGCGCCCGCCACGAGGCGGCCCTCGGAGAGCTGGCGCGCGAGGCCGACGCCGAGGCGGTCCGCGCCGTGCTCGACGCCCGCCTCGGGGCGCTCGGCGAGTTGCTCGACGGCGTCGCGCTGCTCCGCGAGGCGACGCCGCGGACGCGCGACGCCGTGATCGCGACGGGCGAGCGGCTGAGCGCCCCGCTCGTCGCCGCCGCCTTCCGCGCCGCCGGCCACGACGCCCTCGCGCTCGACGCCGCCGACCTCGTCCGCACCGACGACACGTTCGGGAATGCGGCGGTCGACTTCGAGGCCACGCGGCCGCTCGCGCGGGGCGAGGTCGACCGCCTCGGGGAGGCGACCGTCGCCGTCGTGACCGGCTTCATCGGCTCCACCGAGGCGGGTGTGACGACCACGCTCGGCCGCTCGGGCTCGGACTACACGGCCACGATCCTCGCCGAGGCGCTCGGCGCCGAGACGTGCACCATCTGGACCGACGTGGCGGGCGTCTACACGGCCGACCCGCGGCTCGTCCCCGAGGCGGTCCCACTCGCCCGGCTCAGCTACCGCGAGGCGGCCGAGCTGGCCTACTTCGGCGCCAACGTCCTCCACCCGCGGACGATGCTGCCCGCCGAGCGCGCCGGCATCCCCATCTCGATCAAGAGCACGCTCGACCCCGAGGCGGAGGGCACCGAGATCGGCGACGAGACCGACGACCTCGACCTGCGCGTCAAGGGCATCTCGTCGGTCCGCGACGTGGCCGTGGTGATGGTCGAGGGTGCGGGCATGACGTCGGCCGTGGGCGTCTCGGCGCGGCTGTTCGGGGCGCTCTCCGAGGCGGGCGTGAACGTGCGGATGGTGAGCCAGGCGTCGAGCGAGCAGAGCATCTGCCTCGTCGTCGACGGCCCCGAGGCGGACGTCGCCGTGGACGCCCTCGAGCGGGCGTTCGAGCGCGAGATCGCGCGCGGCGACGTGCGGCGCGTCTACGCGATCCCCGACTGCGCCGTCGTCTCGGCCGTGGGCGAGGGGATGCGCCACCAGCCGGGCCTCGCGGGCCGCCTGTTCGCGACGCTCGGCCGGGCCGGCGTCAACGTGCTCTCGATCGCCCAGGGCGCGGCCGAGACCAACATCTCGACGGTCGTCCGCAGCGAGGAGGTGGCCGCTGCGCTGGGGGCCCTCCACGAGGCGTTCCCGCTGCGCCGCCGTCGCGTGCACGTCGCCGTCATCGGGACCGGGACGGTCGGCCAACGCCTCGTCGAGATGCTGGCCGAGCACGCGCCGGCGCTGATGGACGAGGACCGGATCCACCTCCGCCTCGTGGCCGTCGCCAACTCGCGCCGGATGGCGTGGGACGCGGGCGGCCTGCCGCTCTCCGGCGCCCTCGACCGCCTCGGGGCCGACGCCGCGGCGGCCGACCTCGACGCGCTCGACGCCCGGCTCCTCGCGCCCGGCCTGGAGCGCCGGATCGTGGTCGACGCGACCGCCTCGGAGGCCGTGGCCCGGCGCTACGTGCGCTGGCTCGAGGCCGGCGTGGGCGTGGTGACCCCGAACAAGAAGGCCAACACGCTCGACCTGGACTATTCCCGCCGGCTCCGCGTGGCGGCGGATCGCCGCGAGGTGAGCTACCACTACGAGACGACGGTGATGGCGGGCCTGCCGGTCGTGTTCACGATCCGCGACCTGCTGCGCTCGGGCGACCGGATCGACCACGTCGAGGGCGTCTTCTCGGGCACGCTCGCGTTCCTGTTCAACCGCCTCGCGGCGGGCGCCGCGTTCTCCGAGGCGGTGCGCGAGGCGAAGGCGCGGGGCCTCACCGAGCCCGACCCGCGCGACGACCTCGGCGGCGAGGACGTGGCCCGCAAGCTGCTCATCCTCGCCCGCGAGACCGGCCGCGCCGTCGAGCGCGCCGACGTGGCCGTCGAGAGCCTCGTCCCGGCCGACCTCGCCGACGCCAGCCCCGAGGCGTTCCTCGACGCCCTCGACCGCCTCGATGCCGCGTGGGCACAGCGTGTCGCCGAGGCGGGGGGCCGGCGGCTCGCCTACGTGGGCGAGATCACCGAGGCGGGGCTGCGGGTGGGCGTCCGCGCCGTCGACCCGGGCTCGCCGTTCGGGCGCTCGGAGGGCACCGACAACGTGATCTTGATCCGGTCGGCGCGCTATCGCGAGACGCCGCTCGTGGTCCAGGGGCCGGGCGCCGGCCCGGACGTGACCGCCGCCGGCCTCCTGGCCGACCTCGTCAAGGCCGCCGAGCTGATGCCATGACCGCCTCGGTGTTGACCTCACCCGTCTCTTTGTGTCATCCCGAGCGAAGGCCGCGCGGCGGCCGGAGTCGAGGGATCTCCGTCGCGCACCGCCTCAATGCGCGCGCTGTCGGAACGTCCTGCACGGCTGAGATCCTTCGACTCGCTCCGCTCGCTCAGGATGACACGGTGGGTCGGTCAGCGCTCGGCCTCGAGGCGGGCGCCTCCCGCCGGTTCACCGAGGCACGTGCTCACTCGCACACGGGCCTACGCACGCACGGACCCACTCGAACACTCGCCCACTCGACCACGTG